>NZ_CP038255.1:32500-334166 GCF_004564135.1 Terasakiella sp. SH-1 | reverse complement strand
GAAACGCACAAGATAACCGTAGGTCACGGCCGCAATGGTGCCACTGAAAATCAATCCGGTGGAAATGCCCCAGTTTTCACGCATATAGGCATCAATCCCGTTATCCAGACCACCAAGTGTCACCAACACCCCCACGGCCAGAACAGAGCCCGGTACCGCATAACCTAGGCTGGCAAAACGCACCATGAATTTCAGGGTCTTTTCTTTGCGCAAGCGCACGCCATAAGCCATGAATGTCCCAATAGCAATGGCAAGAACCGCCGCAACAACAGACAGAAGTGCACTGTTACCTGCATGGCCGAGAACTTCAGATGTCGCATACGGATCATAATGGATGATCGCATAATAGAACAACACACCTGCTGGCAGAACAAAGCCAAGAACGATGGGCAGTGCACAGCCGATTGTCGCCAGCAGGGCAAATTTAAACGGCAGTTCATAGCCGGGCAGCGCTTTATATTTAGACGTAGTGTGGTGGAATTTCTGTTTACGGCGACCAAAACGTTCTGCTGCAATCAAAAACATTACGAAGAACAACAACATACAGGAAAGCTGCGCCGCCCCGGCAATATTGTTCATATTCAGCCACACGTCATAAATACCCAGGGTGAAAGTATTTACCGCGAAAAAATCCACAGTCCCGAAATCATTCAATGTTTCCATCATCACCAGTGACAGGCCAATCACAATGGCCGGACGCGCCAGTGGCAGGGCAACGGAGAAAAAGCTGCGCCACGGTCCACGGCCCAAGACACGGCTGGCTTCCAACACACAAACGGATTGCTCCAAAAAGGCAGCACGCGACAGCAGATAAACATAGGGATAGAGCACCAATGTCATCATGCTCGCCGCCCCACCAAGGGAACGAATTTCCGGGAACCAATATTCACGCTTGGTTTCCCAGCCGAAAATGTCACGCAGCATGGTCTGGATCGGACCTGCATATTCCAAAATGTCCGTATAGACATAGGCGATTACATAAGCAGGCATCGCCATGGGCAACAACAAGGCCCATTCAAAAATCTTTTTACCGGGAAAACGGCACATGCTGACAACCCAGGCAGACCCCACCCCGATGGAGAGGGTGCCAAGCGCGACAAAGATCATCAACAAAAGTGTGTTCGAGATATAGTCCGTTAGAACCGTCTCAACCAGATGGGACCAAATATCATCCCCCGGTGTCAGGCTGAGATAGATCACCGCACAGATTGGGGCAACAGCCATCAGGGCAATAAGAACAGTCCCGACCGTCCAGACATTAAGCCATGCCCATCTGTTTTTTGCCACCCCTTGGGCCATATTCGCTGTGGCGACTGCTTCGTTCATATTGATCTCGTCTCTATCTCTTTTTGTCGTCTTTATTAAAAGTCGAAGAACGCAAGCCTAATCTCAGGTGATCAAAACTTGCGTTGCTTCGCTTTTTTATAAAAGGGCATCCAACCTAGTTGTTGTAACGCACCTTATCCATGATGCGCGTGGCAATCTTGCGATATTCCGCAATCTTCGTCAGGTCCATCTCATCGGCCTTGAACTTGCCCCAAGAGGCCACAACCGGATGGAGTTTCGCATTTTCATCAATCGGATATTCGAAGTTACCTTCGGCATAAAGCGCCTGTGCTTTCGGCCCTGTGAGGAATTCCAGCAGTTTGATCGCATTGGCTTCGTTCATCGCGCCTTTCAGCACGCCACCACCGGAGATATTCACATGTGTGCCACGATCAGCCTGGTTCGGGAATACGAGGAAAACAGAAGCCGCCCAGTCTTTTTGTTCCGGGTTTTTCTCATTGGTGACCATCTTACCCATATAGTAAGTATTGCCCAGTGATACGTCACATTCACCTTGGTAAACGGCCTTCACTTGTGCGCGGTCATTACCCTGTGGTTTGCGTGCCAGATTCTTTTTCAGACCCTTCGCCCACTCCAGTGCATATTCTTCACCTTTGGCAGCCACGATAGAAGCCAGCAGGGAAACGTTATATTCGTGCTTGCCAGAACGTGTGCAGACACGGCCTTCCATATGTGGCTTGGCCAGATCTTCATATGTTTGAACTTCTTCCGGCTTCACACGTTTGTTATGTGCATAAATGATACGCGCACGTGTGGTCAAACCGTACCACAGGCCATCCGGGTGGCGATATTGTGACGGAATTTTCTCTTTTAAAACGTCGGAAGATGTCGCTTTCAGCAGACCTGCTTGAACATGGTTGTCCAGCTTGCCGATATCAGATGTCAAAATCAGGTCAGCCGGGCTGTTTTCGCCTTCTGCCTTAATCCGTTCCAGCATCCCCTTTTTAATGTAAACCATGTTTACCTTAACGCCGGTTTCTTCCGTGAAAGCTTCCAGCAACGGGTTAATCAAAAACGGTTGACGGGAAGAATAAAGGTTTACTTCCTCAGCCTGTGCAGAAGCCGCCATTGTGACGCAAAATGCACCAAGTGCCATACCTGTAATTTTTTTAAAGGACATCCATCCAACTCCATGAGATACAAATATCCATGAACAGCCGCACGCCGCCTTGCGTCATGCAGGGTTGCGCATACTATTCACTTCATTCCATTATCAACCTGTAATCTTAGTAAGAATGAATTGCAAGTAATTTTTGATAATAATTCTTAATATTATAAATAACTTAATTACATAAGTCGATAATATGCTGCAACACAGGCGAAAATACGGGATTCAGATTGCCTCCCTGCATACCATATGCTAGATCAGCTATCTGAAACGACACCTCAACCCCACCTTCAAGGCAGCTTGGATATCATGGAAACTATTGCCTCCATTCTCTGGAATCCGTTTCTGGTTTTTATCTATCTGGAACTCGGCCTTCTTTTTGTCGTGCTGACCCGTGGTGCCGCCATTCGTGGGGTGTGGAATACCATTGCCAAGCTCTGGCATGTGCGCCGTGAAGGCAAACATCATGAAGGCGAACATGTCGCCCATTATGCCGCCTTTATCGCTGCCCTATCGGCCAGTGTGGGTGTGGGCAATCTCGCAGGTGTGGGAACTGCCCTTCACCTTGGCGGCCCTGGTGCCCTTTTCTGGATGTGGGTATCCGCCTTACTCGGTATGTCCTTTCGCATGAGTTCGGTCTTTTTCGCCGTTAAGCTCGCCAAAAAATATGAAGAACATGATCTGTTTGCCACCCCCATGTTTTATATTGTGGAACTGCTGGGTAAAAACTGGCGATGGCTGGCAACTGCCCTGGCCGCTATGATTATGATCAAAGGTATGGTTACCGCCAATCTGATTCAGGCCAACTCGGTCGCCCATGCCATTTCAGGTGAAATCGGAGTTTCCAACATCTGGGTCGCCCTATTGCTCGGCAGTGCTGTTGCCTTGGTCGTTGTTGGTGGTTTTAAAAGCATTTTGAAATTTTCCACCATTACGGCTCCCTGGATGATTGTCGGCTACCTGCTGTGTGGCTGGTTTATCCTGCTCTTTACCGAAGCCAACACACTGGAAGCTTTGGGTTCTGTCTTTAAATATGCCTTTCAGCCTTATTCCATTGCAGGCGGTGTAGCTGGTTATGCGGTGCTGGAAACCCTGCAATATGGCATTTCGCGCGGCATTTTCTCCCATGGCTCGGGCATCGGCATTGCGCCGTTCTGGCAAGGGGCCAACCGCGACTGCCCAGCACAAAGCTCCATGTTAGCCGCCGCCGTTCCCGTTGTTGATACCTTGATTGTTTGCACCACCACTGGACTTGTGGTTTTAACAGCAAACCAGTGGATGGACACAACGGGGGCCTTTCTCACCGTTTCCTCCTTCACCCAATTTACAGGTGAGATCGGACGCATTCTGGTCACGGCCTGTCTGGTGGTTTTTGCCTTCACCACCATTATCAACTGGGCACATTTTTCAGAACGGTGTTTTGAATACCTGGGCGGGACCAATGTCAAATACTTCCGCTATTTCTTTGCAGGCGTGACCTTTGTCGGTCCCTTCCTGCCGCTTGGTCCGCTCTGGTCACTTGGCGATATCTTGATTGGCACCATGCTGATCATTCACCTCATGCCCTTGACTTATATTGTGGTGCGCCATTCAAAAGTCATGTGCCGTGAGCTTTTGTCAGCAAATAAGAACAACTCTCAACTGTAATTATAACTCACTCGTTCCCTTGACTTTTTTAAATTACTCTAATAAATTTAGGGTTATTCGCGCATAAGGGCGTATGTTTTTTTTCGGGGGACCCATGTTACCATTAAATGAACTCGTTCGTGGCATGACGCCGCAAGAAATTCAGACCATGTCTGACAGTCTTGAAACCATCGCCGACCAAAAAGCGATTGCTGCGGCCAAAGCCAAAGCAGCAACAGCGGCAAAGATCAAAGCCGGCGCTGCAGCCAAAGCAGGCACAGCCAAACTGGCAGCTGCGGGTGCAGGCAAAGGTATCGCAACAGCAAAAGCGGGCACAAATGCGGTTGCTGCAACAGGTACTTCGACAACAACCAAAGCAGCTGTTGGTACAGCGGCTGGTTGCTCTAAAAGCTTAAGTCTCGGCCTTGGTCTGGGTCTTGGCATCTGGGGTCCGGTTATCTTGTTGGCTGGCGTTGGTGCTGGCGGTTGGTTCGCTTACAAAAAATACAGCGAACACCGTTCCAACGTTGTTCTGGATGAACCATCCATCAAGGCGGACACTGTGTAAACTCTCTGACACAGCGTTCGTTATAAAGAATAAAGAAAAAGGTCCGACTCGTTCGGGCCTTTTTTATTTACGACACTCCCAACATTTGTGGCCCCACAAAAAAAGGGCCGCTGATGTTCAGCGACCCTTTTTAATACTCTTTTATAAAAGCAGCTCTTATTTCAGGGCTTCTTCATCGAGAATCGGGGCAAAATCCTTATCGCCTTCGATATATTCCATACCACGATCCCAAACATACTTGCCTGCAACCGCTGCAACAAAGGCCGTCCCAACTGAAACCGCCAGACCGCCACCAACAACACCAACGGTAAAAGCACTTACAGCCGTCGCAACACCTGCGCCAGCAGCTTCTTTCGCTGTATCGACAACAACTTCGTTTGTGTCCATTTCACCGGCTTTATGTTTTTGAAGATTCTTTGCCAGTGCACCCGATCCACCGACAATCGCGCCCAAAGCCCCCACACCGGGAACGCTTTGAGCCAAATAAGGGGCTAATTGAAACGCCATGATTCCTACACTTCCATATGTTTAAAATCAAATTCAGAACGACTCTAACTTAGAATCGCTAAAATAACTCTAGCACCAATCATAAGGACTGACAATCAAGCTATTGATCTCGCAATAGAATTCAGG
This sequence comes from Terasakiella sp. SH-1, assembly GCF_004564135.1. Classification (NCBI taxonomy): domain Bacteria; kingdom Pseudomonadati; phylum Pseudomonadota; class Alphaproteobacteria; order Rhodospirillales; family Terasakiellaceae; genus Terasakiella; species Terasakiella sp. SH-1. Next base: position 328,884 of record NZ_CP038255.1, on the reverse strand, counting down.
CTTGAAAATTCCCTTACAATCTTGAATACCATAATAATCTCAAGTCGATAGCATACAAAGTCTTTTTTAAAATTATTTATTGCAATTCATTCTCATTAATAACTTCTAAGAAAACTGTACATTCAGATAGTTGAGGGACCTTTTTTATTAGACAAAATCAGACTACACTGGTATTCCATCACTCAAAGATTTTGAACTTGTAATATATACAGTCGGATTGAATTTATGAACTCGGACGCCCCGCAACATCAGGCCACTGCTGCCCTTGCAACAGAACAGGCCCCAATGTCTGTCGCGACCCCGAGTCCATCTGAAGAAGCAAAACAGGAAATTCCTGTTGAGGATTTGTTTAACGGTGTCGTGAATGTTCTCGGCGATGGATTGGAAGTGGTCATTGATGGCTGCATGACAGCACATCAAAAACTCGCCCCCCATGCCGAGGCAGGCTATGTTATGGTCTGTGAAGGTATTCACGAAGGGATCGCGGACATGAGTGCCTTTATGTATCAAAAGCTCTATGACCTGCGCACCAAACCAAAAATTGATGACATTGAAATCATCCAGCAAATCCGCAAAGAAAACCAGACTTCGCAACCCGCCCCTGTGCAAGGCTCGTGAAGATATTGGTTGGAGAATAGAACGTGGCAAAACTGATCATATATTTGATCTTGGCGATTGCTATCTTGTTATTTGCGCTGCAAAACAATGTGCCGGTGGTGATTGATTTGATCTTTTTGCCCCCTGTGCAGATGCCGATGATTTTGGTCCTTGCTCTGGCCTTTTTCAGTGGCTTCATTGCGGCACTCTTTAGTGTGGCGCGCATAACAATGAAAAAGAAAAACCGGGAACAGATCGAATATCATCCCAAATGAGATGATGTTTGCTTTGTTTCCAAATGACCTTTGAGACGACTTTAAAGACTTAGGATTTTAGGGAATGAAATACGATAAATGCGGTAAGTGCATAAAAACCATTGGCTGGGTCGGCTTGGTGGTCAATACCGTGCTGACTTTTCTCAAGGCTTTTGTCGGGCTGGTTTCCGGTTCCCACGCCCTCTTGGCCGATTCCCTGTATTCCTTTAAAGATGTGGTCAGCTCTCTTCTCGTCATTGTCGGCGGCAAGGTGTCTGAACAGACGTTGGATAAGGAACACCCGTACGGCCACGGCAAGATCGAATTTGTCCTCTCCCTCTTTGTCAGTGTGGTCTTTCTCGTCGTCACCGGCTTCTTGCTGGTTTACGCCATCTCCATGCTGTTTGGCGATAATATCCACGAAGCCCCGCACCTAATCGCGCTTTGGACCGCTGTGCTTTGTGCGGTTGTCAATGTGGTCATGTATGCCTATTCCAAATGTGCGGCTAATGAGAGCAACAGCCCGCTAATCAAGACCCTGTCCAAACATCATCACGCCGATGCCTTTTCTTCAAGCGCGGTTGCGGTGGGGATCGTTGGGGCACATTACCTCAATATGCCCTGGATTGATACGGGTGTGGCTGTGGTGGAAACCCTGCACCTGATGCATTTGGGCGGCCATGTCTTTAAAGATTCTGTCATGGGCCTGATGGACCGTCAGATCGACATGCCGAAACGCAAAATCCTCACCAATCTGGTGCTGGGTGTGGAAGGTGTGAAGCAGCTCAAAGAAATGCGCACACGCTATATCGGTCAGAACATCTCTGCGGAAATCACCATCGGGGTGGATGAAAACTGCACCGTCGATGAGGCCACGGCCATTGCCGATAAGGTGAAAGACACCATTGTCCATACGGTGGCACGCATTGGCGCGATTCAGGTCAAGGCTGAAGCACAAGGCAGCAAGGAAAGCACGGCTGCTGAAGAAGCCGCAGATGCCATGAGCTTGCTGGATGAGGGTCCCGCACCGCAAGGTGGAACGGCTTAAAAATGATGCGTACAACCGAACAACTGACACTTAAACAGACACGCCAGTAGAGTATTAAAAGATGAAACTAAGCGAAAAACTTGAACATAGTTCTTTGATCGGGACAAAAGGTTTCTGTTCGTCTCCGTGGCGTGGTCTGGCCTTTGGTTTTGCCTCCATGGTCATCCTGACCTTTGTCTGGGGCTTTGTGATCCTTAACGGATACAAACATGATGACCATTTTGAAAAATATCAGCACCTGAGCGTGCCTGAATTCCTGTTTCGTGATGCTGGTGGCCCCTCCCCGCAGGAATTGGCAAATTCTTTGGCACCAGGTATCGTTGGTATTAGTGCCGCTGGCGCCAATATGCCGCTGGTGTCTTCTGGTGCCTTGGTCAGCCCGAAAGGTCATGTTCTGACAGCCCTTCATCCAATCAAGGGTCTGACAGACATTGACGTTCATGTACGTACCCTGCAAGGTATCAAACGTTATGAAGCCCAAGTGGCGAAATCCCATGATGCACATAACCTGGTTGTCCTGAAAATTCTGACACCGGAACGTTTCCAATATTTCACACTGGCCGATACGGCTGGTCTTGGTGTGAACTCTGCTGTAATCGCCATGGGTCAAACCAACAGTGGCTCTATCCTGATCAACAACGGGTCTATCCAATCCCTGAACAACACCATCAACGCAGGTGGTGTGGCAATGAAATCACTGGCTGCGACCAATGCGATCTTCTCTTGGCAGCAAACAGGTGGTCCGCTGATCAACAATCGTGGTGAAATCGTTGGTGTCAACATGGCATTCAGCGGGGCAAACAATACGGTTGAAGGCTTTATTGTTCCCGCTCACGTGGTTGTCTCTCACTTTCAGGATGTGGTTGGCTTTAAGGTTGCTAAACCCAAAGTTCAAGCCCCTGCAGCCCCGCAAGTTCGCCAAATGACGCCTGCCGCTGCCCCTGTGGCTTGGGGCCCTAGCATGGGCGCAACGGCTCAACCGATGGCCATGCAACAGCAAATGCAACAAATGCCTGTTCAACAGATGCAGCAAATGCGCCAGCCTGTGCAACAGCAACAGTCCTGGTGGCAAAAAGCACAGAACACTATGGGCTTAGGCGGCCAGTAAGATGACACGCAATGTCATATTGGCTGGTTTTACGTTAGGGGCAGTTTTGCTTGTTTTGCTTGTTGTGTTTTTTGTCGACAGCTTCGGCTTTGGCAAGAAGGCGGCGGGTGATCAGGCTTCTGCAGCGACCTCTTCGTCGCTTGCTTCTCCTGCGCCTCAAGGCTCGACCTCTGTACCCTCCATGGCGGCGGTTCCGCCTGTGGCAGCCTATCAGAGCCCGTCTCTTCAGGGTAATGTGGGGGTGTCCCCGGTGCAAGGGGCGGTTCAGCCGATGAGCCCGAACGTGAACATTCAGTCACCGCAACAAGCTCAGGCACAGCCTGCCCCGGTTCAGCCGGATATGGCGGCGCAATCCAGCCCGGCCATCCAGTTTCAAAAGCCGTTGAGCCAGTTGATCCAGCCGGAAAAAGCGGCTGAGGTGCCGCCAAACTATATCCCCAAGACGGTGGAGCTGTTTGAAGCGCACTGGCAGGGCCTTGATAGCCGCGCCTGGACCGATGAGCTGCGCCGCAAACTTAAATATCCCAAGGGGCTGACGGGTATTCTGGTCGGTGAAGTCACGCTGAACGCCGCCGAAGCCGGTATTCTCGCAGGTGATATCATCAATAAGGTGGGCGATGTCAAAGTCAGCTCCCTTGAAGAATTCCAGATGGCGACCCGTGAAGTGCGCACCCAGACCAATGTGAAGCTGCGCCTCATGCGTCCGGGTAAGAAAAAGCAAGACGGCCGCTTCCCCATGCGCACGCTCACCCTGGTCATGATGGGCCAGCCGGATTTGGGTATGGCACAGGTGGAAGGGGCACCGATGATCCTGCCCGGTGATCCGCGCCCGCACCCGCACCGCGGAGTCTGTACCAATTGCCACACAGTGGGTGATGGTTTTGAGCTGAGCCCGGACCCGGATTTGGTCTCTGTCCCGCCGCCCGTTATCGATCATGCCACTGTGGTTAAGGGTATTCGCCCGCACCGCGACCGTGGCCCCTGTGAAGCCTGTCATTTGATTCGTAAAGACCAAAAAGGAAAGAACCCATGAGCATTATCAAAGGCGACCTGGTTGGGCGTTCGGAAGAATACGCTCAATATACCGCGATCATCTTAAAACGTTTGGGCACCAAACTGGTTGGGGGCTTCCACGACCTGTTTACCATCGATGATGAAACGCGCATGGAATATTTCCGTGACAAGGCCATCAATCTGGCGAAAGCCGGCAAGCACCAGCGTGCCGGCCAATTGCTGGAACAGCTTTATAAATCCAACCCGGAAGACGGCGAAGTCATGCTGCATCTGGGCGTGTGCTACCTTAAACTCGGCCATCGCAATGAAGGGATCGAGCTTCTGGAAAAAGCCAGCGATGAACATAAGGACGATATCAAACTCGCCACCGTGCTCGGCCTGTCTTACATTCAGAATGAAGATTTTGAAAAAGCCATCCCTTTGTTGGAAAAAGTCATTGAAGATACGCCGAACTCGGCCAATATCCTCTATCGTCTGGGTGTGGCTTACGACAATACAGGTAACTATCAGCGCGCGGTGGAATGTTTCCTCAGTGCGCTTGAGATCAAGCCGGATGAAGCGCGTATCCACCGCAGCGTGGGGTATGCCTTTGAACAGATGGATGATCACGAAGCAGCCATGGCGCATTTCAAACGTGCCAACGAGCTCGGCGGTGGGGAGTAATCGCTTTTAAAAGCGAAGGTTAGTGTGAACCATGGTGAATTTCTTTAATACCGGCAATCAGGCCCCGTCTCAGGAACTGCAACGGCTCAAACGCTCCGAAGCGATGCTGGCGCAGCTCTATCGTGATGAGACGGAACCGCGCTTTTCCGTGCCGTCCATGAAAGGGGTGAAAACCCTGTTTCTGGTCTCGGTACTGGGGATTTTGCTGTTTTCCGGCACACTATTTTACAAGTTCAACGACTTCATTATTTTCCGTGAAGACGTGCTGGCCAAGGCCGGGAACCTGCAATCAGCCTTACAACGGCGCAAAGACTTGTTCTCCAACCTGGTCAACCTGACGCTGAACCATGCGTCGCTTGAACATTCCATTTTCTCCTATACCGCCAAGATGCGCACGGAAATCATCAAGAAAACTGGTGATGTGTTGCCGCCAGAAGCGGTGAAAGATGCCTTGGGGAAAAACAAGGACCTGGCCAAGGGCTTAGGCGCTTTGGGTGTGGGCGAAGCCAATGGGGCAGATGGGCTGGACCTTAATGACATGGGAGCGTCTCTTGGTCGCTTGCTTGCGGTTGTGGAAAAATATCCGGATATTAAATCGGCCCAGACCTACACCGAAGCCATGGTCGCTTTGGTACAGATGGAAGACCTGATTACCCAGCGTCGTATGGATTATAACGAGTCCTTGCGCATTTATAATTCAGCGATTTCCAAATTCCCCTGGAAGATTTTGGCGGATTTCACCAACTTCCCGCGCTTTGAATATTTCAACGAGAAAACCATCACCGACAGCGCACCGAAGCTGGGTCTGGAAACCTATCGCCCGCTGGTTCCTTTCATTGACGAGGGAGGCGGACACTAATGTGGACCATGATCGCACGGGTGGGCACCTTAATGTCCTTAGGCGCCGCCCTGATGGAACTATACAATTCGCGCCATCGCGAAGTGAACTCAAGTAGGATTTATAACTCTACGGAAGCGGCCCGTTTTTTGGGGGTGGAACGTAAGGAAGTGATCCGACTTTTAGAACAGGGACGCATGCGCGGGCGCCTTGTCAATGGCAATTACCGCGTTCCCGGTAGCAGCATAATTGAGTATTTGAGCCATGATTCCTAATAAATGTAAGCAATGTAAAGAAGAAGTCGTCTGGTGGGCCATTGTCGTCAATATCTGCCAAATGACCTATAAGGGCCTGTTGGGCGCCATGACCGGATCTGTGGCTTTGGTGGCAGACTCCCTGCACTCCGGTGCGGACGTAATCGCCTCTATCGTGACCATGCTCTGTGTGAAAATCTCCAAGCGCAAGGCGTCTGATAAATATCCTTATGGCTTCGGGAACATCCAGTTTATCTCTTCGTCCATCGTCGGGATCATTCTGATTTTGGGGGCGATCTACCTGATGTATGAATCCATCCTCAAGATCATCGAAGGCAATATTGAAGCGCCAAGCTTCCTTGCCGTGCTCGGTGCGGGTATGTCTGTTGTGGTCAATGAGCTGATGTATCGCTACCAGCATTGTGTGGGGAAAGAAAACAACAGCCCGGCGATTATTGCCAACGCGTGGGACAACCGTTCGGATGCGCTGTCTTCTGTCGGGGTGTTGATCGGTATTTTGTTTGCGGTTCTTGGCTTCCCCATCGCTGACGTTGTGGCCGCCATGGTCGTGGCGATCCTGGTGGCACGCATCGGGATTGAGCTGAACATTGATGCCATTGACGGCTTGATGGATACTTCTGTTGAAATGGACGTTCTTAAAGATGTTTACAATATTGCCGCCAACGTGCCGAATATTGAAGAGGTCCGTCACCTGCGCGGTCGTAACGTGGGCGAAGACATCCATCTTGATATCTCCATCGGGGTGAGTGGCTCGCTTAAGGTCTATGAGAGTGATCTTATTGCTCAGGCCCTGAAAGAACGCATCTATGCCGAAGTCCGTCACGTCACCGACGTGCAGATTGCCGTTGTGAATAGTTAAAAGAAAGCGCAAGAGGGCGAGTGATGAAGTCAGAACATCTGGTTTTAGGGATTGGTGGCCTTGCCTTTGTGGGCATGGTCATCGGGGCTCTGGTCTCTTCCGGGCTCTATGAGCCTGATGCCCAGGAACGTTTGCGCGATATCAAACGCGAACAGGTGCAAAATCAGACCCAGGAAATGACCCCGTCCAACCAGATGCTCGCCACCCCCAAAGGTCAGACGACCCAACAAGGCACAGGCGGCGAGCTTGCCTGGAACCGCCCGGATGCGCAAATGGGCCAGATGCAGGCCCTGAACAAAGCCCCGACGGTGAAATATCAAGGCAATGTGCTGCGTATGCTCAGCCGGGGCGATACCATCGGCTGGGGGCAAGTTCATATCTGGGTAGATACCGGACCGGGTGTGGCCAAAGAAGTCTCCATCGGCCCCAACTGGTTCCTCAATCACTTGGGCTGTCGCCTCTCCAAAGGCAAAAACGTGCGCGGCATCGCCTACAAGTTCGATAAACAAGACCCCAACGGCTTACTTTACGCCAAGAATATTGTCGTTGACGGCATCACTTGTCGCCTACGCAACGACGAAGGCTTTGCCCTATGGTCAAACCGCCTCGGCTAAAAGTCATGAGGATATTCAAACATATCCTGACCCTCTTTGAAGGACGACGAGGCTCTGTCTTTATCGCCGTGCTGATCGTCTGTGGGTTCTCCTTTGTCGTGGTCAATGGCACGGAACTAACAGCCCTGACCAAACGCACTATTCAGGGCTTGTTCCTGGGTCAGCATCAGACACCTTTTGAAGAAGGTATCGGGGCGGAAATTGAAAAGCGCCTGACCCCACCCAACACGGAATATCGCTATATGACCATGAAGCATATTCCAGCCATTAAGGCCGGGCAGCGTATGCCACACCCTTATGTGGGGGCCTGTACGCAATGTCACCTCTATGTTGGCGGCCCGGGACCGGGCAATCAATATAAGACCCCGGTGGGGGCTGCGTTGGAAGAGATTTCCAAGAATGTGCGCAAGATGGGCCCACCTTTACCGCCCAACTCTGAAATGCCCCACCCACCTGCGGGGCGCTGCATCAAATGTCACGATATCGTCGTCAAAGTCCCCTTGGAAAAGCCAAAGGATAATGGCTTTAAGTGGTTCTAACACTCTCTTGTTATTCCCGATATGATCGGGAGTCCAGATAAGTTCGCCGTACTGGAAGCCGCTGAGTTTGAGTGACTACTCTCAGCTTTAACTGCGTCTAAATTGCAAAGGTGTCATTTGTGGCAAGTGTGAAAATACCACTAGCCCTGCGGAGTCGCCTTGTGTTAATCTTTTCTTAACTATTTTGAAAAAGGGCGATGAAGCTCGAAATTGTCTGCTGTTTTTGGCAGGCTTTTTTGTAACCCATGCGCACCCATGCAGGTAAGACAGCACAATCAGGGGACCGACGATGGACTTCAACCAGAAACCGAATTACTCTCAGGAAATCAGTTCCAGCACACCCGGCGCGATCCTTTTTCTTGTGGATCAGTCGCGCTCCATGAACAAGCCTTTTGGCACCAACGCAAGCGGCCAGCCGGTCAAGCGTGCTGAAGTCGTGGCCGAAGCGCTCAACAACACATTGGCCGAACTGGTCAATCGCTGTACCCGCGATGAAGGGGTGTCTGATTATTTTGAAGTGGGTGTGATCGGTTATGGCCGAAATTCCCGCCCGGAATTCTGCTGGGAAGGTCCACTGAAAGGACGCCGTATGGTGTCGATTTCCGAAGTGGCGAAACATGCCCATGTGGAACAGAAAACCATTGAGACCGAAGTGCGTGGTACCATCGTTAATGAAACGGTTTCTGTCTCAAGTTGGCTCTCGCCTGTGGCCGGGGAAAGCACACCGATGAACGGGGCCATCAATATGGCACGCCAGACCCTGGAAGAATGGATTTATCGCAACCCGAAATGTTTCCCGCCCATCGTCATCAACATCACCGATGGGATGGCAAATGATGTGTCATCTGCTAACGAGTTGATCATGAGCACCAAGCGCCTGACAGACCTGACGACCACAGACGGTCAAGTGCTGCTGATCAACTGCCATATCACAGATGAGAATGACACCACCGTGACTTTCCCCTGGTCCAAGATGGAACTGCCAGACGAAGATTATGCCCGCATCCTGTTTGAAATGTCCTCAGACATGCCGGAACGCTATAAGGCCATCATCTGCGAAATATTTGATCGCGACCAGTCTCAAACCCCAATCGTAAAAGGTATGGCGTTTAACGCAGATGCCACAGCCCTCGTCAAACTGCTCGACATCGGCACAAGACAAGCCTTCGTCATTAATACCGCATCTCACGCGGCGGAGTAGAAAGGTTTTTATAGAGAAAGAAAAAGGGCTGAGGTTTTTTATGACCTCAGCCCTTTTTTTATGGCTTATTCAGATGCTGCTTCAGCGATGGGGGCATCCCCGGTTGCGCCATCAGCTGATTTTTTCTTTTTCACGCGGCGTTTACGGCGCGGTTTGCGATTTGCACGGCGCTTGTGTTTCTGAATATTCTCATAGACACGATAGCCCAGAAGGATCGCAATCAAGGCTGCATAGATATAAGGTTCACCATTTTCCTTGTTTGCCGCCAGAATAAAGTGCCACGCAACGATGATATTGAGAATATAGGCCCCTTTATGTAAACGACGCCAGTTTTTCGGGTCCATCTTGTTGCGCACAGACTTGAGCGATGTTACCGCCAGTGGTGTGATGATACAGAAGGCTACAATCCCGAGGAAGATGAACGGACGTTTATAGGCATCTGCCAGCATGTGATCGAGATCGAAGGTCCATTCCAGTGACACATATACAATGAAGTGCAACATGGTATAGAAGAAGGCATAGAGCCCGATCATACGGCGGTATTTATGAACCGCTTTAATCTTGGTCAGTTCGGCAAAAGGTGTAATTGCCAAAGACAGGATCAGGAAGGTAAAGGCCCAGTCACCGAGATATCGGTTGATAAAGCCCACCGGAATATTTTCATGATCCACCCCCCAGAGATAGCCCCCCAACAGCATTCGGCCCAGCAACCAGGCAAAAGGCAGGGCGGAGGTGAGGAAAATCAGGGGGCGCCAGCTGATCTGGATTTTCTTGGTCAGTACATGGTCTTTATCTTCTTCAACCTGATGCATGACCAGCCAACTGGCAAAGATCACCACCATGAGCTTGCCACTGGCCATCAAAACAAAGGGAGCACGTGGGCCAACGGCATCGAAATAATAACCGCCACTTTGTACCAGCATGATAATGCCGACACTGCCGGCCAGATAAATCATACCAAGAACAGCACCAAGTAAGGGTTTTGGGGCAATATCAACCGTTAAAACTTTCAATGTGACCGTCGCCCCGCCATGACCGATCCCGATCAAGAGCAGCGGCAGGGCAATCCCCCAGTCATAGGGGTTTTTAAACAAGCTGATCCAGACATAGCCCATAGCCGCAATAGACAAAGAGGCACCAATGGCCGTGATGCGACTGTGACGTTCAATCAAATGCTGCCAAAATGGGATTGAGGCCAGAACACCGACCCCCATGACCCCAACCATGGTCGCGGCATGTGCGGTGGCATAAACGCGGGTTACGCCAATGATATCGGCAACGGAAATACACCATAGGGAATAAAACAGGCTGACCACAACCAAATCCATACGGGTGTAAAAAGCCGCAGCCACAGCCAGTTGCATGCGAGGGTCATTGGACACCAAGTCCCAAACGCGGAGCAAGGGGTGGCGCTTTTCTTCCCCGGCACAAAATTCTGCAACATCATGGAGAGAGTATTTCGTGACCCATGCCCCAAAGACTCCAAAAAGGACGAGGCTAAAGGTAATCAGTTCAATGCCATATTCATATTCGGCAATCTGCATGACGATAGCAGTTAGGATTGTACCGCCAAAAACCACCATGAAGACTGTATTTGTCATCAATTTAGGGCGGTTTTTAAAATCTGACAGATCCCCTACAAGAGTAAGAAGCTGCACCTGAACGGTATCAGAGCCCAACGTCACCAGAACACGGGCAAAGTAAAAGGCAAACAGCCCCCCAACACCCAGATACACACCCAACTCATAACTCATCGGCGTGAGGAAGGCACCGACAGCAATAAAGAGAAAGGCATAGAAAATAATGGGGACACGACCAATAAAATCAGACTTGTAACTGAAATAACCGACACAGAGGATGGAAACCATTTCGGCGACTACCTGAATGTCGGCGTTGATTTCACCTTCTTTTTCAAAGGGAATATTGAAAATCTGATCCAACAGCAAAGGCTGTACAGAAACCGCCAAGGCCCCAATCAAGGTTGAAATGGCCGATAGCAAATAAATACCGTTCCATTGATGGTTCTGGAATTTGCTTTCTAAATTATTCAATAACATCATTGCCTTATTTCCCCATCATTGCCATTGGGTCCCATAGTCCCCTCAAGTGGGAATTACGCAGGAAACAGGATTTACCATTTACACCGAGTGTTGTGGCATAAGCCAACTCGGTTCTATCTTTGGGGTCTTCGGCTGCTGCTTGGCCCTTGATAAACATGCCTTTGAAAACACGGCATCCTTCTGATTTCAGGAACCAGTTCGGGGCGAGATCGACCCACATGGGTTGTGTAATCCCGTTATCGACCAGAGCCACGATGTTCGCTTGTGGGTCAAGCTTGGGATTTTTGGGGAAAATGCGTGTCACCTTTCCCTGAAAGCGGAAAAACGTGAAAATTTCATGAGCTTCTTTATCCAAAGGCTTGGCCTTGGGCGGGAAACGTAAAGACGGTTTTTTCTTCACTTCGCCTTGAGGCGGCATCGCCATGGCAGCGGTGACAGCTTGGGCAACACCACTACCACCCACATCTTGTTGCAGGCTGTTCACATAGCGGTGACAGTTGCTACAAGGTTGTTGGTCACGCTCATCGCCGTGTGGTGAGGGTGCACCAACGGCAATCGGAATACGAAAATCTTTGCTTTGGTTGGGGTCCGGTGGGAGAATCGCATGACAGGTTGAACATGTCATTTTCTCTTTACCATCGGTATGCGGGGCAGGTGTTCCAAGAGTAATCGGTGGCGCATCACCATAGGAATGATCCTGCCAAGGGTTATCTTCCACCACGGCAACAAAGAAAATACCCAAGCTGAAAGCAATGCCAAGAGCCATAACCCATTCAGCGACACTATGAGGGATGTATTTCAACGAAGAACCCTTAGTTTATAATTATTCAAAAACCGACCACGAGGCAGCACTTTAATTGAGAGTTCCGCGATTATAAAGCATAAATTAGCAAAGTCACCCACAAGCATGCCCATATACACGTATGCAGCGACTTTTTTGCAACAAACCCTCGCTGCAATGCAAAATCCCCTCATAAAAAGAGGGGATTTTTTCGCATTTTCTCATAGAGAATCTATTCAGATTTGGCTTCGCTGACAGAATAACACAGCACTTCGAAGCTGGGCCCATCCTGATTAAAGGTCTTGGTCCATTTACGCGATACTTTTTCAAAACTGAACAAGTCTTTCTTGATTTCCGGACGTCTATAAAGTTCATCCAGCATCAAGACTTCCCCCGGTTCGGCCAGTGGAACCAAACGTGCCATCGGTGTGATGGAATTGATAATCAAATCCTTGGTATCGCTTTCGGCTGACCCGCAAGAAGTCACGCTGCCCCAGTTCACCCCGACAAAGGCATCGGTTTTCATATCGCGCAAAATGTTGAGATAGCCCCGCGCACAACTGAGCGCCGTATTCGGGTTTTCAAATGCCCCGAAGAAAGCATCCCCACGTGCCGCCATGGCAACATTTTCTTCTGTATTTAAGAAATAGCGGTTATAGCGACGCAACAGGTCAAGGAAGTCATGTTCATCACGCGTGCTTTTTTCTTTAAACTTGGGCAAACAAAGGGTGACAATGGCACATTCCTTTGTCTCATAAACATTATATGCATTCTCGTCAAAGTCATCTTCAACGACAGGTTCCGGCGCAGGCGGTTCCAGAATATCAGCCAGTTGAGGCTCTGGTTCTGGTTCCGGCATTGGTTCCGGTTCGGGCTCTGGTTCTGGTTCAATAATCGGTTCTGGCTCAGGCACTTCTTCCAGAAGGACTTCTTCGATAACAGGTTCTTCTTCAACAACCTCTTCGACATATTCTTCTTCTGGGGCTGCTGGTTCATCGTCTGCGCCAAACAGATCGTAATATTGTTCCAGCATGGTGCCGCGCAGATCTGCCCCACCAAAAAAGGCACCGCTGGTATCGGCATTGGTGAAATCAGCCCCGGTCAGGTCCGCATCTCTGAAGTCAGCCCCGGCCAGATTCGCCCCCGTCAGGTTTGCCCCAGACAGGTTGACCCCAATCAGGCGAGCACCGCATAAATTGGCCCCGGTCAGGTCAGCCCCGGACATGTTGCTTTTGCCAACGATAGAAGAACCAGACAGGTTTGCCCAGCGTAATTTGCTGCCTGCTAAGTTGGCCTTATGCATATAGGCCCCGGCACAATTGGCCCGTTCCATGTTAGAGCCCGCCAGTGAAATCCCTTCCATATTGGCTCCGGCCATATTGGCCCCGGATAAATCACCGCCACTCAAATTGGTTTGTTTCAGGTTGGCTTTGGTCAGCAATGCACCTTGCAAGTCGATTCGGGCAAGGTTCACCGCTTTGATTTCGGCATGGGATAAGTCCGGGGTCACATTTTTGTCAGACTCCCGCCATGCATTCCATTCAGTAGAGCCTTTCCCAAGGTTCTGAAGGTGATACACGTTTGACATATTCAACACCTATGTTCAGCTGATGACACACTTGCTAACTCGAATCAAAAATCGAAATACAACTATTAAGACTCAACTTAGACGATTCATAATACCGCATAACCTATTGTTAATCAATCATTAACAATTTGCGGGGGGGGTGCCAAAAATGATACTTTAGGTTTATACAAAAGTATAATCAACTCATTGCTTTTTGCAATTGCTCACGTAAAATCTGTTCTGCACTACCTTTAAACGGACGTGCTGTCAGGGGCAGGACAATTTGCGCCTTGATAGAATGTTCAAGTGCGGCCACGGCTCCTTTGATCTTGAATCCCTTGACTTTTGCCGTAAAACGAAACAATCGGCCCTCACGTTCAAAGACGGCATTGCTCAACTGTTTGTTATATTTGCCCTGCTCTTTTAAGAAAGCTTCCAGACGGCTGGCGGCCTCTTCCTGTTTCAGGCTATGTTTGACTTCAAGATCAATTTTGGACATGAAAAAAATCTAAATTTCTGTTTTGCGGGCTAATTTCAACACGCGTTCAATACGCGGTACCGCAATAGATTTAGATTGCATCACCTTAATAAGCAAGTCCGTCCATTCACGTACCACTGGGTCTGCACTGCGTTTCAAATGCATAAACAGTTCTGAACGTCCCCCGGAAATAAAGTCTTCGCCGGTAAAAATCAGATTTTGTCCGGTGTTATATTTTTGATAAAGCCCTGGCTCAATCACAAGGGCACGCAAGGATAAGACAAACACCAACATGGAAAAATGGTCCAGTGTCTTGTCAAAATGATAAAAAGCACGCTTTGGGTGCTGATAGCTCGGCCCGCCAATGGCAATGGAATCCATTTTCGCCATGGCCGGGACAAAAAGGGAATCATAATCAATCAGGCGCAACTGCCCGTCAGGTGTGACCAACACGTTGTCATGTTTCAAATCCCCATGGGCAATTTTTTTGCCAAGCATATCCAGCGATAAATTCGCCCAGGCTTTGGTAATAGCCACAAGCCCACGACGATTGTTTTTAACACATTGGCGCTCAATCACGGCTCCTAATGTTTCGCCTTCCACCCAGGGCATGACCACAACCGGGTAATCGCGATTCCCCCCAATGCTCGAGGTCACATAAAGCTCGTCATTAAGGAAATCCACATCAATCAGATAGCGCGCTTTTAACTTGGCAAAGGTCAAAGACATGGCACGGTGGCGCTTTTCCAAATCCGGCAGATCATTAATAAAACATTTGAGTGCAACAGGTTCTGAACGGCCTTCCACATAGGCTTTGAATACCACGGCAAAGTTCCCTGCCCAAAAAACAGGTTCTCCCTTACCATCAAAAAACGGCTTGGGTTTCAGGCTTGCAAAGCGGCCCTCAAAATTGCGCAGGGCGTTTTTATATTCAGTAATAATTGGATATGCCATTTTAGTCCCTTTCTTCCCCTTAAAAAGGTACGCCTGACAAGGCGTTAGTTCTGCGCAATGCTCTCTTCGCGTTTTTTAATCATGGTCATCACCAGCGTTGAATCATCATTGGGGAGCAACCCCTCTTCATAACGCTCAGCAATATATCCTTGAAAACCTTCCGCAGTTCCCAAGGCATGATAAAGATCCAGAAGCTCACCTTTAAAGTCCGACACCGGCTCTGCCTGATGGGTGCGGACAAAATTTGCAACCGGGCTTGTGCCATTTTGTAACAAGTGGCGATATTCTGACATGAAGTTTCTCGCCACATCACTATAGGCCGTTTCCTGTTTTTGCGCCAGATAGGATAAATAACGCAAAATCACAAACAGCCCCATGCCATCAGAAGCCAGCACAACCATGGCATCATTTTTAATCTCATGGCTTAAGACCTGCACCTGTTCGGCCTTGGGCAAGTCTTTCCAATTGAGCAAATGAGGGTCCGCTTCCTGACTGGCGAGATTACCGGGAAGGGCAGCTGTCAACATGACCTCATTGCCCATTTCCTCAAACACATAGAGTGTGCTATCGCCATAATTCAGACAATCCAATGTCAGGCGATCATCTTGTTGATCCAGCCAGCTTGCCACCAGTGTGGCAAAGGAGCCTTCTTTTACCAGCTTGTTATGCTGTCCATGATTATTGGCACATTGCTTCTTGGCAAAAGTGGAAAACTCTTCCCAAAAACCGTCAATCCAGCCATTCAGATCATCATAGGAAGACAGCGGCGTTTCAGGCAGTCGGGAGCACAGCTTTTCCGCCCAGGCCCCACAATACATCCCCGATGACCCAGCTCCATCGGCCACCGCCATCAGGACACGCCCGTCATTCTGTTCAACACGAAAACGATCTTCATTCTGGCGCACAACGGCCTGGGTAGCCCCGTTGATCACATCATTTTTTGGCTTAGCCATGGTTTGGCCGCGCACATCAATTTCTGTCACTGTTTTTGTCACAGTGGCAGCAGCAGTCTCTTGCATATTCTTATTCTACTCCGCCGCGTGAGATGCGGCATTAATGACGAAGGCTTGTCTTGTGCCGATGTCGAGCAGTTTGACGAGGGCTGTGGCATCTGCGTTAAACGCCATACCTTTTACGATTGGGGTTTGGGACTGGTCGCGATCAAATATTTCGCAGATGATGGCCTTATAGCGTTCCGGCATGTCTGAGGACATTTCAAACAGGATGCGGGCATAATCTTCGTCTGGCAGTTCCATCTTGGACCAGGGGAAAGTCACGGTGGTGTCATTCTCATCTGTGATATGGCAATTGATCAGCAGCACTTGACCGTCTGTGGTCGTCAGGTCTGTTAGGCGCTTGGTGCTCATGATCAACTCGTTAGCAGATGACACATCATTTGCCATCCCATCGGTGATGTTGATGACGATGGGCGGGAAACATTTCGGGTTGCGATAAATCCATTCTTCCAGGGTCTGGCGTGCCATATTGATGGCCCCGTTCATCGGTGTGCTTTCCCCCGCAACCGGGGAGAGCCAACTTGAAACAGAAACCGTTTCATTAACGATGGTACCACGCACTTCGGTCTCAATGGTTTTCTGTTCCACATGGGCATGTTTCGCCACTTCGGAAATCGACACCATACGGCGTCCTTTCAGTGGACCTTCCCAGCAGAATTCCGGGCGGGAATTTCGGCCATAACCGATCACACCCACTTCAAAATAATCAGACACCCCTTCATCGCGGGTACAGCGATTGACCAGTTCGGCCAATGTGTTGTTGAGCGCTTCGGCCACGACTTCAGCACGCTTGACCGGCTGGCCACTTGCGTTGGTGCCAAAAGGCTTGTTCATGGAGCGCGACTGATCCACAAGAAAAAGGATCGCGCCGGGTGTGCTGGAACTGATTTCCTGAGAGTAATTCGGTTTCTGGTTGAAGTCCATCGTCGGTCCCCTGATTGTGCTGTCTTACCTGCATGGGTGCGCATGGGTTACAAAAAAGCCTGCCAAGAACAGCAGACAATTTCGAGCTTCATCGCCCTTTTTCAAAATAGTTAAGAAAAGATTAACACAAGGCGACTCCGCAGGGCTAGTGGTATTTTCACACTTGTCACAAATGACACTTTTGCAATTTAGACGCAGTTAAAGGTGCGGTGCTGTCACTCAAACTCAGCGGCTTCCAGTACACCTTGCAGGGCTTCTTCATTCATGATGGTGACACGGCCGCGCGCCAGTTCAATCCAGCCTTCGCCGCGCCAGATTTGTAGCTGTTTATTCACACTTTCGCGTGACGTCCCCATCATGCGCGCCAATTCTTGCTGCGGCAAATTCAGGCCGATCAACACGCCGCCATTATCCTGTTCTTCGCCATAAAGTTCGGCCAAATTCAACAGGCGCTTGGCAAGGCGCCCATCCAGGGGCAAAAAGGCGGCGTCTTCCACCATTTCTGAGGTAATGCGTACGCGATGACACAAAAGCTGCATGACCTGAATACACAGCTTGGGATGTTTTTCCAAAAAAGGGATAAAGTCACGACGCTGGATCACCAGCAGCTCGCTTTTTTCCATCGCAATGGCATCCGCAGTGCGGTCCATACCATCCAGCAGAGCAATCTCGCCAAAAAACTGCCCTTCTTCGATAATATTCAGCGTGACTTCCTTACCATTGGGCGAGGTGGTGACAATCTTGATTTTGCCTTCCTGCACACCAAACAGGCTATCGCCAGGATCACCTTTAACAAACAGGGTTTCCCCCTTAGCCAGTTTTCGCGTCACCGTCATGGACAGCAAACGATCCAGCATATCGCCTTCTAACCCGTGCAGAAGCTCACTATTTGCCAGTAATTGTTTTTTATCGCGAATAACCATCTCAACGTGCCTTTTTTAAATTTAAAAACAAAATAGCAGGTTTGTGAAGCAGGTCACAGATAAAGAATAGCTCGTCAGGTTATAAAATAGGTAACTTCTCTTGTTGCCCTCAAGGGAAGCCTCCCTTTCCCGGCGATGCGCACCCCTAGACATCGCTTGGAATTATGCCTATAGAGAGAATGGTCCACCCCGAGCCATTCTCTCTTTTTCTTTGTCAGGTACCTTATGGATCGAAAAAAAATCGCAATTATTGGCGGCGGTCCCGCAGGGTTGATGGCAGCTGAACAATTGGTCGGCCACAGCGGGCTGGAAATCCATCTGTTTGATGCCATGCCCTCGCTGGGGCGCAAGTTTCTCATGGCCGGTAAAAGTGGGATGAATATTACTCATAGCGAGGAATTCAGCATATTTTTATCGCGCTACCATGACGGTGGCAAACGGCTGGAAGATATCATTGCTGATTTTACCCCAAATGATATTCGCAATTGGGTGCATGAGCTGGGGATAGACACCTTTATCGGCAGTTCAGGCCGGGTTTTCCCCACAGACTTCAAAGCTGCCCCCTTGCTGCGCAATTGGCTAAAAAGCCTGCGAAATAAAGGATTACACACCCATGTCCGTCATCGCTGGGCTGGCTGGCGAAAAGAGGCTTTATGGTTTGAGACACCAAACGGTCCATACAACTTTCAGGCCGATGCAACCATCCTTGCCCTTGGTGGGGCAAGCTGGCCCAAACTGGGATCAGACGGGCACTGGCAGGGGCTTCTTAATCTTCCCATCCACCCTTTCAAGCCCAGCAACTGCGGCTTTTTGGTCAACTGGAGTGATCCGTTTAAAGAGAAATTTGCAGGTTCCCCAATTAAACCGGTAATCCTTCATGCAGACCAACAACAGGTCA
Organism: Terasakiella sp. SH-1; assembly: GCF_004564135.1. Taxonomy (NCBI): domain Bacteria; kingdom Pseudomonadati; phylum Pseudomonadota; class Alphaproteobacteria; order Rhodospirillales; family Terasakiellaceae; genus Terasakiella; species Terasakiella sp. SH-1. The sequence goes on along the minus strand of NZ_CP038255.1, from coordinate 310,273 downwards.
AAGGCGAATTCGTCATTTCCGCAGATGGCATTGAAGGCAGTGCCATTTACACCATGAGCCGCACCTTGCGCCTTGAATTGGAAGAAAAAGGCAAAGCCACCCTGTATCTAGACCTGTGTCCGGATCGTTCCCTTGAAAAACTAAGCACTGCGCTGAACAAACCCCGGGGGGCCAAATCCATCTCCACCCATATCAAACGTGCCAGCGGATTAAGCGGGGCCAAAGCGGGCCTGTTGCGCGAATGTCTGGATAAAAATAACTTTACCGATATGAACAAACTGGCCGATGGGATCAAACGCTTGCCCGTTCCCCTTACAGGAATGCGTCCCATTGATGAAGCCATCAGCTGTGCTGGTGGTGTTTCTTTTGATGCCCTTGACGACCACTTGATGGTGCAACAACAACCCGGCCTCTTTTTATGTGGGGAAATGCTGAATTGGGACGCCCCAACCGGGGGCTATTTGCTGACAGCCTGTCTGGCCCTGGGCAAACGGGCCGGGCTTGGTGTCCTGCAATGGGTCAAATAATCTCTTTTTCCAGCACTGTTCGGACCGTCTTCAACAAATCTGCAACATTCACAGGCTTGGTAATATAGGCACGAAAACCAGCCCTTAACCCCTGTTCAACATCGCAGGGCTGAGCTTTGGCACTTAACGCAATGACCGGGATTGCCTGTGTCTGTGCGTTTGAATGTAACAATTTCATGGCTTCATAACCATCCATTCCCGGCAGATTAATATCCATCAAGATCAGATTGGGTTGCTCCTTACAGGCATAATCCACAGCCAGCTTGGCATTATTAACAGTAACCAGTGCCACATTGGGCAGGTTTGTCATTGCCCGTTCAATCAAAAACTGGTTGGAAGGGTTATCTTCGGCATAAAGAATAGTCTGTTCAACAGGTTCAGCTACAGCTGCTGTCAACGGGGGCGTGGCAGGCCCTTTTCCATTAAACTGAATGGAAAAAATATTTTGATTTAAAGCCCGTGCCTGTCTTTTGACTTCCTTGGCAGGGATCGGCAATAACACCTTGAAAACCGAGCCTTCCCCTTCAACACTTTCAGCCTGAATATCACCTTCCATCATCAAAACAAGCTTGCGGGTAATGGTAAGGCCAATACCGCTGCCTTCCACATTCTGGCCTTCAACCCCCAAACGGTTAAAAGGGGTAAATAAATCTTTCATATGATCAGGCGAAATACCATAGCCCGTATCCCGAATGGAAAGAGTTTGCACACCGTCTTCTTGTTCAGCTTCAATGAAAACATTCCCCTTTTCCCGGTTATATTTAACCGCATTGGAAAGCAGGTTGACCACAATCTGTTTTAAACGCACAGGGTCCCCATGAACCCTAAGCGGTTTTTCCCCGGTCAGATTATGCAGCGTGATATGGCGTTCTTCTGCCATTGTCCCCACAAGACAGATTGAATCCTCAAGGATTGAGGACAGGTCGGTATCCTCCATAGACAAGGGCATCTTCCCGGCTTCGATTTTTGCCAAATCGAGAACCTCGTTAATCAGCCCCAATAAATGCTGACCCGCTTTCAAGATATGGCTGATATATTCACGCTGCATTTCTGAAAGCGGGTCTTTGCGGCTCATTTCCATCAACTGGGCAAACCCCAAAATACCGTTCAACGGGGTGCGTAACTCATGGCTCATGGAAGAAAGAAATTCAGATTTCGCCTTATTGGCTTTTTCAGCCTCATCACGTGCCACACTTAATTCACGCGTTCTTTCTGACACAAGATCCTGAAGGTGATCACGATGGCGGGCCAGCTCTTCTTCTGCTTTTTTACGCTCATCAATATTTTCTTTAATGGCGAGATAACGACGCATCCGGCCATCTGGTTCATACATCGGGGCAATTGATAAAAGCTGCCAGAACAGGCTTCCATCCTTGCGTTTATTCAGGACTTCACCACTCCAATGCTTGCCTTGTTTAACCGTTTGCCACAGGGTCTCGTAATATTCATTCGGTGTTTGGCCGGAACGCACCATGTTGGTACGATGGCCAATGGCCTGTTCCTTCGTATAGCCCGTATTTTCCGTGAATTTTGCATTCACATATTCAATCACCCCATCTTCATCAGTAATGATCACTTCTGCCGGGGATTGTTCCAGTGCATAAGACATCAGGCGCATCTGCTCAGCATCTTCGCGCAAACGGGTGACATCCTGAGAGACAAGGGCAAAGCGCCCGCCCCCCATCACATTTGTCTGGCAATCAACAACCCGGCCACCCTGATAATAGCTTTCCCATGAACGAGAAGACGTTTGCAGGCTTTTCAGGCTTCTTTCATCCGGCCCTAACGAACACAGGTTGGTGCGCTCATTTTCCAGAGCGAGGAATTTTTCATAAGGTGTCCCCGGCACGGCCCAGCGCTGTTTGCAGCCCGTTATGCGCACAAAGGCCGGGTTTGACACCAGTAATTCGCCATCTTCATCAAAAACGGCAATCCCATGGGAAATATTACTAAGCGTTGCCTCCAGCAAGCGCAGGGCTTTTTCATTTTCTTTCTGGCGCAGGCGAAATTCCCGTTCTTTCACACCGGAAATATCACTAAAGACAAAAATGGCCCCTTCTTCCTTGTTGTGGGAATCATAAAGGCGGGTCCCCCGTAACAAGAACGGATGGGCCAAGGCGGCATTCCCGTTGGAACGGATATCAAATCGCAGGGACACTTCCTGCTCAAACCCTTGAATCGCAAAACATAATTGATAAAGTACAGGTAAGTCCGGGGCGACTTTTTCATAATGTTGACTGCTCAAACGCTCAAGATCTTTTGCAGCCAATAAATCATCAACGGGACGGCCAATAAAATCAAATTCTTCACAGTCAAAAACCGACATGGCCGATTTATTCACCCGTTGAATACGCCCATTGCGTCCTGCAATCACAATCACATCGCGCATGGAATCTGTGACACGAGTTACCAGATCATTCAGCTTGCCCAAATGGTGGGACTTTTCCTTCCATTCGGTTTTCCGGCTTTCCAGCTCAGAAAACATGACATCCATTTCTTCCATGCCGGAAACAACCTGTTCTTCCAGCGCGGAATTTGCCGCCCGCTGGGCTTCCAGTTCAATTTCAAGGCTCAGAACTTTTTCTTTAAGTGCCGTGCTATCAACCGCCTCCGGGCTGGTCGTATCCAGAACATAAAAATTCTCATGATCACACAACACATCCATGGCAATGGAATCGGCTCCCACCAGATCAAAGGTCCGCCCATGACGCGTACAGGTCAGGCGTGTCCCCTCAAGTGGGGCATACAATAAAGAGGCTTGCCCATGAGGGCATAGCAACGGCAATGCCTTGTAGCGCCCTTCCACCAGCAAAATCAGAATGTCACTGGGTTGATCCTCCCCTTTAAACAGCACACGCGCCGTCCAGCGCGTGGCTTCTGCCACAGAAACTTCATCAAGAATCTTCACCCGAATGGGCAAACCTTGAAGGGAGGAAGAAGTCATGATAGCCCCCTTCCTGCATTTAGCTTATCGAGAACCATCTGTGTCGCGATCATGACTTGTTCCTGTACAACAGGGCTCAGCGACATTTTAAAACTTTGCAACGGGGCAACAGAACAGGTCAAAACATCAATGTGATCAACGACCTGCTGATCTTCGCCTATGATCTCAAGCCCCTGTAAGATCGCCCCAACCCCAAGGCCATGAGAAGACATCTGCCCACAAGAACGGGCTTTTTGAAAACTACTGGCCTCATGCCAGGACAGTTTCCCTGCTTCGCCTTCATCATTAATGGCATCAACAATAATGGCATGAGCGCATTCTTCAAATAATGCCAAGGCTGACAAGCTGGAGGTTCCCCCATCCATCACACTGACATGCGCCCCTAAATCTTTGCTGCACAATTGTTCATAGACAGCCGTGCCAAATCCGTCATCCCCATGAAGGGGATTCCCAAAACAAACAATATGCGTTTTGACACCTTCCCCCATCATGATTTTCCAATCACTAAACGTGTCTCATGGCCCATCACATGGACGGTACAGACCAAACAGGGATCATGTGAGCGAATAACGTGACCAATTTCCAAAGGGTCCTTTTCATCAGCGATAGGCACACCGATCAAACTTTCTTCCCAATGGCCCCGACGCCCTGTTTCATCACGTGGCGAAGCATTCCAGGCTGTCGGCGTCACCACCTGATAATGGGCAATTTTCCCATCACGGATTTTCACCCAATGGCCCAGCGCCCCTCGTGCAGCCTCAATCGTGCCAAATCCGTCTCCATCCAGCCACAAGTCCTGTTTTTCAATAAAAGGCTGTTTGGCATGATCCAGCAACTCATGTAGTAATTGGCGCAAAATCAACAGGCTGGACGCCTGACGGCGAATACGGGCAAATTGACGCAGCCATGCATTGCTGCCTTCTGCCTTTGCAAAATCGCGCATCAGCTCATCCCCACTATTGAGCAAGGACGACAATGCCCCGGTCTGGACCACCTCCCCCTCATAACGCGGAGCCTTGGCCCAGCTATAAGCTTTGCCCCCTTGGGTATAATTGGGCTGGGTGATACCGTTAAAGGGGTGCTGGCATACCCCGCCTTCATCATTAAACCAGGCGTGGGACAGGTCTTCGGTGATTTTTGCCTGATCAAACCTTTCCGGTTGATCGACTTGGCCTGTGCGAATAAACCCGCCGGGGCGCAACAAACGATCTTGCCCTGTGGGTAAATACCCATAACTCAGATGGTTTTGCGAACCTTGTGCATAATTCTGGATCGACAGGCTGCGCGAAAAACGACTAAAGAGAGAGGCAACCGCCTGGGGGGTATCGTCACACCAGCTCAGATAATCCTCAACCTTGTTGATCGCCATCCAGTTTTCCAGCCCCCCGCCAATAACCCGGCGTTCAAACCAGTCAACATATCCATCCAGAATATTAAGCGCATCATGAAGATTGCGACCATTCATCGGGGTTGTTACCCCACCGGGCACCATGTAAGAGGAATGCGGCCATTGCCCACCAAAAATCGCAACGATTTTAACGATATTCTTGCTCTGCTTAATCGCATCACGATATGCCTGCCCACTGAGTTCCTGAAATTCGGCAACAACCTGTTCAAAGCCTGCAATGTGTTTATAGCGCTCATGACACAGGTCTGGGGTAAACATCAAAAAGGTCTGGCGACAATCTGACAGGATTTCTTCTGCCAACAAACAGATATTGCGCACACGTTTGGCATTTTCAGGAACAGCGAAATCAAATGCATTTTCCAGGGCCAATACAGCGGTATAAAGATGGGCAGTGCCACAAATCCCGCAGATGCGTGGGGTAATTGCCAAACTGTCCATGGCATCGCGCCCAATCAGGATTTGTTCAAAGCCACGATAAAGCACCCCTTTACACCAGGCATCCACCACATGGCCGTCTTTAACCTCAACATCCAGTTCAAGGTCGCCTTCCACCCGATTAAGATCAATTGAAATTCGTCTCGACATCTCTTTCCCCCTTATGGCTTCATCTTGCGAGAAGAGACACGCTTGGGAGCTGCGGCCTTGGCTAACCCCTTATAGGCCATATAGCGTGGACGGGTGACACCAAGGGGCAGTTCCACCGGAACGTTGCCGATCTTATCTGTTTTAAACAATGCCTTGTCACGAGGGAAAGTCGGCTCTACACAGCCAATACAAGGCACCCCTGCGCGGGTTTTACTACTGGTTTTATTCCAGAGTTCCGTATTACAGGTTGCGTGGGTCACAGGCCCTTGACAACCCAGATTAAAGAACAAGCATCCTTCATTGCCAAATTCGGTCTCTTCAATATCATATTCATGATATTCATTACGCGTGCAGCCCTGATGGACCATCGTGTTGAAAAAGACTTCCGGCTGTTGCACATCATTTAAGTCCAGCGCCACCCCACGCACCAAAGATTGCAACACCTGTATCATCGTATGAGGGTGAGCCGGACAACCTGATATATTAATCACGGGATAGCCGCCACGTGCCTTCCAGTCCATGGGTAAAAGCCCGCCAATGGCCCCTTTATGAAACTGCATCCCCGTACAATCTGTCGGGTTCGGGTTGGCAGCATGCACCCCGCCAAAAGAGGCACAGGTCCCAATGGCGACCACATGCACAGCCTTTTGTGCCAAGGCATGGATGATATCTTTTTTCGGCTGATTGCGCCAACTGTCAAACATCCCGGTGCCATTGGGGCCAAGCATCAAGCTGCCTTCAACACACAGGATCGTCAATTCACGCTGGTCGTTACAAATGTCATCAATATGTTTTTGCAACATATCTGTTGGTTCAACAGATAAAGAGGGATGCCATAACAAGTCCACCTTGTTACGTTCTAAAAACCCTGCAAAGTCCGGATCTTCTGCACACAGCAACGACATGGAATCCCCGCTGCATGATCCCGCCTGTATCCACATCAAAGACGGGTTGGTGATCGCGCTCATATACACCTCCCCAGATTGAGTTTTTACCAATCTTTTCATTATGATGCCCTTTGGCGGGAGGGGTGGTCAAGCTTTGCGACTTTAAATCCCGAAAAACACCTTATTTATCCCGTTTTACAGGCTATAAGGCAGGGTTTTGACCATTCTGCGCATGGCATCATCAACCAATGAGGGAAGAACCTGAGAATCGTTATTAAAAACCGTTGCACTGGCTACCCCACCAATAACACTAAAAGGAGAAAGGGGCATGTTGCCTTCTGCACGCCAGACCGTATGGGCTGCCTGCCATAAGGGCTGGTCATCTTCTATACGGCGTAAATCAAGACGTACCCCCACATGTTTTTTAGCCGCAAAGCCAACATAATCATCCCCGAGATCATAAAGCTGGGCCACGGCATAAAAACGACAACCTGTATAAAGGGAATAACGCCGGCGATCCCCTTGGTCTTGCAGGTCATAGCCCTGTGTGCGTTCAATAGATTTTCGTTTGCGCGGGAAAATCACCCGATCAACTTTTTCACCCAAATGACGTGCCAAGGCAACGGACAGCACCTCCCCCATCTGCGGAGCCTGTGGAGCCTGCGCCTTCATCACCGTCACACAATCGGGGGGATCACGATGAAACAAACCCGTGACCTGATAATTGATGTCCAGCGCATTTAATTGCTGTTCTGCCCCAACAGAAGAAGCTTCGCGATATTGTGGGGTGACACAAGCTGTAAGAAACAAACCACAGCCGATCAAGACAAGGACTACTTTTTTCATCACACCCTCCATGCACATCTTTGATAAGGGGTCAGGGCAATCACCCCTGCAATCGGACGACCATCATAAATAAGATCACGCACGACAATTTGGCGGTTTTGGATATCATAACGCGCCTGTATGGATTTGGCCTGCATGTATGTATCCCCGACCACCGCCCTGAGTCCCCCCAACAAAGATGCATCCACACGGCGTGGAAAAATACGCACAACAATGGGGGCCTTCAGGCTTTTATGGTGACGGATCACTGATTGATAAATCCGCTGCTCCCCACGGGGAAGCCGCCCCGCAGCTTGGCGCAAAAAGCCGCTATAGCGATCCATATTAATTTCCCAGCGCACACCACGGGCTTCTGCCATACGAAACAAATTACCCGCCCGGTCCATCAGCGCATTTTCCATTCCAAAACAAGACTGAAAATTCTCATAAAGGGTTTCACGGGCCTTTGCCTTCTGCGGCCATGCAATTTCAATTTGCGGCCCCTTGCCATGTTCCAACACCCGCAACAGCGCCCGTCCACTGGCAACCTGCACCGGGCTCACCTGCTGAACCTGCTGTTCTGAAATAACTTTTTGAGTTTTTTGTTTCTGAAGGGGGCGTTCTTTTTGAACAGTTTGTATAAGCTTTTTTTCAACGGGTTCTGCTTTTTTAACCGGGGCAGGCTTTATTTTTTCTTGGGGAGCCTGAACGGGAACAACATCCTGTTTTTTCGCTTCTGCCTTGGGCGGCGCAGGCAAGATAAAGACCTGAGCCTGTTGAACCTCCTGGGGCTTGGTGCGTTCGACGACCTGAGGTTTCTGGACCTCCTCAACATGTTTTTGATCAGACTCCATTCCCATCACCCACAACCAGACCACCCAGCCAATAAAAATCAACGTGGTTAAAATGGATAGTCTATGGGCTGTTTGGCGGGTCATGATCAATCATCCTTAGCGGGTCATTTTTTCAGCGAACATCTGTTCCATATCCGCTACCATCTGACGCAAGGCTTTGCTGCGTTCTTTTGCATCACTTAGGGCTGTAACCGGTTTTGTCGCTGTTTTTTCAGCCTGTTCAATCACAGGGGCAACTTTTGTTTTTTGAACTGTTGCCTGCGCACGAGACGGTGCCTTTTTCGGTTCAACCTTTGCCACATCCACAGCTTTGGGCAGTGGGGGCGGGCTTGCTGGTTTCTGAACCTCTTTTTTCACAGGTTGTGGTTTTTTCACGCTTTCCACAATTTTTTGCGCAATTGGCTTTGTCACTTTAGGCGGTGCTGGCTTTTCAACAATCCGTTCTGCCTGGGCTTTGACTTTCTGCACACTGCGTTCCACATGCTGTTGCATATCAGCGGGCTTTCCCCCGGCGATCAAATAGCCAAGGGCGAGAAAAACAGCCGCATTAAAGATAAGGTATTTCATGATGGTGTCTCCTCATTTAACCGTTGGTGACTGACACTCAATAACGCACGTAAGACAGCCGCACTGGGCAACCCCACAACCGTGGTTAAAAAGGCCAATGAGAAATGTTTGGTCAGGTCACGAATAATCGGCTGAACCGTTTCAGGGGTTAGTTCCTGTTCCGCCAATGTGCCGATCCCTAAACTGATCCCCAGCAAGGTAAAGGTCAGCGCCAGTGTGGAGACACCATTGGCCCCATGAAGCCCGACCTCCAGCCAGAAATCTTTGCGTTCCACAAACTGGCCCATACGCACCCAGGCAAAAAGGGTCAGAAACACAAGCATGGAAAACAGGGTAACAAACGAAACACCAAAGACTTCCAATGTCCATTGGGCAATCGCCGTTGGCGCCATAGAGGTGGCAAACACAGCGCCTGCCAATCCGATAGAGATCGCCCCAAGCAGATAACTTAGCGCACGCGACCCGCTATCAGCCATATGCAGGAAAGAAGACATCTTAACGTCTCCCCACACGGGTGGACATCAAATCATCGGTGGAGACGCCAAATTGCATCAACCAATGATCCACCATGGTGTGGCCCTTTTCAGCCGAAGCATGGCCAAGAAATGTCACATCATAGTTTTTAAAGGCAATCCGCACTGTTTTCGTATTCTTGCCACGCAGAGATTTATCACGCATCACCATACGTTCCAGATCCACCAAGCGGCGACGCTGGCTATCCAGTTTGGCCTGGCGTTGATCTGTTGTCAGACTGGCATCAAAGAAAGTGCGAATGGTGACAGAGCGTTCACGTTCCAGATTTTCCAACGTATCAGCATGGGCTGTGGTTGTTGCCAAAGCCATCAGGGCCGCACCGGCAAAAATCATAAGCTTGGGTTTCATGGGATTACTCCTTCCCTATTAAAATCAGTTACTTAAGAAAAACGATACATTCTTGGCAGGTGTCATGGAGGTCACAGCTACATCGCTGTCGAGCAACTCTTCATCCAGTCCTTCTTCAGCCAGTGCCATCGCATCCAGTGCCACCAGCTTCGCCATATAGCCAAGAATGGTTTCTTCCTGATCCAGAACGGCCAGTTCGGTTTGCACATCAGCCATCATGCGGCGAACATGTTCTTCGCGGGTCAATTCCACACCGTTTTCAGAGACAGGGCTTTGATTCATGCGATGGTTTTCAATACGTGCAACCAATTGTTCAATGGCTGTTCTATTTTGGGCGTACGCCTTGGAATATTTACTTTCTTCCAGTTCCGGGGCTTCAAACAAGCGTTGATCAACCTGTGCCAGCGAACTTTCAAAACGTTCTGCTGCCGCCTTTTGCAGTTCAATCAATTCTTCTTTTTCCGGTGTCATTGCCCCTTCTTCCTGAGACAGGCGATCCATCATATCGTCAAACAACCGTTTTTTGGTTCGCAAATGCTTGCGGCGCAGGTCATTGCGTTCTGACATCATGGAAAGGTAATTACGTTTTTCCGCCAAAAATTGATGGCGCAACTCACCACGTACGTCACCGTCGGCAGTTTCAATGGCTTTTTGTAAATCGCCCAATGTCCCGCCTTTTAAGGAAATATTTTCTTCTTTTTCAGCAATCGCACTGCCAAGGGCAGAATTGGCAAAATCATGATCAATGGATTTTTTAAGATAACTCGGTGGTAATTTCACCAGACGTTCCGAACTTTGTGGTGTCCAGTTCGGTGCACTTAACGCAACCGAGGCTGTCCCCATGAGAACCACACCACCCAAGAAGACAGCCCCCAGGGCCAAGGCCAGTTTTTTAGGTTCTACACGATGAATGATAAGGGGAAATTCAGACATGATCAGGGCCTCCTTTACTTAATTGCGTTCCCAATAGCGCACGCGGCGTAATTCAGATTTTAGTTCCGCATTCACATTGGCATCGGAATAGCGCCCAATAGAGCCTGCCCCACGTTTACCCAACAGCACTTCCATGGTTTGAATAAACGAAGACCCATCGGCAAAATAAAGATCCTGACCTTGGAAACTGGTGCTGAATTTATCGAGGTTCTCACGCGCCCCTTCGATATTGCCGCCTTTCAAATGGTTTTGAATGGTCAGGGCATAAGCGCGCATCCGTTCATCTGTGGCGACATCAGCCACATCGGGACCCAACTTGGACTCACATTTTTCAATCATGCGGGCACTGGCAAGGTATTTTGCGGGATCATGCTTGGTCTGAGCTTCACGGTCCAGTTCCAAAGCATGGTCGCGACAGTCGCGATATTCGCGCATCGCTGAAATTTCATTAAAGCGAGCCTGACGAAAATCAATCCCGCCCCCAAAAGACGGCGGTTGCGTCACACAGGCATTGAGTGCCACGCTGGCACACAACAGGGAAAGGCCCGCCAGTGCGCGTTTCTTGTTGGTTTTGGATAAAGCAGACATCCTCTTACTCTCCGTTTGGTTAATGTGCTTACAAACCTTATGGAGGGAACAGAGGTGTTTTTTATATGGGCAGGAGAAAAAAGTCGTCATTTCGCACTTGATGCGAAATCTTTCTCGTCTTGAAAAAGGTCCCTGCTATACGCGAGGACGGGGGTGTCAGGGCTTCAACGTAATAAACAAACTATCTTGGGCTAAATCTTCAACAGGCTCTTCAACGGCCCTGTCCTCTGCACTCGCCAAACAGATGACTTTTTCTTCTCCCGCAGGAGGGCCTAACCGGATAATGAATTCACTATCTGTTCCACCACTCAGGACATGGAGACGACCCGCCTCTAAAAAGCCATCACCGGAGACCTGGGCATTGGGATAGATTTTCAGGACATCCCCGTTAACCTGTTCATAAAAACAATGAACCCAGGCATCTTTGCTCAGTGAAACAATCAGGTTTAGTTCATCGCCAAAATAATAGACGGGTTCCTTACCCTGATCAGAAGTCAGGGTAATTTCCAGCTTGGAAAGCGTTTCTTGGGGGAAAATATCGGTCTGTTCTTTTTGCTGGGTAAAGAAAAACAACCCAGCGACAGCCGCAAGAACGAACCCTGCCATCACCCAAAAACCCGCAGCGTTTTTATCTGTTTTTTCGTCCTCAGCCCCACCCAGATAAGGCAACAAGTCATGGGTGGTCTTCAGGCTGGCAATCTCAATGCCCTTCGGTGGTTTGTGTTCTGCCAAAAATTTAGCATTTTCAACACCAGCTCCAAACAAGATCGGTGTGCCACGAGCAATATAATCTGCAAATAAAATGGCTGAACTTTCCACTTTTTCAGCCATATGGCCGACCTCCCCCACATTAAGGTCATAGTCCACCGTGCCTGAAAGCCACAGGATCAAATCGGCATTTTCCAAATCAGACAATTCACACTGATCTGATTTAAAGACCGCATGGGCAGCAAAGATACCCAATTGCCAACTGAGCCCCGTGCCAATCGGCCCGCTGACATCCATACGAAAGGCCCCTTCTTCATAAGGACCAAATTCACGCATGATGACACCACTTCCCGGACGCACGAAATCATCATAATCCGCACTGATAGGCAACACATCAGATTGACGGCGCAAACAGACCATGGATTGCGGGGCCGGTTCTGGCGTAATGCGATCCACCAAAACAGGCCCACCTGTCGTCGCAATGAGAATGGCGATCTTTTTCACCTGAGGAAAATCTCCGTTTTCGGGTCAGCCAACAGACGGGCAAGACCAGACTGGCGGTTAATAATCGTCTGGATCACCCCATTGCGTGCATCAGGCAGATCCAGCATCTCACAGCTTTCATCACTGCCAAAAACCGATAGGGTAAAGGGAATGTTACGTCGCTGATCGCTCAGTTCAATAATCAGGTACAGCTGATTTTCCTGAGCGCGTGAGACCTGAAGGCGGACAACACAGCCATCACAGTGGCGTTCTGGATACTCATCCGTACTTGCCGCCAGTGCCTCTGGCACATGGAAGAAAGCTTGGGATTTAAGCAAATTACGATAGGCCCGGCGCAAACCCAGATTAACTTTCAGCTGCGCAGCGACCTCGTCATCCACATCCCCCCTCATGAAGGAATAAAGCCGGGTTGGCGAAATCCCACCACCCGTCTTATTTGCCATCAAATGGCGATAGGTTTGTAGTTCGACGAATTTTTCTTTGGCCGCATCCGCCTGTTCTTTTTTAATGGTTATCATAAGAGTACCTCCTGATAGAGGTTTTGAAACTGTGTGCTAAAGGATGTTTTATCCCCGTCAAATTGGTCTGTAATATGACGTTCTTTCAACAAGGCGAGATATTTATTAAGCTGACGTTCCATCACCACAAGGGCCTGAGCTGCCTGTTCAAAAATATCCATCTGTTCAAAGGCCATTTCATCAAAGCCCTTGCGGTTCATTTTCTTAAAAGCCGTTTGTGCAGCCTCAGCCCCGCCACCGGGGAAGGCCACCACATTGTCTTGTTTCTGCGATAAAACATGCAGACTGGAGGCTTGAAGTTTTTTGACATGTTCCAAAATCACTTCACATTGGCCGATGCGTTCTTCATAGGTCAGCACATCTTCACAGGTGATGCGCTGCTCAAGCGTCTCTTTGGAACGCCCGACCTGTAAATCATTCGTGATCCCGGACTGAACCTGACCGAAAATTTCATAACGGATAAAGGCCAAGGGAAGACGCAAGGCATCCGGGCCATAAGCCATCAATTTCTCAACCGGATTACGTTCGGTTTTCTTTTTGAAAAAACGTACATCCTTAAAGCTTTCCTGATCAAAGGTATTAAAGGGCATGACCCAATCGGCCAGCATGTCACTTTGTACATCGTCATTTGCGATATCAACTTCACCCTCTTCCCTGTTCACCCCAAGAGACTGGGCATTATGGGAAGCTTCAATACGTTGCGTTTCTTCAAACGACTTGGCAAAATCACTAAAGAGATCAAACACAGTTCTATATCCTCTGTAATCTTTCCCTCCGTTATGGAGGCACCAGAAGTTCAAAACTGAATGATCATCCAAAATTATTTGATTTTGTTGACTTTGCTCCTGAAGGAACTTGTAAACCTGCACGAATTTCCCATCAGCCTGAGCTGTCGCCAGATTGGCAATGCGATATTTGCGTAACTCTGCGGCCAAAGCGTTCGTACAGTCACGTAAGGCTTTATCCGTCAACTTTTGTTCAATCAGTACTGAAAATAAATCATTGAAATGAGCAAAATGGGCAAAACTGTCCATCGCAACAAGGAACTCATAGAGGCAGACCAAAAAGGGCATCCGGCCAAAACGGATGTCAAAGCATTTACCCTCAATATTCAGGCGGATATGATCTTCCATATAATGGACGTTTTCATGGTCCCCGCCTTTTAAAAAATCACGATATTGGGCAGGAGTTGCTTTGTGCGGGCTTATAAAGAAATTCACCAGCGCCTCGCTCCCCTTGAGCGCAGCAACACCGTACACCAGATGGCACAATTCAAACAAGGCCAGGTCTTTATTGGGGCCTACACCTTGGGCCGTGATAAATTTCGCCAGATTTTCCAAGGTCGGGCGGGTGGCATATTTGGGCAAGCCTTCGGTGGTCGTTGCTTCACAAATGGCCCCAAAGTCCACCAGAACCTGTTCTTTCCCCCCAGCCTTTAACAATATATTTTGTGTATTATCCACGAGCTACCCTCTTTGATCTTTGCAAAGAGAATATCCAGAAGCCCCTTCCTAATCAATGGAAATGGCGAGGACGAGGGGGACGTTGTTTCCAACCGCCAAAAGGTGGCGGCGGTGGGCGGCGCCAGCCCTGTTTCTGCTGACGTTCCACAATGATAATACGGGTTTCAGGCCAGTCGTCTTCAAAATCATCGCGTAAAGACCCTTCATCCCGCCAATCGCCATGATCGCCGCGATAACGCCATTCCCTGAAATCAACCAGCTCGAAGTCTTCTTTCTCATCAAAGGCGTTTTCTTCTACACTCAAAGCTTCCCACAGATTGGCCTGTTCCTGATAGATTTTCTGCCATTTTTGCACCTTGGCAATATATTTGCGGGTATAGCTGTGTGGTCGGTTGCCCTTCACCGTACCGCCATTGTAATGGGAAAGCGCGAGTTCCCAACGACCATCATACTGATCATAAAGTTGTTCCAGAAATTCTACCCCTAAACGAATATTGACTTCTGGCTCCCACAAACGGCGCGGTGAAACACCAAATTCATCGCGTGCGGTTTTCGGCATAATCTGCATCACGCCACGCGCACCAGCTGAACTAAGTGCCTTGGGGTTAAAGTCTGATTCAACTTTCGCCACAGCCAGAGCCAAAGAGACAGGCACGTTCGTATCTATGGCTTCTTCCATCACCATTTGTTTAACTTCAAAACGCGTTGCTGCATCGGCTTGCCCCATGGAAAACAGGACCAACAAACAAATAAGTTTCACAAAATGTTTCATAATCCGGCCTCCTTCAAGGCGTTGAGCCACATGTCATTTAACATAACCACCGTCATATCGTTTGAAGAGATCTGAGAGCGCACCTGCATGGTTTCAGACATGGGCAAATCAGGGGAAACAGCCAATATAATTTTCTCACGCCTACTGATCTGCACACTTGAAATGGGCTTTAGGCGATGATCTAGAAACATCCCGTTATAGAAAATCACCAGATCTTCATGTTTAACCTGTGCGCCTGCCCCCTGTTCCTCACTTGGTGGGGTTTTTTCAGCTGTCTTGGCAAGAGAGATCGGTTCTTCCTTAATTGTTGAGGCTGTGCCCTGTGTCACCATGCCAGAGCCCATGGACACCATTGTCAACACCATGATGGAAAAGAACCCCATGGCCAGCGCCAATGCGATCTCCGCCATGGCATTTGTCTGTGTTGTATCGCTCATATCACATCCTCCCCTTAATCCAGCAAGGCGAGGTCACGCTGAACCTTGACCAGAGTAACATAACGGGGGGTCTGAATAATGCGGGCTTGTAAATCCAATGTATGGAGGACGTTGCTTAGGTCCGCACGCACACTGGGCGCATTTTTGCGACGTTCCAGCCAAAAGGATGGTTTTGACGGGCTTGATTTCAAAGAACTCAAATCACGCGTTGAAGATAAACGCACCAGTCGATCTTCGATATGGCGAACCTCACGGGCGTTAAACCCCTTTAAAGTCAAAGTGATTTTAGAGGGTTCCGCCTGTTTAACATGGTGTTTCATCGGGCGAAATTTCCGCAACCGATTAGCCAGCTTGTCCTTGAACTCCGGTAAGACCTCACGCACATGTCGGCGTATGATCATTTGGCGACATTGTTGATGACAAACCCGCTCACGCACTGATGCGGTTGGGCTTTTGACCTTTAACGTATCAACCACATCAAGGGTACGCCCATCCAAAATCTTTGCAATGGCAACCAGCTTGTCTTTACTTTTAACCCCAAGGTTATGACGGATATGTTTTAAAGAAATCAGCACAACCGCATCCATTTGTTTGCGTTTGGCACTGGCCGCTAAAGCAACCGCCTCTTCAAAAGAGCGCGTGCCCACAGCCTTACCTGCACGCTCTTCAAATAGGCGAATATTTTCATGGGCCAGAAAATTGCCCGTATGATCAAACACCCGGCGAAAAGCCGGATGATCACGTTCAATCAACTGGGTCCCTTCATCCACCCCCATATAAAGAACACGGGATTTTTCAGCCGCCAAGGCTGTGGTGGAAAGGCTTAAAGCAGCCAATGTATACATCAGTTTTCTAAACATCTTTCATCACCTTTTTGACAGGTTTTCAATCTGCTCAAAGCTATGGAGGGATCAGAGCTTCTTTTTTATTTTCCCATCTAAAATAAAAACGGCCTCTGGCCCCGACATAACCAGAACACAGGCAATTAGATGAAGGACAAAGACCATGAAACGCTTGATCATCACAGCTTTAATGGCTTCGACATTATTACTGGGGACAGCAACACAACAGGCTAAGGCCAATAATGACGCCACCCTTGGCACGATTATCGGTGCTGTTGGGGGCGGTTTGCTTGGGTCCACCCTTGGCAAGGGCAAGGGGCGCATCGTTGCCACAGCCGCAGGCACCATTATTGGAGCAGTTCTGGGCAATGAAATCGCACAAGATGAATATGAACGCCGCCGTGTAATTTATCGGGACAAATCCCCCAGATACAAACGCTATCCTAAAAAGAACAAGCGAGTTGTGCGCTATGGTGATGATATTCTCATCTGCAACAAGAATGGTAGACATTGCCAATGGTATGACTAAGGCGTAAAATTACCCCATTGAAATTGGCAGGACCAACATGAAAACGCTGCATCTTCTCCTGACGGGTTCCTTGCTTTGGACCGGAATAACCCTTCCCGCCCAAGGCACAGAACCCCAAAATGACGACGTTGCCATTATTATTGGCAATAAATCCTATGTCGATCAGGATATTCCTGAGGTTTCCTTTGCACATAATGATGCAACGGCTATGCAGCATTTTGCCCGCACGGTCCTGAAAATTCGCGAAGAAAATATCATTTTTCTCAAAGACGCCACTCAGGCAAAAATGCAAACTGCCTTTGGCCGACGGGGCAATCATCGCGGCAAGGCTTTTCAATATGTCAAACCGCAGGTCTCTAACCTCTATGTCTTCTATTCCGGGCATGGCTTGCCCGGACTACATGACAATCAAAACTACCTGTTACCTGTCGATGCTGAAATTGAAACCGCTGAGATCAATGGCTACCCGATTGATACTCTTTATGAAAACCTGTCAAAGGTTGGGGCCAGATCGGTTACGGTTTTTCTGGATGCCTGTTTCAGTGGGAACAGTCATGGTGGCAGTCTGATTTCACGGGCCTCCGGTGCAACCATCCTACCCAAGAAGAAAACAAGCGATATTGATCAAAAAGAAACACTCACCGTCATCACCGCAGCCTCCAAAGACCAGCTTGCCAGCTGGGACGAAGAAAGCCAGCATGGGCTTTTCACCGAATATCTGCTGCGTGCCCTGTACGGGGAAGCCGATCAAGATAAAGACGGTCAGGTCAAGCTGGCAGAAGTCTCTCGTTTCCTAAGTGAAGACATGCGCTATAAGGCACGCAGAACCTATAACCGGGATCAAATGCCCACCATTCAAGGCAATCGTGAACAGGTTCTGGTTGCAGCTGTAAACGGGATTTACCCCAAGCGCCCAGCAAAGATTGAAAGCGATGAAGAAGACATAGACGTTGTTGAGCCCCCCGTCATTGATACCAGTGAATTTAAACTCTATCCGGTTGAACAGAATATGTTTGCCCTGAAAAACGCCAATATCCGGCGTTTACCTACGGTACGTTCCAAACGGGTCATGACACTGCCCAAAGGCGAACCCATCCATGTCGCCGCCAAAATCATTGATCAGCCCTGGTATGCAGTTGAACGCGGTGATGGCATTATTGGCTATGTCTTTGCCGATCTTTTAGGGGAAGAAAAAGAGATCGCGACAGAAGAAGAAAATCGCAGTATCCGCGAACTCAAGGCCAGATTGGAGAAACTGGAGAAGCAAACCCGCCTTTCTGCCAAAGACATCCTGCCGGCCCCAAAACCACAAACTGAAAAACAGAACCAGATTGTTGAACGCCGACCTCTTGAAGAAGAAAATCTGGATGATGACTGGGGCACGACCGTCTCGCCCTATATGCAAATCAAGACCACTTTGAAATCCATGGGGGCACTACTCGCCAAACAAAGTTTCATCCAACATTATAAGCTCGGACAATCCACTAAATTTAACTATAACTGGATCAGGGTCGATGTGGATCACTGCCGGATTACGGCCTCTATTTCTTTACAGCACAACGCACAATTTGCCCGTGACTTTAATATCCACGACCATCAAGTCCAGGCTGGGTTTTGGCAAAAGCTGCCTCGAAAAAAACGAGCATTCAGAATCAGGAACATCGGCGGAAAAATAACAAGCAAGCTGGAAATTTTCCAATACGGCCCCTTTGTATTTAAAGAAAAACAAGCCCGCCGCCGCTTTATTGCCAAAGCAGAACGCCTGCACACATTATGTCAAATCCCGGATCAGGCTGTCATTGATGATACAGTTCGCAATCAACCTTTTGTCAAAACAGACCGACAAAGTTTCAAACGGCCACCGCCGCCACCTTTCCGGCGCCCCCCTCCACCAAGGCGATAAAAGCGGAATCCTTACACCTTAAATATAACTGCTTTCTTCATTCCCCAGTATATAGGGCAACAGGGCATCGGCCAATGCTTCGCGGCGTACAGGTTTGGCAACATAGCCCTGCATGCCATGACTGGAATATTCCTCAATACTATCTTGCATCACATCTGCCGTCAGGGCCAAAATCGGCACATTGGCCTTGGCCTTGTCATCCATACTGCGGATCTGTTTTGTGGCTTCCAGACCATTGAGGCGTGGCATATGGATATCCATCAAAATGATGTCGTAATCCCCATCGACAACCGCATCGACACCTTCCTGCCCGTCGTGAGCCATGGAAACCTGATGACCCATTTTTTCCAGCAGGCCCTTGGCCACCGTGCGGTTAATCTTGTTATCTTCCACCAACAAGATGTTTAGCTCGCGCATAACCTCTGCCTGAGGGGCGGCTGCACACATATGCTTGGGTGCTTCTGATTTGGGCAAACGCAATTCAAAGTAAAAGAGAGTACCTTGGCCCAGTTCGCTTTCAACATGAATACGATCCCCCCCCATGGTCTCAACCAGCCCGGCTGAAATCGCCAGCCCCAGACCCGTACCGCCAAAGCGGCGCGAAATAGACGTATCAACCTGTGTAAAGGCATTAAACAGATTAATCATCTGTTCCTGTGGGATACCAATCCCTGTATCGGCAACTTCAAAACGGATCAGCGCATCATCGGTGCTTGTTTCCAAAACCGAAATGCGCAGGCTCACATGACCTTCATCAGTGAATTTCACCGCATTGCCGCCCAGGTTCGTCATCACCTGAGCAATTTTTGAGCCATCACCCCAGAAATAGTCATCTTTCCCCACATCACAGCTCACCTCAAGGTGAATGCCTTTGCTTTTGGCCTGTGTTGTAATCAACTGTTCAACAGTTTTCACCATTTGATGCAGTGAAAAGGCATGATGGTCAATTTCCAGTGCCCCGGCTTCGATCTTGGAGAAATCCAGAATATCATTCACCAAAGCCAGCAATAATTCACCGGAACTGCGCAGACTGTGAAGGTAATTGCGTTGACGATCATCCAGCCCCGTATCTTCCATCAATTGCGCCATACCAGTAATCCCGTTCAACGGCGTGCGCAATTCATGGGACATGGTTGCCAGGAAGGAAGATTTCGCCTTATTGGCTTTTTCCGCTGTGTTCTTGGCATGAATCAAGGCTTTTTCTTCTTCGCTCAACCGTTCAATCATCCGGTTGTACGCATCAATCACAATGCCAAATTCATCATCAGCCTGCCAACGGATCGGGTCACGACTGTGCTTACCTTCGGTACGCTGAATACCACGCAAAAGCGTTTCCAGCGGGTCAGAAACATAACGGCGGATTGCCCCTGTCACACTGACACTCAACACCAGCATTAACAGCAACAACAGGCCGGAAATCTGAATAACAGAATCTTGCAACAGGACTTCAAGGCGTTCCTTATGGAACAGGATGACCACTTCCCCAATGGTTTCCCCGCCGACATCCGCATCAGAACGAATGGCGCGACGTACCAACAACGGCCCGGCCATGTCACCGGGCAAGGCATTGCCTACAGTTGCTAGAACACCGGAAAATTGTTCTTTTACTTCAGCACCGGCGACATCGGGGTCCAAACTAAGGGCCGCCAAAATCGCTTCGGCACCAGACTGATCCAGGTTCCAGACCGCATCAGAAAGGGCAGTGGCATAAATATCAGCCAGTGTTTTTTGCTTGGTTTCCAGTTCGGCTTCAAGGTCCGTATAGGTCAAAAATGCGAACAGGCCCGCCATGAACAATGCGGCCATCACAAAGGGCGGCATAAGCGCAAGACGCAGCTTACCCCCAATTGACTTACCTCTTCCCGGAAAAAGCGACACGTAAAAAAGACCCTATTACTGATTACTTATCACAAACAAGCTACGCGTTTTCTTTCTATCACGCAACGCTTGTTCGGTAAAATACGAAATAATAGGATCTTGCATAAAACGTTATATCACTTGCTCTTTTGTTTTATGGAATTCCAGTTCCGGGTAATCTTCCTGCGCCTTATCCAAATGCCAGGCATTACGCGCTAAAAAGACAGGCTCTTCATCATGATCATCGCCAATGGCCCCGCGATTTTCATCCAGAAATTTCTTTAGTTTCAAATTATCTGAACAAGTCACCCAGCGCGCTGTGTAAAGCTGTGTGGATTCAAAAATCACCGGAATGTTATATTCCGTGCGAATCCTGTCAGCCAGTACTTCAAACTGCAATGCCCCTACAACACCAACAATCCAGTCAGACCCGATCAGCGGCTTAAACACACGTGCAGCCCCTTCTTCGGCAATCTGTTGCAGGGCCTTACCTAGATGTTTGGCCTTCATCGGGTCTTCAGGGCGTGCCTTTTGCAAAATTTCCGGGGCAAAACTTGGAATTCCGGTAAAGCGTAATGGCTCGCCTTCAGTCAATGCATCCCCAATGCGCAAGTTGCCGTGGTTCGGCAAACCAATGATATCACCGGCCACCGCCTCTTCGGCCAACTCCCTGTCTTGGGCCAAAAACAGAGTCGGGTTATGCACGTTGATCATTTTATTGGTCCGCACATGCTTAAGCTTCATGCCGCGTTTAAAATGACCTGAACACAAACGAATAAAAGCAATACGGTCACGGTGTTTCGGGTCCATATTGGCCTGAATTTTAAAGACAAAGCCGGACACTTTCTTTTCTGTCGGTTCAATCTCACGATCGGTAGTGGCTTGCGGACGCGGGCTTGGTGCAGCATTGGCCAGACCTTCCAGCAATTCACGCACACCAAATGTATTAATGGCCGAACCGAAATAAACCGGGGTCAAATGCCCCCCAAGATAGCTTTCAAGGTCAAATTCCGGGCACAAGCCGCGCACCATATCGACTTCTTCACGCAATTTTTCCAGCGCATCAGCGGGCAACAGCTCGTCCAGCTTTGGATCATCCAATCCCTGACATTCAATCCCTTCGGCAATCTGGTCGTTATTGCCCTTATCCACCAAAATCAGTTTGTCATTAAACAGGTCGTAACAGCCCAGGAAGTTGCGCCCCATGCCAATGGGCCAGCTGGCTGGAACCACATCCAAAGCCAGTTCCTGTTCAACTTCATCCAGAATTTCGAACGGATCACGACCTTCACGGTCCAGCTTGTTGACAAAGGTTGTAATCGGCACATCACGCAGACGGCACACTTCAAACAATTTGCGGGTCTGGTTCTCAATACCTTTGGCCGCATCCAAAACCATGACCGCAGAATCCACCGCCGTCAGGGTGCGATAGGTATCTTCTGAAAAATCTTCGTGCCCCGGCGTATCCAACAGGTTGAAGGTTTTATTGAGATAATCAAATGTCATTACTGATGAGGCTACAGAAATCCCGCGTTCCTGTTCCACCTTCATCCAGTCAGAACGCGCCCGACGACGATCGCCTTTGGCCTTAACCGCACCCGCCATCTGAATAGCACCCCCGAATAACAACAGTTTTTCGGTCAAGGTGGTTTTACCCGCATCCGGGTGGGAAATGATCGCAAATGTGCGACGTTTGTGGATTTCTGTCTCAAAAGTCATGGCATGCTCAACTCAAACAAAATTTTTCCGACAATAGGCATATTGGGGAAAATGGCTAGTCCTTTTTTTGACGAAACGCATGCTTCTTGATACCCTGTTACAAAATCACGGGAGGAATGATAATCATGACTGATACAAGCACATCAGCAAAACCCACGGCGAGACAAAAACGTGCCCGCCATGCCAATGCCCAAGCCAGTTATATGGAACGCAAACGCGCCGAAGGCAAAGAGTGGCTCGCCACATGGGTGCCGGGGGAAGCCAAGGAATGCTTTAAATCTTTGGCAAAAAATGCCAACAGCGATAAAACCACGCCGTCTTCTGCCTATATTGCCTCGCTGGAAAAGGCTGTTGATGATGTGGTTCCCGACTGGGCCAAGGCAAGCCAGACCCTGCTCAATATCTGGCTGATCAGTGAACATAATGTGCAGATTGATCTGGGTGCACCGACAGAGAAGAAAAGCAAAAAGCCCAAGAAGGATAAAAAAGACAAGAAGAAGAAAAAATAGCGCCCTTACCTGTTACAGCTCTTACAAGATGTAAAAAAATGTAATATGCCGTGAAAAGGGCCGTTTTTTTACTTATCCTATAAGAAATCAAAATGCATATAGGGTAGCTTGTCATGTCTAATGTAAGTCATACAGTCGGTTCAACGGAAAGTGAACTTCTCCATCAAACCATTGATGAAGCCTTAGGTGAAACCGTCCAGAAATTTGGGGGGAATGAGGCTTTAATCAGCTGCCATCAAAACATTCGCTGGACCTATAGAGAACTCCAGCATCAGGTTGATAAGGTCGCTTCCGGTCTTCTCGCACTGGGGCTTGAAAAAGGCGATCGTCTTGGCATCTGGTCTCCCAACAATGCAGAATGGGTCTTAACCCAACTGGCGACAGCCAAAGTCGGGATTATTCTGGTGACGATTAACCCGGCTTATCGTGTCTGTGAACTTGAATATGCCCTCAACAAGGTCGACTGTCGCGCCCTTGTTATGGCAAGCCGTTTTAAGACATCCGATTATGTGGCAATGGTGGAAGAACTTGCCCCTGAAATATCATCTTGTGAACCCGGTTCTTTAAAATCAGAAAAACTCCCAACACTGGATTATGCCATTGTCATCGGCAATGACGCGCCTGCAGGTTTCCTGGCCTTCAATGACATTGCCCAGGCTGGAACGGCTGCATCAGATCAGAAAATGGTCAAAATTGCCGCTTCCCTTGACCCTGATGATGCCATCAACATCCAGTTTACATCTGGCACAACGGGCTTTCCCAAAGGAGCGACGCTTAGCCATAAAAACATTCTCAACAACGGTAAGAATGTAACGGCACGCCAGAATTTCACCGATCTGGATCGCTTATGTATTCCTGTGCCCCTTTATCATTGTTTTGGCATGGTGATGGGCGTTCTGGGGTGTCTGACCCATGGGGCAACCATGATTTTTGCCGATGAAGCTTTTGAACCGCAGTCTGTTCTTCAGGCTGTGAGTGATGAGAAATGTACCGCCCTTTACGGTGTGCCGACCATGTTTATCGCCGAACTGGCCTTACCTGATTTCAAAGACTATGACTTAAGCAACCTCAGAACGGGTGTCATGGCAGGTTCCCCCTGTCCGGTGGAAACCATGAAACAAGTGCTGGAACAAATGAATATGAGCGAGGTCACTATCTGTTATGGCATGACGGAAACCAGCCCGGTCAGCACCCAGACAACACCGGAAGATTCCGTTGAAAAACGCGTCTCAACGGTGGGACGGGTCCATCCCCACGTAGAAGTTAAAATCATTGATGTTTCTGGTGACACCCTGTCCTTTGGTCAACAAGGCGAGCTGTGCACCCGTGGCTATAGTGTCATGAAAGGCTACTGGGGGGATGAGGAAAAAACCCAAGAAGCCATTGATAACGATGGCTGGATGCACACAGGTGACATCGCCTGTATGGACGAAGAAGGCTACGTCAATATCACCGGGCGGGTCAAAGATATGATTATTCGTGGTGGTGAGAATATCTATCCCCGTGAAATCGAAGAATACCTCTATCGTCACCCCGCCATCATGGATGTCCAGGTTTTTGGTGTGCCAGATGAAAAATATGGTGAAGAAATTAGCGCCTGGATCATCCTCCATGAAGGTGAAGAGCTGAGTGATCAAGATGTAAAAGACTTCTGCACAGGTCAAATTGCCCATTATAAAGTGCCGAGATACATCCGTTTTGTCGAACACTTCCCCATGACCGTGACCGGTAAAATTCAGAAATTCGTCATGAAAAAGGAAATGACCCAGGATTTAGATTTGCAGGATGTTGAAACCGCCTAAACACCCTTGCCTCAGACGTTACTTTCTGTCATAAGCTGGCACAAATTTGTGTGTGGCCTTTTGGTCACCCCGGTCGCAGCCTACCCGGATAAAACAAGGATACCTGCAAATGAAATCCATTGTGATTTGCTCTGGCGGATTGGATTCCGTCACACTGGCCTATAAAATGGCCCATGAACATGAACTGAAAAGACTGATCTCTTTTGATTACGGCCAACGCCATAAGAAAGAGACAGCTTATGCTGCCTTATGCGCAGAACGTTTGGGCGTGCCCCATGACACGGTTGACATCACCACAATTGGGGCCTTGCTAACGGGGTCAGCCCTGACCGATGATGTGGATGTGCCCGATGGTCATTATGCCGAAGACACCATGAAAACCACCGTGGTGCCCAACCGCAATGCCATCATGCTGACCATCGCCTTTGGCGCAGCCGCGGCCCAAGACTGTGATTGTGTGGCAACGGCTGTTCATGGCGGGGATCATTTTATCTATCCCGATTGCCGTCCTGATTTCATCGACAGTTTCAATAAAATGCAAGCCCATGCCTTGGATGGCTATGCCAATGTGGAGCTTTATGCCCCCTTCGTCCATATCCCCAAAGATGGCATCGTCAAAGAAGGCATCAAACTGAATGTGCCTTATGAAGACACATGGTCTTGTTATAAAGGCGGCGAGGTCCATTGTGGGCGATGCGGCACCTGCGTGGAACGGCGCGAAGCCTTCCATCTGGCTGGTGCAACAGACCCCACTGAATATGCCGATCCTGATTTCTGGATCAAGGCACGTGAAGACTATCAGGCAGGACAGGAAAAATAATCATGTTCACCATTTCAAAACAGTTTCATTTTTCAGCCTCCCACCAGCTCCATGGGTTGGCCGATGATCACCCCTGTTCGCGCCTGCATGGTCATAATTATATTTGTGAAGTCATCTTGCAAGGCGCTGAACTCAACAGTGTTGGGTTTGTGCGTGATTACCGCGAACTGTCTGACCTGAAACATTACATTGATGACCATCTTGATCACCGCCACCTCAATGATGTGTTAGGCGAGAACAACACCACGGCGGAACTGATGGCGAAACATCTTTATGACTGGTCACACGCCCGCTGGTCCGAAGTCGTCGCGGTACGGATCAGTGAAACGCCGAAAACCTGGGCGGAGTATCGTCCATGAGCAAGCCGATTAATCTGTGTGAAATCTTTGGCCCAACCATTCAGGGTGAAGGTGCACAAATGGGTCGTCCGACCATTTTCGTGCGCACCGCAGGCTGTGACTATCGCTGCTCCTGGTGTGACACCCTTTATGCTGTCGATACCGACCATGCCAAAGACTGGCGTAAAGTGCAGAGCGTTGATGTCATGGCGGAAATTGAACGCTTAAGCCAAAATACCCCCATGTCCGTCACCCTGTCTGGCGGCAACCCGGCCATGCAACCGCTGGAAGACCTGATTGATCTGGGGCAGGCCAAAGGCTATGACTTTTCCATGGAAACCCAAGGCAGCTTACCGCGTGACTGGTTTGCCAAACTGGATAACCTGACACTTAGCCCCAAAGGCCCCTCTTCCGGGGTTGAAACAAATTGGGAAATCTTAAGTGAATGTATTGAGGTCACAGGCGATAAAACCAACACCAGCCTGAAAATCGTCATTTTTGATGAGGCTGATTACGAATATGCCAAATTTGCCGCTAAACTCTTCCCGCACCTGCCACTTTACCTGCAAGCTGGCAATCATATGGTCGATGATACCCAGGACGCCGATATCCCCGGTGTGCTGAACCGTTTAAGATGGCTGGCCGAAAAAGTCGCAGAAGACCGCTGGCAAGAAGCCTGCGTTCTCCCTCAGCTCCACGTACTAACCTGGGGCAATAAACGCGCGGCTTAGGGTCAGGACCTATTACGGCGTATACTTTGTAACAAGTTCTTTTACCCGGCCATTTTTGTGCATTTTGTCCAACTCACTAGCAATTGTACGAGCTTCTTGTTCGCTCATGCTTGCTTTGGAAAAAGCGAGAAAGGCCGTCATCTGTGCAAAAGGAACACCAGCAGGCACGATATTTGTTGCCACACCAGCGTTTTGCGCACTGAATTTCGCAATGGCACTAACACTGGCCAGAAGGTCACAACGTCCAGCCAACAGGACTTTCAATCCCGCCTGCGTATTTGGGACATAATCAATCTTTAACAGCCCGGCCTTTTCCCATGCAGCAAAGTCCGGTCCCAGTGATGCCTTGCTCACTTTCACGATACGCAAACCAGCAGCTTCATCCAAATTTGAGACCTGAAATGCTTTTGTTTGCTCTTTAAAGAACTGGAGGTCCATTGTGACACCCCCTTTCCCAAGGAAATAGACATATTCCTCACGCTGTGCATTTCGAAAAAAAGGTGTAATCGCATCCACCCGCCCGACTTTTACATTTTGAATTGCGCGGGGCCAGGGAAAGAATTGAAAAGAGACCTCATGGCCCTGCCCGCCAAAAGCTTCTCGGGCAATGTCAACCAAAATACCTTGAGGGCTACCATTACTATCATAAAAGGCATAAGGAGGAATGTTAGCCAAGGCCACACGATATGTCTTGGCTTCCAATGGCTGGATCAACCAACAAAATAAAAATGCCCAAAACAGCCAAAAACGTGCCATCCGGCCTCCCATCACCTAATACTAAAGAGATACCCCTTTAATCACTTTGTATAGGTTTACGGCAGCGCGGTCACTAAGTCCAGAGACGAAATCAGTCACCTGTAATAAATGTTCATAACGGTTATCACTGTAAGTCGTTGGCAAGTCCATCATTTTCAACAAACGCTGATTTTGTGGCGTTGTTTGTGTGATATCACCTTTGCGCTGTTCAAAATCCAGCATTGCCGTTGTGAAAGACGTCAGCAATTGCCCCAAAATTTCAAAACTGGCCGTTTCAATTTCCAGCTTACGTGTGGTTCCAAAAATAGAATGACCCGCAAATTTCTTACAGGCTGCAGCCTCTTCAGCAAATGGTGTAAGCGCCAGCAGTTCGGCATTAAGCTGCCCTTTCAGCAAATCTTCTTGATGGGCGATAAACGCATCTACCGTTGCCTGTGTCAAATTGCTGATGGCTTTTGATCGCAGGAACCCCAGTTTCTCATTTTGAGGTTTTTCCCGATACCATTCATCATGAAGCAGGTTTTCCCGGCGTTCCTCAATGCTATCCCCATGTTTATGGGACCAGGCCAAGGGGGCGAGATAATGTTCCACGGCTTCAAAAGACACACATTCCATCGTCACACCATCCTCCAAATCAGCCACGCGATAACAAATGTCGTCAGCCGCCTCCATCAAATAAGCCAGCGGATGGCGACACCACAGGTTTTCTGTGCCATGTTGAATAAGCCCCAGACGATCTGCCACTTGTGAAAAAATTTCTTTTTCAGCCTGACAAAAACCTGCCTTTTTTGCCTCAATCACAGAAACGGATTTCTCAGATGCATCCCCCGGATATTTGGTAAAGGCCCCTAATGTGGCATAGGACATGCGAAAACCGCCTTCTGCACGGAAATAATCCAGTTTATTGAGAATACGAAACCCCTGTGCATTGCCTTCAAAACTTGTCAAATCAGCTTTTTGTGGGGCTGTCATCGTTTTATCAAATACAGTCTCTGCATTATCTTTAAACCACTGCCCAATGGCAGATTCCCCTGCATGCCCAAACGGGGGGTTGCCAATATCATGGGATAAACAGGCAACCTGCACGATATAACCAAAGTCATGCGGTGTGATATGTTCAGGAATATCAGTGCCGCTCTCAATCAATTGACGCCCCACCCCAAAACCAAGCGAGCGGCCAACAGAAGCCACTTCGATACTATGTGTCAGGCGCGAACGCACCCGTGCACCTTCTGACAAAGGGTGGACTTGTGTTTTATCCTGCAAACGACGGAAAAAAGAGGAAAAGGTAATCCGGTCCAGATCCAGTAGAAACGGGCTCTCTTCACGCCCACCGGCACTTGCCCCACTCACCCCGATGCGGCCACTTGAAAGCAGGTCTTTCCAATTCATCATCCGTTTTCTCCGCCCTGTTGACTGTTGCAAACACTAGCGGATTGCGCCTTTTTAAGGAACCTCTTTCATTAATAGAAAAAACCTATCAATATGATAAAAATAACTCATTTTACTAATTTTACGAACTCCCCTATCTTCCTTTTCAGACACAAACACAGACACATACTTTGGAGATAAAGACATGCAAAACCGTGTTCCTGACGTAACTTTCAAAACCCGCGTACGCAATGATGCCCTGGAAGGGGACAATCCATTTGAATGGAAAGACCTGACAAGCGCTGAAATCTTTGACGGTAAAAATGTCGTTGTCTTTGCCCTGCCCGGTGCCTTCACACCAACTTGTTCTTCCACCCACCTGCCGCGTTTTGAAGAACTTTATGATGAGCTGAAAGCCCAAGGCGTCGATGAAATCATCTGCCTGTCTGTCAACGACGCTTTCGTCATGTACCAATGGGGCCTGAAACTGGGGCGTAAAAACGTCTTCATGCTGCCTGACGGCAATGCAGAATTCACCCGCAAGATGGGCATGCTGGTTGATAAATCCAACCTTGGTTTCGGCATGCGTTCCTGGCGTTATTCCATGTATGTGGAAAATGGCGAGATTAAACAACTATTCTCTGAAGACGGTTTTTCCGACAACTGCCCAACTGATCCGTTTGAAGTGTCTGATGCAGATACAATGTTAAACTATCTCAAGAACCGCTAAGGTTCTTCCCCAAGAGGAAGGGGCATCCCCGCCCCCTTACCCCTAGCCCCTTCCTCTTTTACTTTTGAACAAAGGAAACATCTCATGGCTGTTGAAATCTATACCAAAGAAAGCTGTATCTTCTGCCAAAAGGCCAAAGCCCTGTTTCAGGAAAATGATGTTGACTATATTGAACATGATGTCAGCAGCGTGGCTAAATTCAAGGAAATGCAGGAACGCCTGCCAGAGGCCCGCACCGTTCCACAAATCATCATTGATGGTCATTTAATCGGCGGCTTTGATGTATTGGATGCCCATAAAGAACCAATTTTTGCCAAGCTTAAAAAATAACCTCGCTTGACGACCGTAAAGAACCGCTTATCTTGACTCCTAATTGATATAGAAATAGAGGCTAAAAATGTCCCAGCAATATGATTATGACCTTCTTGTTATCGGTGCCGGCTCCGGCGGTGTGCGCGCTTCACGCATGGCAGCCCAAAAGGGTAAGCGCGTGGCCGTTTGTGAAGAAGATCGCGTCGGCGGGACATGTGTACTGCGCGGCTGTGTCCCTAAAAAGCTGCTGGTCTATGCTTCTGAATATTCTTCTGCCTTTGAAGATTCTCAGGGGTTTGGCTGGAGTAGCACAAATGCTAAAATCGACTGGCCCAAACTGATTGAGACCAAAAATCGCGAACTGGATCGCCTCAACGGCATTTATAACAACATTCTCTCTTCCAACGGTGTTGAGACCCTGCAAGGGCGTGGCACAATTGTGGATCAACATACCGTCGACGTTGCCGGTAAACGCTATACAGCCGAAAATATCATTATTGCCGTTGGCGGCTGGCCGACCTTGCCCAATGTACCAGGGATTGAGCATGCCATTACCTCCAACGAAGCGCTTGATCTGGCCGAACTGCCCCGTCGCATCGTCATCGTCGGCGGAGGCTATATCGCTGTCGAATTTGCCGGAATTTTTGCAGGCATGGGCGCAGAAGTCACAGAAATCATCCGTGCAGACCGTATCCTGCGTGGCTTTGATGATGACCTGCGATCTGAGCTGGAACGTGAAATGACCAAGCGCGGCATTAACATCATGGGATCAACCACCGTGCAGTGCATCACTAAAAAAGACAATCATTATGAAATTGTCCTGGGTGATGGCGAAACCATTGAAACCGATGCCATCATGTATGCCACAGGGCGCAAACCCAAAATCGACGGACTTGGCCTTGAAAATATCGGGGTAGACATCTCTGATGGCGGTGCAATCAAGGTAGATCGTAACTATAAGACAAATGTAGACAGCATCTATGCCATTGGTGATGTCACAGACCGTGTCTGCCTGACCCCTGTAGCATTGGCCGAAGGTATGGCTCTGGTCGAACATCTCTATGGCGCAGATCGCAACAGTGTGGATTACGACAATATTCCGTCCGCAGTCTTTTCCCAACCGCCCCTCGGCGTGGTTGGCCTGACCGAAGCACAGGCACGTGAGCGCTATGAACGTGTAGATGTTTATACCTCCAGCTTCAAGGCGATGAAACATACGCTCTCAGGACGTGATGAGCGCACCTTCATGAAACTGATTGTTGATCCGGTCAGTGACAAGGTGATCGGGGCGCACATGATGGGACCAGATGCGGCTGAGATTATGCAAGGCATTGGCATCGCCATGAAATGTGGGGCCACCAAAGCCCAGTTTGACGCCACCATCGGCATTCACCCCAGTGCGGCTGAGGAATTTGTCACCATGCGTGAGAAGCGGCCTTAACAGAGAACGTCATCAACATATCCCCTTAAGTTAAAGGGCGATTCCCTAAATGAATTAGGCAGCATGTTTTTTTAACTATAGCTGCCTTTTTTCAACTTAATCAACCTGAGAGAAGCAAAAAGGCGGGAATGCACCGCGCCAATCACCACCTAAAATAGAAAAATATTTTCATTTCAATAACTTACAACCAATCCTGACTGTAATTAAATTGACTCTTGCCTTGATATGAATTAGAGATTTTCCAAACATGCAATTCTGAATTGGGGTTATAGAATGAACAAGAATCGTTTTCTTCTTGGGGCAAGCCTGTTGGTGCTTGCGACATCGGCATCTTATGCAGATGAGAGTCTATTACCAAAAGATTTGTATATTGGGGCAGGTATCGGTATCCCAAAATTCTCTGGCGGTGAAGCAGAAAGCGCTGCTGCTGATGCTGTCATCGGTTCAGAAGGGGCAACGCTCAAAGCCTTTGTTGGATACAACATCAACCCTCATTTTGCCATTGAGGGGGGCTTTATCTCTATGGGTAAAGGCCATGACGATGACCAATTCTATGACACATTTGAAGCAAAGGCTTGGGAACTCAATGCCTTAGGCCGTGTGCCCTTAACCTCCCAGTTCACCAGCTATGGTAAGATTGGTGCGGCTTTTGTCACATCCAAACTGGTTGACGGTGGTGGTGATCCAGGGATCGACAAAAAACGCTCTGCAGACCTGACCGTCGGCTTGGGTCTGGATTATCAGATGGATGAAAACCTGACCCTTCGTGCTGCCTGGGATCATTATGAAGAGATGGCAGGAATTCACGGTGGAACAAAGGCAACAGGTGTCTTGAATAACGACAGCGTAAGCTTAAACCTTATTCTCCATGGCGATCGTCCTTTCGAAGAGGTTGCTCCGCTTGGTCAAGGTAGCGACAGTGGTTTTTATGTGGGCGGAGGTTTGGCTGTGGCCGATTTTGACGGCCGCATCTGTGATGAAAGCGATGCAGGCTGTGAAAACCAAAACCCCGAAAACGAAGCCCAAGACACTGAAATGACCTGGCAAGGTTTCTTCGGCTATCAATATAACAGCTACCTTGCCGTCGAAGCTGGATATCGCGATCTGGGCCAGTATATGGTTTATGAGGATTACCCTCTGGACACCATTGACCTGACCATGTGGAATGCTGATCTTGTTGGTACCCTTCCTGTCACAGAACGTTTTGCCCTGTTGGGTAAGGCCGGACTGGTTAAATACAGTATGACTCGTACTGATATGGATCAGTCAAACAGACGTTACAAAGACAATGGTTACAGCTATTCCGTTGGCTTAGGGGCCAGCTATCAGATTGATAACCAGTTCAGTCTGCGCGCCAACTATGACTTCTACCCTGATCTGGGCAATATCACCAAACTTGCTGATGGTTTGGAGCCTGTTGGGGAAGCGTCTGTTTCTGTTTTGGGCTTGAACCTGATGTACCACATCAGCCCCATGCGCCGCGAAGACGTCACACCACTTCAAAATGTGGATAATGATGGCATCTATGTGGCCGGGACCATCGGCCTATCTGAATATAACGGCTTTGAAGGCGCATCCAGCGACTATGACACAGGTCGAGACCTGTCGTATCAAGCCATTATCGGTTATCAGTTTAATGAAACCTACGGTATCGAAGCCGCCTATGCGGATCTGGGTAAATCTGTTGATGACGATAACTCCAACGAACGTGCCGAAGCCGCAGTTGGGAGCCTGAGCGCCACATACAGCATCCCGATGACAGAACGCTTTGTCCCATTTGCCAAGGCAGGTTTAACCGCATGGCAGGTTGGCCGTGAACAGGACGATGCAGGTGCAAATGTTGTTGAACGCGATAAAGGCACAGGCTGGACCGTTGGTCTGGGTGCAAAATACGCACTTAACGAGAGCTTTGGCTTGCGTGCAAACTGGGACTTCCTGCCGAACCTGGGTCGAGAATCAGGTGTGAACCAGAGCGTTGATGACTCCGGTAAGTCTGATGTTCATAATATTTCTTTGGGTCTTTACAAACAGTTCTAAACCCAAAGTTCTTTTTTCAAGATTTCTAAGCACCCTGATATGGTTTATGTCAGGGTGTTTTTTATTGGCCTTTTCACGCAATTTTCACATTCCCGGTCCGTTTTCTTCTGGAAATCTTAACGATTCCCTTTTATACGGGAAGTTCTAGATTTTTTAAGAACAGATGAATTTAAGGATTCCTATCATGGCAAACACTTGGACCCCCGACAGTTGGCGCGCAAAACCGATCCGTCAGGTCCCGACCTATACGGACGAAGCGAAGGTAAAACAGGTTGAAGAAACTCTGTCTTCTTATCCTCCGCTGGTCTTTGCCGGAGAAGCTCGCCGCCTCAAGATGGAACTGGGCCAGGTTGCCATGGGCAACGGCTTCTTGCTCCAAGGCGGTGACTGCGCTGAATCCTTTACGGACTTCCACCCGAACAACATCCGCGACACCTTCCGCGTGCTGCTGCAAATGGCTGTGGTTTTAACCTTTGGTGCCTCTTGCCCAATCGTTAAGGTTGGTCGTATGGCAGGTCAATTTGCCAAGCCGCGCTCCAGTGATGTGGAAACACAAGGCGATGTGACCCTGCCGAGCTACCGCGGTGATGCGGTCAATGGTATCGAGTTCACAGAAGAGGCCCGCATTCCGGACCCGGATCGTTTGATCCAGATGTACAACCAGTCTGCTTCGACCCTGAACCTGCTGCGTGCACTGGCTCAAGGGGGCTATGCCAACCTGAACAAGGTCCACACATGGAACCTGGGTTTTGTTTCCGGCACACCGGAAGGCGAACGTTACAAAGACCTGTCCCAGCGTATTTCCGATGCGCTGTCCTTCATGGATGCCTGTGGCATCAATGGCGAGACAACACCGTCTTTGCGCGAAACTGAATTCTACACTTCCCACGAAGCCTTGTTACTGAACTACGAACAAGCCATGACCCGTGTGGACAGCACGCGTGATACCGAAGAATGGTATGACACGTCTGCCCACCTGCTGTGGATTGGCGAACGTACACGCTTGCTGGATGAAGCCCATATTGAATATATGCGTGGCATTGCCAACCCAATCGGCTGTAAAGTCGGCCCGACCATGACACCGGACGAGCTGATTGAACTGATTGATCTGGTCAACCCACAAAACGAAGCCGGTAAACTGACCCTGATCACTCGTATGGGCGATGGTAAAATCGAAGATGGTCTCCTGCCGCTTCTGGAACGCGTCAAAGCCGAAGGTCGTCATGTGGTGTGGTCTTGTGACCCGATGCATGGCAATACGGTTTCTGCGGAAGGCGGTTATAAGACCCGTCACTTCGACCGTATCCTGGGCGAAGTCAAAGGCTTCTTTGCCGCCCATAAAGCAGCAGGCACACATGCTGGTGGTGTTCACTTCGAAATGACCGGCCAAGACGTGACAGAATGTGTCGGCGGGACCTATGAAGTGAAAGAAGGCGATCTGGGTGATCGCTACCACACCCAATGTGACCCACGCCTGAACGCCAATCAGGCCCTGGAAATGGCCTTCCTGCTGTCTGAAGCCATTAAGGCAGAGCGCGAAGGTTAAACTTCAGTTCCTGTTAAAGTTTAAAAAGCCTTGCCTAACCGGCAAGGCTTTTTTTGATGCATTATATTGACACATAACAACCTTTAGATCATATTCATTGCACTATAATGAGGGGAAGTTATGCGCTTTATTTTTACCTTTATGATGTGCCTTATTATGGCAGCTTGTGCGACAGAAGGGATCAAAGATATCAATGGGCAAAATTACGGGAAACCTGTTTACACAAACATTTCCATAGAAAAAAGTAAAGTTACCCTCCCCGCAAAGTTGTCCCAGACCATAACTAAAATCGTTCATATCGGTATTACTCAAAAATATGTTGAAGAGATTCATATGGAGAATGGTTTGAGCATGTATGAATACCAATACCGAGGGGGCTTTCGTATTCCGGTATCAGATAAAGACTTCCAGCTAATTTTTAACGGGCATGAGGTTCTGGGTACCCCCCTGCAAATCCCCCCATGGGACCTCAAGGTGAACAAACATGATATTAAATACGCGTTTTTCCAACGCCCTTACATGCAATGTATTGCCTATAGCAAGGGCTTGGGCGAGAAATTCATGTCGCAAGGCCAATGGGGACAAAATGCCCTTATTTACGGTACCTTATGTGAAAATGGCACAAAGCCAGACTATCCAGAACGGGCCTTATCTTTGATTAAGCAAATTCAATCCAAACTATAATAGAACTTTAAAACACATCTCCGGTGAATTCCCCTTTCAGGCGTTTACGAAAGGATTCGATATTGCGCAGGGAATTGACCAGACTTTCTTTTTCCCGGTGGCTGAGACGCCGAATTTTGACAAAACGGCTCACGGGGCGGTCATTCTCAAAATCCTTGACCTGACGGCGCAACAAGAGTTGAGTCAGGAAATGAAAGGCGGAACCAAGGTATTCAGCTTCCCCATCACTCAACTCCCCAACCTCCTTTAATCCTTCAATCCGCTTTAAAGTGGAGGTCTCTGTAAGGCCATGTTTCAGGCTGAGCAGCCGCACCCCTTCAACCAAAGGCAACAAGGCACGGTATTTGAGATCCACGGTGCGTTTATTGACTTTATCATCCGGGTCATCGCGCAAACGGCCAAAAATATTAATCGCCACGCGGTGATCACGTTGAGCATGATACATTTCCTGTAAAAAGAAATGATTGCTCTGCACCATTGTCAAAACAGCATGTCGTAATTCTTCAGCCAATTCAGTTTGCCCCCAGACAGGCTGGAAATCAAAAAAGATATCCGCCAGACGCAAGGCCACAGAATTGCGTTTTTTCCCCCACAACCTGACTTGATCAATCCATTGTGGCAAGGTTTTGCGCCACAAAGGGTTAGTCGCCATCACATGACCTTGACAATAGGGAAAGCCGATTTCGTTAAGGTTGTTACACATACGTTCTGCCAATTCACGAAAGAAATGATCGACCCGGCTATGGTCTGCGTCTGGATACTCATCCAGAATAAAACCATTATCCTGATCCGGGCTGAGGTAATTTTCCCCCCGCCCGCCGGACCCCATCACAATCACGCAAAAACCAACAGGCGGTGTGCCCCAGCCTTCGGCCTCCATATGGGCAA
Source organism: Terasakiella sp. SH-1 (assembly GCF_004564135.1). Classification (NCBI taxonomy): domain Bacteria; kingdom Pseudomonadati; phylum Pseudomonadota; class Alphaproteobacteria; order Rhodospirillales; family Terasakiellaceae; genus Terasakiella; species Terasakiella sp. SH-1. The sequence continues at coordinate 274,056 of NZ_CP038255.1, read as the reverse complement.
GATTGGCACTTACAACACGGGCAATCAGATCGTCATTCACATGGCTGAGCAATTTCTGGATCAAAGGGGCTGCAACCTGATCCTTAAACATATCATGGGCCAGCTCCACCTGTGCGGATTTCACGTCACGCAAACTTTCAATCGTGCCTTCCGCACTTAAGCGATCAATTTGTTGCAAGAGATAATCCGAAGCCACCGCAATGGCCGTGGTAAGATGAAGTATCCCCACAGGCTGCGTCGCCTCATTCACCACAATCAATTCACGCAAGGCTGAGCGACGCATCCGTCCAATGGCATGATAGAGATATTCATGGGGGGCCACCGTATAGATATTTTTATCCATAACCTCGTCAATCAGGGTGTGTTCGCTGACCTTGAAGGTAATCCGTTCCACAATATCCTGATTGCGCAAAACCCCTGCCAATTTGCCATGACCATCAACAACCACACAAAAGCGTGCTGATTTTTCTGTCATTTGTGCAATAACATCCCCCACAGCGCTCCCCACAGGCACGCATAACACGCAAGGCTTCATGAAATTTTCAACACGGCGGGAAAATATTTCTGTGTGGGATCGCATAAACGGGCAGGACTTTCTCTTATAAGGATTATGGAGCCATGTATATCATATGATTATATATGATTTGTTGCATTCCGTCTCACATTGCGTAACAATCGCCCGTAAAAACAGGGGGCTTTCATAAAAATAAAAACAGGCCCGACATTCTGGGAGAATTTGTGTTGAACGAGAAGCTGTTCTGGCTGCTTGGACTCATTGCAGCTTATTGGGCCTTTTGCATTTATTTGGGAATTCGCGGTGCCCGTCTGGCACGCACGGCCAGCGATTATTTTTTGGCCGGACGCAGCCTGCCTGTTTGGGTGTTTGTTCTGGCCGCTACAGCAATATCATTTTCCGGCTGGACCTTCCTTGGCCATCCCGCAATGATCTATCGTGATGGCTTTCCTTATGCCTATATCTCGTTTTTCACCATTATGATCCCGCTGACCGGGGTGATTTTCCTCAAACGCCAATGGATGCTGGGCAAACGCTTTGGCTATGTCACCCCTGGGGAAATGCTGGCCGATTATTATAAAAGCGATCGCATTCGTTTCCTCACCGTGATTGTCGCCGTCCTGTTCACCATCCCCTTTATGGGGGTACAGTTGGGGGCAGCAGGCTATCTGTTTTATGTGCTGAGTGACGGGTTAATCAGCACCACAGTAGGCACCTTGTTACTGGCTTTGGCTGTTTTTCTCTATGTGGTTTATGGCGGGATGCGTGCGGTCGCCTATGCCGACAGTTTTCAATGTATCTTGCTTGCCGTTGGCGTCATCCTGACGGGCGGCATTGCCATTTATGCCATTGGTGGCCTTGATCCTTTGCTCACCAGTTTTGAAAAAATGGGCAGTTCTGAATTCGGCCTGTGGGGCACAACCAAAGGAGCCGGAGGCGGCAATTATAATTCCTACCTCGCTGTTCCCGGCGTCATGCAAGGTGTTAGCGGGGTTGAAGAAACCACCTACAGCGGTGGTCCCTGGACTGGCATGATGATCCTGACCTTCCTCATGGCGATGATGGGGGTACAGGCATCACCTGCTTTTTCCATGTGGAGCTTTGGCAACAATTCCCCCAAACCATTTGCCCCACAACAGGTTTGGGTATCTGGCCTGATTTTGGGTGGATTATTGTTTGTGGTTTCCATCGCCCAAGGCATGAGTACTCATCTGCTGGGGGCAACCCCATCACTGGCAGGCAGTGGTGTGCCCATTGACTGGAGTCTGCCTACAGATATTTCAGATACCCCCGACACGCTTGTGCCTTATATCCTGACCATGGTGCAAGACCACATGCCGTGGCTGGCTGCTTTTCTAGGTGTTTGCGCCTTGGCCGCCATGCAATCGGCAGGCGCAGCTTATATGTCTACCGCCGGGGCCATGTTAACCCGAGACATCTATAAACACCGCCTACAACCCCAGGCCGGACACAGCATTCAAAAGTTCGTTGCCCGCGTCAGTGTCCTCTTTATTTTACTTGGTGCCCTTGTGGTGGCGCTGACCAATAAGGATACCCTTGTATTACTGGGGGGCATGGCCGTCGCCTTTGGCCTGCAAATGTGGCCTGCCCTGCTTGGGGTATGCTGGATTAAATGGTTTACAGCACGCGGTGTCTGTGCCGGACTGGTTGTCGGCTTGCTCGCTGTTTTCTTCACCGATAATTACGGTGTTGCCCTGCTTGATCTGATTGGGCTGGACCTGTGGGGACGTTGGCCGCTGACCATCCATTCCGGGGGCTGGGGCATTGTGCTGAACCTGCTGGTCTGTGTTGGCGTTTCCGCGATAACACAAAAAGAAGATAACCTGACGCATAAAAGTACATTCCATACTTTCCTGAAAGAACATGCCGCCCTGACACCGAACAAACGTAAACTCATCCCGGTTGCATGGTCTGTGACCATCATCTGGATTTTCTTTGCGATTGGCCCCGGTGTGGTGGTGGGCAATGATGCCTTTGGGGCACCCACAGCCGGGCGAGAAGGTTGGCTGTTTGGCATCCCGTCCATCTGGGCCTGGCAAATTATGTTCTGGCTGCTGGGTGTCGCCCTGTTGTGGTTCCTTGCTTACTTCATGGAAATGTCCACCGTGCCCGAACAGGAAATCGAAGCCTTAAGTGAAGATATCGCTGATCCGGGACTGGGCCATTAAGCATCATAGTGTCATTCCCGACCTGATCGGGAAACTGTCAAATCAAAAAGGTCCCCGCATTTGCAAGGACAACACTTAGGCGTGCTTTTTCGCCAGCTTGGCTTCCCGCCTTGCAATATAAAAGGTCGCGCTAAAAATCACCACGGCCCCCACCCATGTCCACAGGTCCGCCAGCTCATCAAAAAACACATAACCGATGAGCGAAGCAAAGATCATGTGGCTGAATGTATAGGGCATGGAAACCGAAGCATCAGCGGCCTTTAAAGCCTGCGCCATGCCAATTTGCCCACTGGAGGCAAAGACACCCATGGCAATAAGCCAGGGGTAATGTTCCGGCTCAGGCCAGACCCAAACAGTGGAAGCTCCAATCAAGGACAGGGGCGACATAAACAGCCCCATATAAAATACAATTGCCCAAGGGTGTTCTGAACTGGTGAGATGCTTCACCGATAAAAAGGCCGCTGCGATAAAAACAGAAGAAGCCAGAATCACCAGCATCCCCGGAGCAATCTCTTCAATACCGGGGCGAATAATGATAAGCGCCCCGATAAACCCGATGATCAACGCCATCCAACGATGCATGCGCACCACTTCGCCTAAAAACAACACAGCCCCTAATGTGGTGAATAGGGGGACGGTGAAGCTCAACGCGGTGGCATCAGAAAGCGGGATCATGGTCACACCTAAAAACCAGCACGACATGGCAGCTGTACCAAAAAGGGCACGCACCCCATGCATCTTGATACGCTTTGTCTTTAAAATGGAAAGACCTGCCCACCAGACAAAAGGCAACATAAACAGCCAGCCGAAAAAGTTCCTGAAAAACACCATTTCGAGGGCAGGAATTTCACCAGAAAGATGACGGATCATCCCCGATAAACAGGCCATGGTGATACAGAAAAACAGCACCCAAAGGGCAGCGCGTGTGGTGGGAGAAATAGTTTCCATTAAAACTAAATACTACGCTATGATGGATTAGGCTATAAACTTTTAGGATGTGACCATGCAGTTTCTAGTTGTTGCAAAAGACGGCAAAGACCCCGATGCGCTTGAGCGTCGCCTTGTTGCACGCCCAGCCCATTTTGAACGGGCACGCCTGGAAAAAGAAAAAGGTGTTTTTATTCTCGGCGGGGCGATTTTAGATGAGCATGACCAGATGGTTGGCTCCAGCCTCTATTTAGAACTTCAAGATGAAGATGCCCTCAAACAATGGCTGGCTGATGATCCTTATAGCCAGCAAAATGTCTGGCAATCTTTTGAAATCCATAAAATGAGAATTGCAAAACTGGATGATGCCTAGGGTCAGGACCTCTTAATTTATTGCGTTTGGTTTGTAAAAAATGTCGCAAGGCAAGGAAATGACTTGCAGGAAGAGTATTTCTCTTTCAAAAGTCATTGACGTGGCCTTTGCGTCATTTTCTACAAATCCCGAAGGGACGGGCTAAAAATAAAGGTGGCTAGCGTTATAAAACTCTTGCAGTGGGTGGCACTGCGGCGAGTTTCATGCCTAATCCGCCTTTATTTTTAGCTCCGCCAAACTCAGTAAATTAAGAGGTCCTGACCCTAATGAAAATCAGCCCCTTTGAAGAAAAAGACTGGAACGCCGTCTGGTCCCTGATTGAACCTGTTTTTCGTGCTGGGGAAACCTACCCCTACCCCCGCGATATCAGCAAAGATCAGACCTATCAAAACTGGATTATTGCCCCCAAGGCGACCTATGTTTGCGTGGATGACGACGGGCAAATTCTGGGCACCTATTACATCAAGGCAAACCAGCCCGGCCAAGGATCGCACATTTGTAATTGCGGCTATATCGTTTCTGAACAGGCACGCGGGCGCGGTGTGGCCTCAACCATGTGCACACATTCACAGAAAGAAGGGAAGCGCTTAGGCTTTCATGCCATGCAGTTTAATCTGGTCGTGGCAAGCAACGAAGGGGCCTACCGCCTTTGGACATCTCTTGGGTTTGAAACCATGGCACGCCTGCCCGATGTTTTCGACCACCCCACCCATGGATTTGTCGATGCCTATGTCATGTATAAGAAACTGACTTAAATCTGAACGTCATCAAAGGGCGTATCGCTTGGCTTGCCGGGGCTGAATTTCCAAATGGGTTTGCGCTCTTTTTCCCAAGGTTTGGGGATTGCCAACAAACTGGATGAAACGGTTTCAAAACCAAAGTCTGTTTCAATCTGCATGGCACTTCGCGCATCACCAATGCTTTTACGGCTCGACAATAAAGCCGTCCAGCTCATCCAGTCATCGCTGTTTGGATCAGGGGCTGGTGCACTTCGAAAACGTGGCAGGTGCAACTGAAGACGATCTGATTTTTCCTTATCATTCAAATCATGGGCTGACAGCATGGACAAGCCATCTTCAATTTCCACCGTCTGAATGGTCATCCCGTCATTCTTGATCCACCAGGCCGTCTTGTAATCGGCAATCACCATATTAAAGGGACGATAAGCTTCCGGGTTTAGGTCTACAAAAGCTTCTGCGGCGATTTCGGCCTCCGCATGCTCCAGTGCTTCTAAGGGCAATTCACCACGGGAACGAAAATCAGGATGACTGCCAAGCGTGCCAAAACGATTAAGCACACAGGCAACAACCCCATCATCATTGATCCCCAGCCAAGTGCCGCCAGCTTCCTCATCCAGCCCGGCAACCACATGGGGGCGATCAGCCCAATGGCGCATGGGAGGCTGCGAAGGGCGGTTTCTCATCTCATCACGGTTCGCCCCGATTAACAAAGGCCAATCATGATCAGGTCGACGTAATATAACAACAGTACACATGCGTCAGTTTCCCATATTTTTTCATATTATTTAAACCGTATTTGCTTGTCTTGACCAGTGAAATGCATATATTTTTTATAGAGTAATAAATTAAAAAGAATTGGGGAGAATCATGAGTGACATCGCACGCGCCATCCAGGAACGCGAACAAGCCTTTGAAGCACAATATAAACTGGATGAAGAACAGAATTTCAAAATCCGTGCCCGTCGTGACAAATTATTTGGCACATGGGTTGCTGAAAAAATCGGCCTGCAAGGCGAAGAGGCTGAAAGTTATGCCCTCAAGGCGGCTCAACTTGATCTGGAAGCCGCAGGCGATGATAACCTGATTACAAAAGTCACTGCAGATCTTGATGAAGCAGGCAAAAGCGTCAGTAATGCTGAATTGTTAGCCGCTCTGACCTCTGCCCTGACAGATGCCCAGAAATCCTACCGCGATGAATACCCGGCCCCCCTTGATGGTGATCACCGTCTCTAAGTATTTTTAAGTTCATGAAAAGCACTACCTTATCTGTGCATAAGGTAGTGCTTTTTTCATATAAGGATATTCCCCATGACAGCCCCCAAATGGTTCACTGACGGTTTTCCCCATATCTGGCTTCCCTATAGCCAAATGCAAACCACCCCGACCCCGCTGGCTGCCCACGCGACAAAAGGCTGCACCATCACACTGGAAGACGGGCGCGAACTGACCGATGGTATTGCTTCGTGGTGGACCGCCTGTCATGGCTATAACCCGCCCCATGTGATTGAAGCTATGAAGGCACAGCTCGACCTCATGCCTCATGTCATGTTTGGGGGCCTGAACCACGAACCTGCCCTGAAACTGGCCAAGCGACTGGCAGATATGCTTCCCGGTGATCTCAATCGTGTTTTCTTTGTAGATTCCGGTTCAGTTTCCGTCGAAGTCGCCATGAAAATGTCCATCCAGTACTGGATCAACAAAGGCATCAAGGGCCGTTCAAAATTCGTCTCTTTCAAAGATGGTTATCATGGGGACACATTGGGCTGTATGTCCATTGCTGACCCGGAAGAAGGTATGCATCATGTCTTTAACGATGTCTTGTTTGACCAATTTGTCATTGATGTACCGCGCACAGCAGAACAACTGGCCCAATTTGAGACATTTCTAGAAGCCAACAAAGACCAAATTGCCGGTGTCATTACTGAACCTTTGGTCCAGGGGGCTGGTGGCATGAAAATGTTCAGCCCGGATGTTCTAAAAAACATGTGTGAAACAGTTCAGAAACATGGCTTGTTGTTTATTGTGGATGAAATTTTCACAGGCTTTGGCCGCACAGGCAGTATGTTTGCCATTGACCATGCCGAAATTGTCCCCGATATCATCTGTCTGTCCAAAGCACTGACAGCCGGGGTTTGTCCATTGGCCTGTGCGGTGGCCCAGGACCATATTTTTGATGCGTTCCTAAGTGACAATTTTGATGATGCGCTTCAACACGGGCCAACCTATATGGCGAACCCGCTGGCCTGTGCAGCTGCCAATGCCAGCCTTGACCTGTTTGAAAGTGAACCCCGCCTTGAACAGGTTGCCCATATCAACAAAAAACTCACACAAAACCTTGCCCCAATGGCAGAGATCAAGGGCGTCAAAGATGTGCGTACCCTTGGGGCCATTGGTGTGGTTCAGGTTGACGATATCAAAGACAGTAACTGGTTGAAAAAACGTTTTGTTGAAGAAGGCGTCTGGCTACGCCCGTTTCGCGACATCATCTATCTCACCCCCGCCTTCACCATCAGTGATGATGAACTGGATAAACTGACAGATACAATGATGAAGGTCCTGACGCAATGGTCTGAACTTTAATGCTCTTCAATATCCCCGGCCACAACCGTTGCCGTACCCACATTGGCAACAACGGAATATCCCCCTGCTGCCGTACCATTGTTATCAACAAACACATCGCCATTATCATCAACAATGATGTTGGAACTGGCTGATGCATTGGTGCCATCATAAGTACCTGAAATCTGCTCAAACTGGATGGTACCGGCTGATAGGGAAAAGCTCGCCATATCAATGGAAATTTTATCTGTCCCGGTTGTGAAATCGGTAATCACATCGCTACCGCTGGACACATCAAAGGCAAAGGTATCGGCCCCATCGCCACCCGTCAGGATATCATTACCATATCCGCCCACCAACGTATCATTACCCAGTCCGCCAGATAAAATATCATTCCCCCCACTTGTATCTGACAAGAAGGGATTGCTCACCATGAAAATATCATGTTTGCTGTTACCATCACCAACAACCAGGTTGGTCGATGAGCTTTGAAATAAAATGCTCTTGCCATCGGCGGCAATATGGGGCTGAAAAGCACTGCCATCCCCCAAATCTCCCATAGCCGATGTGTCTAGAACCTCAATCTTTCCGGTACTGATTTGCTTGATATAAATATGTGATCCGGATGTGACACCAGACACCAGATTTGTGGCAAGCGATTCAAAAACAACAAAATCCCCATCATCGGAAATCGTCGCATTATAGGAATGGTTGCCTGTGGCTTCTCCACCAGCTGAGTCCGTATTCACCCGAATGGTATCGCCACTGACCGTATCGCGCCTGAAAATATCACGCAGCGCATTCGTATCGCCCCCAACCAAAGCCGTCGCATCAGATTCAAAAACAACATAACGACCATCAGCGGTAATCGACGGATTATAAGAATTTGATCCGGTCATCAACGCTTCGGCAGAATCAACAGATGCAATATCGCTCACCTTCTGGGTTGCCACCTCATAGATGAAGATATCATATCCCGTATTGGTATCATCTGAGGCATTGTCCGCATTGGAATCCCACAGGTCATTTGCTTCACTTTGAAAAACAATCTTGCTGCCATCCCCGGAAATCACGGCTTGCGTTGATTGCGCCCCCCCGGTTCCCAAGGTTGCCGTTACATTGCGGCTAACCAAATGAAGGGAATCATCTGTCATATTTTTCAGGAAGATATCATACCCTCCATTTGTATCCGTGGCAGAAATATCTGAGGCAAAATTCGTTGCATATGTGCTAAACACCACCAGATTTCCATCATCTGAAACAGACAGAATTTTAGAAATATTATCCCCTTCAGTTGTCCCATCGCTAAGAGTGCTGACTTTTTTCACCTCTCCTGTAATCAGGTCTTTGCGATAGACCTGTGAGTGAGAGCCCGCTCCCCCATCCAAATTGGTCGCCAATGACTCAAAAAGCAGATAGGTCCCATCACCTGAGACAATGCCATTATAGGATGCTGCGTTTCCTGCAACCCCACTGGCATTGGAACTCCCTAACACAAGGTCGCCCTGCTTTTTCACATAGATATCATCCACACTATTGGTATCATCGCTCACCAAAGATGTTGATCCGGTCCCAAATACCGTAATCAGATTTCCTGCGGTATCTGCAAACAGCCGGGTTGGCAATGTCGCCAATGACACATCTGTTGCCGGACTGATTTCCAGCCCCAGTGAATCTGTACTGATCCGCCCAATAATGGGGGCATCACCATAGATGGTATCATTTCCATCTTCCCCATAGATGATATCATTCCCGTCATCCCCCATGACCCAATCATCACCACCCGCCATGAAAAAGGTTTCATCCCCCTCACTTCCCAGGCGCTGTTCTCCCGCTGCCGTGCCATTGATGACATTTGCCGCTGTGGTTTCTGGAGCAGGGCCTGCATCAGGCGGGGGCAAATCAGGAGGTGTATCATCATCGGGCAGTGGCGGGGGGAGTTCCCCACCAAAATCGGTCAATAAACGATTGGGATCAACCAAACCCAAATCATCAAAGCCCAGTCCAATATCATCACCGGCAAAAGGGTGGCCTTTTTCATCAAAGACACCATCCTCACCTGCTCCACCGATCAAATCCCCTTCACCATCCCCCCCTACAATCGGGGTCTCACCAAGGGGACCGCCCATATCCGCAAACATAGGTTCGGTTTCAACAACAGATTCGGGGCGTTCTTCTTGAAGGGCTTCTTCTTCCTCAACGGCGACAAGCTCTTCTTCAGCGTTGGCCTCACCATCATCATCGTCTTGTGCGTTTTCTTGGGTTTCTTCAACGCTTTCTTCTGCGGTTTCGCCCTCGCCTTCTTCCCCTTCACTTTGCGTCACATCGGCTTCATTTTCCCCACGCCGCTTGGGCGGAGGGGGCAAAACAGACAAGGCACTGCCATAGGCTTGTTGAATCTGTTCAGCACTCATCACAATGGGGGGAGGTGGGGCTTCAAATCGGCTGGTCATGGCAACCGATTGATTGGGCTGGTTTAAGACCTGAACACCGGCATCATTGCGCACAATGATTTCACCCAGCTGACCATCGTCTTCAGGCATCAGGGTAATCTGGTTTTCAGACCCTTCAGGCGCTGCAACACCTGCCCCTTTGGTCCCACGCACACCAATACTGGCAACGGGTGTATTCAACACCATTGCCTCATCCCCGGTTTTGGAGATTTGGCCGGAAACAAAAGAAAACACCCCGTCAGCAACACTTAAAGCCAAAGAGCCACTTTCCCCTTCCGGGTCATAGACCATTTCATCAATGACAAGCTGCGCGCCTTCGCCCAGTGCAACTGTGGTGTCATCGGCAAAAATCAACCCGACATTTCCCTGTGCACTGACCTCCAGCGTATCGCCCATATAAATGGCATCACCCTCATTCAGGTTTTCAGTTTCCCCGCTTAAACGACGCACCGTAACCGTGCCGTTAATCGTTTCAACCCGACCTGCGGCTTCACTTGATGTGGCAAGCTGTGCAAGTTCGACCCCTTGCTCACCCATTTGGTTAAGGTCAAACATCATATCGTCAGCCATGTCTTTCTCTTCCTTGACGATACATCCTGTTACTCCGACAATTCAACATCGCTGGCCGTTACGGTGGTGCCTGCGCCCACACTGGTCACAATGGAATATCCACCTGCGGCCGTATCATTGGTATCAACCCAGATATCCCCGTTACTATCCTGAATCACATTGGACCCGGTTGTCGCATTGGTGCCGTCATAGGCCGTAGCGATGACTTCATAATTAATAGATGTAATACCATAACTGGCCTTATCAATGGAAATCACATCCTCACTGGTGGTGAAATCGGTGATGGTGTCGGTTCCTTGTGAGGCAATAAAATGGAATTTGTCCGTACCGCTTCCACCTGTCAGCTGATCATTACCAGCCCCGCCCCATAACATGTCATTGCCTGTTCCACCATCCAGCACATCAACCCCGTCAAAACCATATAAACGGTCATTGCCCGCAGCAGATGTCATATTATCAGCCCCATTTGATCCCATCAACAGGTCATGGCCCGCAGTGGCCTCACTGATAGAAGTATAAAATGTGAACGTCACACTCGCCCCGGCAGCCAAACTGGTTTCTTCAAAAGTCATATGGATGGTTAAATCCCCAGACGCACCATCCGGGTCTGTGGGGGTGTCATAAACAGCCGCATTATTGGGATCATACTGCCAGCTTGTCGCAGATGTCCGTGCATTGGCATCTTCCGAGAGAAAACCGACATGATCCCCGGTCATCGCCCCTTTGGCAATCACAGCAGCAGGTCCGGGATTAGTCGGGTTATTCAACACATCATTATCGGTCATGGTTGAACTGTCCTGATCAGGGTCTGCAATGCGCATATAGCGCAGACCGCTTAACGTCCCCCCGGATGTATTGGTAATGGTGACTTCGGTTGTAAAGAAAGTTGCATCCTTATCGTAAGAGATCACCTGACTGATCTCAGCAAAATCCGTTGATCCGCTTGAGGTTGCCGATAAGGTTGTCCCCCCAGATGTATTAAACGTTTCCATCGCAATATCGCTATGACCTTCACGTGCGATATTCTTGAGCGGTGTCGCCAGCCCGCTATGGGTAAGCACAAATCCTTCGGTGGGTGTTCCCGGCAGAAAATAATCCTCGCTTACGGCCTCCCCACTGTCAAAGCCATCCTCATCGGCCAGCATGGATAAGTTTGAATAGGTCGAATTATGAAAGGCATCCGGGGCTGCATCCGTTGTCCCCAAAGAGCCGGCTTCGGCAATCCCCAGCTCCAGATAAGTCCCTTGCAAAAACACATCGCCACTCACCACGGGTACAGCGGGCGGCGGAGATGTCGGTGCTGGGGTCGTCTCCTTTGATGTATCCCCCTCATCAGGCGGGGGTGGGGGCAGCAGGTCAAACGGTTCGCTCAGAACGAACTCACCAAAATCAAATGTGTCCCCGGCTGTGACAAAACCATCCGGCCCCAAACCGTCATGGCCTGCCCCGCCAATTAATTCAGCTTCGCCCTCGCCACCGACAATCGGGGCACCCAAAGCCCCACCTGTTTCAGCGAACATGGGTTCGGGGGCCTCTTCGGGAGGCAGTTTTTCTTCTTCGCCTTCAACAAATTCTTCACTTGCTTCCTCTGTTCCGGCTTCCGCCTCCACTTCCCCTTCTTCGACGGCCTCTTCTTCAATTGCTTCTTCAGCAGTCTCGGCTGTGTCCTCGCCTTCACCCTCAGCCCCGTTTTCCCCATCTGTTTTACGTTTGGGTGGGGCGGGCATGACGGACAAGGCCGTGCCATAAGCTTGCTGGATTTGTTCAGCACTCATCACCACGGGGGGAGGCGGGGCTTCAAAACGGCTGGTCATCGCCAAAGACTGATTGGGCTGATTTAAGACCTGAACACCAGCATCATTGCGCACCACAATCTCGCCTAAATGGCCATCGGCTTCCGGCATCAGGGTAATCTGGTTTTGCGACCCTTCCGGTGCAGCCACACCTGCGCCTTGCGTCCCCCGGATACCAATGGTTGCCACAGGCGTGTTCAGCACCATGGCTTCATCCTGCGTTTTGGCAATCTGCCCGCTGACGAAGGAAAAGACCCCTTCTGCGATACTGAGAGACAAAGATCCGCTTTCACCTGCCGGATCATAGACCATTTCGTCGATTAACATCTGGGCACCAGAACCCAGCGCCACGGTGGTATCATCGGCAAAGATCAACCCGACGCTGGCCCCGTCAGCCACATCAAGGTTGTCGCCCATAAAAATAGCATCGCCTTCGCGCAAAACAGCCATTTCGCCATTTGCACGTTGCACATTTACAATACCACTGAGAGTTTCGATACGCCCTGCAGCCTCGCTACTGCCAGCCAGCTGCGCAAGTTCAACACCCCTGTCGCCCATGGCGTTGAGGTCAAATAATCTATCTTCAGGCATTTTTTTGCGTCCTTCTGGAATATGCCGTCATTTATGTTTCCTTTCTGGAAATCAAACTGATTATAGCGCCTTCTGGTCAAATCTTCAATCTTTGGTTATTTCCCCTCTAAAAAAGGGGCTTAATGAAAAATAAATCTTTATCTGCCAGCCATAATGGGTTGAAATAAGACGAAACTTAAAGGTACGAAGCATGGAAGACGACGGCGATAAAGAGGTTTCAAAAGCCATTTTTGCCCCGATCTTTCCGATTTTAGGGGAGATTTTTGCCGCGACATTGGTCATCAATGTGCTGGCTTTTGCGATTCCCGTCTTCATCTTGCAAGTTTATGACCGGGTGATTGCTCAGGCAGGTATTTCCACCTTGCAGGGCCTGATCCTTGGCATGATCGGGGTGATTGTTTTTGATTTTATCCTGCGCCAGGCCCGTTCCGGTTTGTTGCAAAATGCCGCCATGCGCATTGATGCCACCCTTGCCAAACAACTGTTTAACAAATTCACCAGCCTGCCTTTACGGATTTTAGAACATCGCCCCAGTGCCTTTTGGCAATCCCTGTTTCATGATGTGGATAATATCCGCACCGCCCTTTCCGGCATTGCTGTCATCCTGCTGGCTGACCTGCCCTTTAGCATCATTGGCATCGCCTTGATTGTGGCCTTAGCCAAACCATTGGCATGGGCCTTGTTGATCATCGTTCCCCTATTTATTTTACTGGCTTTTCTATCAAGCTGGTCCGCCAAACAATCCACCAAGCAAGAACGTAGCGCCACCATGCGCCGAGATGCCCTTGTTTCAGAAATGATTGCAGATCGCACCACCATCAAATCCCTGGGCATGGGTGGGTATCTGGGCAAAATTTGGGAAGAGCGTCAGGCCAAAACCATTGACAGTTCCATCAAAAAAGCAGCCCGCGCTGATCGCTATCATAATCTGGGCAAGACCCTGCTGCTTTCATCCACCGTTGCCCTGACCGGTTTTGGGGCCATTGCCATCATCAATCAGGAACTCACCGTTGGGGCCTTGATTGCCGCCAATATGCTGGTCTCACGGATTTTACAGCCGTTAAACCAGCTCGTCCTGCAATGGAAATCCTTAAGTGCTGCACGCCAGTCTTACAAACGGGTGATGAAGGTACTGGACTATCCCGAAGACTTGCAAGACCCTGCCCTGACCCTGGAACGCCCCCAGGGCAAACTGACGATGGAAGGCATTGCCTTTCATTTTGCCGATGAAGACAACACCCCTGTCATTCGGGGTATCGGGGCGACATTGGGCGCAACCGGGCTTCATGCCATTGTCGGTCCCAACGGCAGTGGCAAAAGCACCCTTTTAAAATTGATACGCGGCCTCTATCCCCCCCATGCCGGGCGCATTATGCTGGATCAGGCCGACATGGCCCAGTTTAGTGATCGTGAGAAACTACAATGGTTTGGCTATCTTCCTCAGGATACCCGACTGCTCAGCGGTACCATTAAAGACAACCTGTCCATGGGGACTACCCCGCCCAGCGATGAAGACATTATCAAGGCTACCCAACTGGCCGGCATTCATGATGAAATCATGGCTATGAAACATGGCTACAACACTCAAGTGGGCGAATATGGGGATAATCTTTCAGGTGGGTTGCGCCAACGTCTAGCCATTGCCCGCACGCTGGTTGCTGACCCGGTGGTGCTTTTGCTGGATGAGCCGTCAAACAATCTGGATACAACAGCAGAAATCAGGCTGGCCCGCTTACTCAAAAAACTTGCCAAAGAACGCACCGTCGTCATGGTGACACATAGCCTGAGCCTTCTGCAAGTTGCCGATAGCATCATGGTTTTAGAACGCGGACAGATCAAGGCAGGGGGCAAAGCCAGTGATATCCTGCCTCGCCTGACAGGAGTACGCCGATGAGTGCTCTTCATAAACTGATCAAAAAGAAGAAAAAGTCAAAATGGCTCTATCCCTCGCGCTTTATCATTCTCTTGCTTGGTGCGGTGGGCTATTGGGCCCATACCACCATTTTGGATGAAGTCGCTATCGCACCGGGCCGTGTGGTGCCAGAAAGCAAGGTCAAAACGGTTCAACATCTTGAAGGCGGTATTATCAAAGAGCTTAATATTACCGAAGGTTCTGTGGTCAAACAAGGTGATGCCTTGATGGCGCTGACCCTTGGGGTGGGCAAGCTCAACGAACAAGAGCTGCTGACTGAACTGGATGGTTTTCGCCTGGTCGAAGCACGCCTGTTAGCCGAAAGCAAGGGTGCAGACCGCCTAACCTTCCCCGCAGACAGTATGCAGCGCCGCCCCCAAATTGCGGAGCGCGAACAAACCGCTTTTGAAGCCCGCCGTTCTGAACTGTCCGGGCAGCTCAGCGTTATTCGCAAACAGATCAAACAAAAAGAACTTTCCATCGGATCACTTCGCACCCGGCGCAATGCCGCCACCAATAAGCTTGCGATTAGTGAAGAAAGTCAGGCCCTTGCCCAAGATGCCATGAATAAAGGCATGGGCATGCGTGCTGAATACCTTGAACTCAGCTCACAGGTTGAAAGCCTGCTTGGTGAAATTCGCACCATTGATGCTGAAATCCCGGCAGCACACGCCGATATTGAAGAAGCCAGAGCACGGCTGAATGAGACACGCCTGAAATATCGCCGCAAAGCCTCTGATCAACTCAGTAAAGTGGCACGCGAGATTTCCAAGATTGAAAAAGTCTTGAGCGAAGCGACCGAACAAGAACAACGCACCGTTATCCGTGCCCCCATTGATGGCACAGTGAAAAACCTGAAATACACCAATATGGGGGCTGTGGTGCGCCCCGGTGAACCGATTATGGAACTGGTTCCGGTGCGTGACAGTCTGGTAGTAGAAGCACGCCTTAGCCCAACAGACCGTGGCTATGTTCAGCTGGGCCTTCATGCCAATATCAAGGTCAGTGCCTATGATTTTGTACGCTATGGTGCCCTACCCGGTCAGGTTATTCAAATTGCGCCAGATACCGATAAAACCGAAGACGGCACGCCTTATTACCGGGTCATTATCGCCACAGAACGTACGTTTTTGGGCGATGGTGCCATCACCCGCTTGCCCATTACCACAGGGATGGAAACTCAGGTGGATATTGTCACAGGGAAACGCAGTGTACTGGAATATTTCCTGCGCCCGCTGTTGCGCCTAAAAGACGAAGCTTTTCGGGAAAGATAAACCCTTCCGTTAATCATATTTTAAACCTTCCCCTATATCGTAGGTTCTAATTATGAATCTGATTCATCCATGAAGGTACAGATATGGGACTGGGTTTAAAAAG
Organism: Terasakiella sp. SH-1; assembly: GCF_004564135.1. Taxonomy (NCBI): domain Bacteria; kingdom Pseudomonadati; phylum Pseudomonadota; class Alphaproteobacteria; order Rhodospirillales; family Terasakiellaceae; genus Terasakiella; species Terasakiella sp. SH-1. The sequence continues at coordinate 258,058 of NZ_CP038255.1, read as the reverse complement.
ATTTTGGCGCAATACAGTCAGCGCCTGTGTGATGGTTGCAGCTGTTGGCTTTGCCCCTCAGGCACAAGCTAATCCGTTGTCAGCTGAACTCGTCTATCTTTTGGAAAACTACCCGGCCATCCGTGCCAAAGCCTCTTTAAGTGATGCCGCACGCGAAGATATCAAGGCTGCTTATGGGCTGACGGCCCCCGTCATTGCACTCAGTGGCGATACCGGGTATCAGCGCACAGATAATCCCGGTAAAAATGATATGCGGGTACAGGGGAACCTGACGGCAACCTATAACCTGTTTGATGGTCATTACAGTGTTTTTGAAACCAAAAGCGCTCAGGTCGCCCATCAAAGTACCCTGGCTGATCTGGACACCACCAAACAGCTGATCCTGTTTCAAGGCATTCAAGCCTATCTGAATCTTGTTCTGCAAAACAAAATGGTGGAAATTTCCCAGACCAACGTCAAACTGGTGGAACAGATCAAAACCTTCATTGAATCTGAATCCAATGTGGGTCGTATGTCACAAGCCGACTTGCTGCAAGCTCGCGCCCGTCTGGCTCAGGCTCGCGAAGCCCTGACAGCTTATCAAGGGTCCCAACGTCAAGGCCAAAACCGCTATTTCCATCTTTTCCAGCGTGTGCCCCCTGCCGGGCGCATGCAAGACCCCTTGGCCCCACAAGAAGTGGTCCCTGAAAGCTTGGAAGAAGCCATCCGTGTGGCACGCAAGCATAATCCGATGCTGAAAAGTGCCTCCCTTCTGGCCGAAGCAGCCTCCAGCCGTGTCGGGTCTGTTGAATCCGCGCTTTATCCACGTGTCGATCTCGAGGCTTCTGCCGATGCCAAATATAATGTGGATGGGACAGATGGGGCAGAAAACGAAGGTAGCGTTCTGTTGAAAATGAACTGGAACCTGTTTGATGGGGATCGCACCCGCTCACAAAGCAGGGCTGCTGCCCTTCGCCACAACGCCGCGATGATGGATTTGCGTCACAAACATCTGGAAGTTGAAGAACAGGTGCGCAACGCTTTTTCCATTATCCAGACGGAACGCCGTCGCTATCGCACCTTGCAAGAAGCGGAAACCATTGCAGCCGAAGCCTTTAATGCACGCCACGAAATGATGGAAAGCGGCAAGGAAACCATCATTACGGTCTTGGATACCGCCCTTGAGTTGCTCAATGTCCGTATTGCAGTGACGTCATCTGATTACGCCCATCGACTGGCAAACTACCAACTCCTTCTCGCCACCGGGCAGCTTAATCAGGATTCCATTGGCAAGCTGGTTATTGAAAGCACCCTTCAACCTGCTGTAGCAGATGATAACAAGCTGATTAAAAAACTGCTTGAAGGCGATGCGCTTAAGAAAACACCTTCCCCGCAACTCTCAGCCCAAGATGCCTTGGAACGTGGAGTAGGAATGAACCAGCCGACCCAATTGGCCCCGACAACTAATTATGATGAAATGGCTCCGATGCAGCTGGAAACCGCCAGCACAACAGGCCGTAAGGAAGGCTATAACGATATGGCCGCCTTTGAATCTGCACATGGGGCGCCTTATAGTGATGAACTCGCCCCGGAAAGCGCACCGACAGGCCCCATTGAACTTGGCCCGGCAGCAGGTGATGAAAGCGGCTTTTATGTGGTGCTTGGCAGTTTTGCAGAAACAGCTTATGCGCAAGATCGCATTACCATGGTGGGCATGAATAATGCCTTTATCAAATCCATTGATGTCAACGGCAACACCTATCAACGTGTCATGGTTGGCCCCATGAGTGCCAGCGAGGCCGAAAGCGCACGGGCCACAGCCTCTGATCGCGGTGTGCCTGACAGCTGGATCATACGTCAATAAGCCTTCAACTTTTGATAAAATTACACCTATTATTCGTTGCTTTGGTGAAGTAAGTCACATACATTGCATAAATCCCCCCTATAATGAAAAAAGATGCTTACACGTGTAAGCATCAAATCGTGCTATATTAGGAATCGTGCAATGTCTCTTGGCAATATAAAAATCAGCACAAAGCTGAGCATTATCGTTCTGCTTTCTATCCTTGGGCTGCTCGCCACAGCCTCTTTGGGGTTATATGCTCTTAACAACTCCCTTCATGAAGATCGCGAAAATCAAACACGCAATCTCGTGCAAACCGTTCACAGTGTTTTTAAAAGCCTGCAACATGAAGTGGATACGGGGCACTTAACGCTTCTGGAAGCACAAAATGAAGCCAAGGAAATTGTCTTGTCCATGCGCTATGGCGATGGAGACTATTTCTGGATTAACGATTTGAACCATGTGGTCATCACTCATCCAATCAAGCCTTCCCTCAGTGGTAAAAACCTTGAAAAATTTGAAGACCCAAATGGCGTGCGCGTTTATGGCGAGATTGTTAAAACAGCAAAAAACAAGGGCGAAGGTTTTGTTTCGTACCACTGGCCCAAACCCGGCAATGACACCCCGATTGCCAAACTTGCCTATGTAAAACTGTTTGAACCCTGGGGCTGGGTCATCGGAACAGGGATTTATATGGATGATGTTGATGTTGCTTTTTGGGACATTGCCATTCAGGAAATTGAAATCTTTGTTGCCATTACATTGATTATCCTGATCGTTGCCTTCTTTATTTCACGTGATATCCGCCAAAGCATCTTGACCATTGCCAATACAATGCAAGCCTTATCCAATGGGGATACGACCCACGAAACCCCTTTACAAGAGCGCAAAGACGCCATTGGTAATATGGCCAAGGAAGTTGAATATTTCCGTGCCCGCCTTATTGAAAATGAAAAAATGGCCGCGCAACAACGTGCAACTGAAGAAGCTCAGAAAAAACGTGCCCGCCTAATCGAAGAACTGGCGTCTGACTTTGACACAGGTATTAACGCCGCTCTGAATTCTGTTTCTTCTGCGGCCAACCAACTGGATAGTACTGCCCACGGGATGTCGGCAACGGCAGAACAGACCAGTACACAGGCAACAATTGTTGCCGGGGCCTCTGAAGAAACATCCAACAATGTTCAAACCGTTGCCGCCGCTTCGGAAGAACTCACAGCCTCTATTCGCGAAGTGGGTCAACAAGTCCAAACCTCCACCGAGATTGCCCAGACTGCCGCCCAAAAAGCGCAGGAAAGTCAGGCAACGGTCAACAGCCTGTCTGAAACAGCCAGCCGGATTAGTTCTGCATCCGCTCTGATTGGTGATATTGCCGAACAAACCAACATGCTGGCCCTCAACGCCACCATCGAGGCAGCACGCGCAGGTGAAGCGGGCAAAGGGTTTGCCGTTGTTGCCAATGAAGTCAAATCACTGGCTGCACAAACAGGCCGGGCAACCGAAGAAATCAACGCTCAGGTCCGTGCCATTCAGTCTGTCAGTCTGGATACGGTTGAAGCCATCAATGAAATTAACCAGGTCATTGGAGATATGAACAATATCGCCTCTGCCGTGGCCGCTGCGGTGGAAGAACAAAGTGCTGCCACGTCTGAAATTTCACGCAATATCGAACAGGCCGCCCAAGGCACATCGGAGGTGAACCAGAACATCATTGAGGTGAACCAGGCGGCCAATAATACGGGCCAAGCCTCAAAAGAAGTGCTAAATGCGTCTTCCATGCTCAATGACCAGTCTGTGTCCTTGCGCAAGATTGTAGAAAGCTTCCTCTCTGATGTGAAGTCAGCCTAATCACAAATGCTATAAGCGTCCGACTTCAAACTCTTCAAGGGATACCCCCATTTCTGCCAGACCTTCTTCCAGATAATCTGACAGAAGGGGGGTTCCCATCAGATATTCAGGGGTGGATTTGGATGTAGGGTCCGCCTGTTGGGCCTCTTTCACCGCCTCTTCCCACTCGTCTTTGGAATAGGTTCCCCGGCCCAGCCAGACCAGAGCAACCAATTCATGAAGCTGGTCTTGATTAAGATTGGCAAGCGCCTCGTGAAGTTCGTCTTCGGTGGGATCGTCGGCATAATCTTCCAGAATTTCCACACAACCATCATCGACAGAATCAGACTCGCGGTCCAGCCCTTCCGGGGCAACCTTCACATCAAATTCACGTGCCTTGACAATAATGTAAAAGACACTGTCAGCGCTGAGATATTTCATGGCACACCTCCCTATCCCTATTCAGTGGATAGTGTTTTTCTTTTACTGTATTCTGACTATACCATGTAAGAATTAGATGCTCGTTGATCTAGGTCATCACGAAAAAAAGGAATAGATAGGCCATGAAAAAACTCACACTTGCACTGATCGTCAGCTTTTTTTGTCTGAATATCACCAGCGCTTTGGCAGTAGAAGCCTATAGCGATGCACAGCAACAACAATTCACCAGTTGGTGCACAGGAGCAAAATCCAATTCAGAACCGCTGTGTAATTGTGCGCTCAAACACGTCATGCAAACTGTTGCACCCGCAGCCCTTGCGACATTTCTTGCCAATGACGCTAAACTGTCTTTTAATCAAACCAGTGTCATGACTGCCGCAGCGGTGACACAAGCTTTGAGTAGTTGCAGTAAATAAGGTTCCTTTTCATGAAACGCATTCTTTTTGCCTTAAGCGCCCTTCTTTTCATCGGAACAAACAACCCTGCACAGGCCGATATGATCAAAGAGGTCAAGCTCGGCCTGCTTGATCATGATACGGATAATTTGTGGAGTGGCTTTAACCGCGAAGGTGGTCTGGATATCAATGGCGAAGTCATTTTAAACCATGACCTGAACTTTTGGGGTGGCACCATGAGCCCAGCCATCGGCCTGTCTGTAAATTCACAAGGCGATACATCCAAAGCATATCTGGATGCACGTTGGCAAAAGGAATTCGCCGATGATTTTTATTTTGCCCTTGGGGTTGGCGGCGCTGTCCATAACGGAAATAAAAAACTGACCAATGTGAAGCGCAAAGCTCTTGGTTCCAAGGTTCTGTTCCATTTCCCAATCGAACTTGGCTATCACATCACAGAAACAACCAATGTCTCATTATTCTTTGATCATGTTTCCAACGCCTGGCTGGCAAGTCCCAATGAAGGCATGGATACATTGGGCATTCGCATTGGTTTTAAGTTCTAACTCGCGGACCTGAGTAACAAAAGGCTTCCCCAATGATCAAACTTGCATGGCAATCCAAGAACGCACGTAAAGCCACATGGATCATCATGGGGCTGAGCTTTATCTTGCTGGTCGCACTGGGCAGCTTGTTGCGCCATCAAGAAGAACAGTTGCGTGAAACCACCCTCACCACCTTTGCCCGCACGTTGGCTTCTACGGCGCTTAGCAGTGGCGGTGAAGCGGATGATATCCTGCTCAAGGTCAATGACCTGCTTAATGTCGATGCCGTTTTAGGGGTCAAGCTGCAACAAGCAAAAGATATTCCCTTAAGTGTCGGGGAAACCCGTGATAATTTCCCACCACCACGCACGACACACCTCCAACTGACCCAATGGGACCAAAACAAAACAAAACTGGATATTGCCTTGCGCCTGCAAGACGGGCTGGCCTTTGACTGGCTTATCCTGCGATTGAACGGGGGGCATTTGATGGCCCATCCGTTTTGGGGAAGTCTTTTAAACTGGGTGGTTGCACCGATTATCTCCCTCCTTCTCGGGCTCACCAGCCTATGGCTTTATGCTATCTTCCACGTCCGTCCGCAACAACGCCTGCAAGAGTTTCTGAAAAGCAACAGCGGTAAGTTCGCCAGCACACCGATTGCACAGGAACTGACCCAGAAAGATGATGACAACGCCCTGCTTGCCAAACAAATCGAAGCCTTACGAGTAGAAATCAGTGAAGCCAAGGCCGCATCTGATTTTCAGGCCCGTTTCCTACACGAAACACCTTATGCATTGTTGCGATGTTCCGTAAACCGCAAGGTCCTATATGCCAATGTGGCGGCGAAGAACCAAACGGCATTATTTGGCGATGACAGTAAAGAGTTCGTCGCCCCGGCTTTGGCTGAACTGGTGCGCAAAGCTTTTTATGAGAGCAAGGAAGTCTTTGGTGATATCCGCTGTAACGACGCCACCCTCATCACCTTTCGCGCCATCCCTGTTCTGGATGCCGGATATGTCAATCTCTATGGCGAAGTATCCCGCCATATTGAGGATGAGGTTTAAAGACCCAAAGCTGTCGTCCTCGCGCAAGCGGGGACCTTTATCTCATGGGGAAAAGATCCCCGATCAAAGTCGGGGATGACACCACTTACTTCAACAATTCCACCAAGACTTCTACCGGGTGACGCGGTTTGAAATCACCATAGCGTTTGGTCTGACAGCGACAGGAAAAACCTGTTACCAGCATACGATCTGCCCCGGCCTTGACCGCCTTGTCTTTCCAGCTCATGTCATAAAGCTTTTTCGACATGGCCTCATTTTCCGCCTCATGGCCGAACATGCCTGCCATCCCGCAACAGCCTGTTTTTTCCAAACTCAAAGATTGGTTAAAAGCGGTAAAAATATCGTTCCACTGGCTGGGGGTCTGCGGCAGGGATGTTTTTTCCGTACAATGGGCAAACAAGGTATAACTTTGTGAGGTTGAAACCTCAGGCACAGTCACCTTGCCAGATGACAATTTGTCATGCAGCCATTCATGGAACTGATGAATGGTATAATCCGGGCGATTGTCCAGACGCTGGTTATATTCCTGACGGAACATCAAGGTCACAGCGGCCTCAATCCCGACCATGTCAATTTCAGTTTCTGCCAGTTTGGCGTAATAGCCATCATTATCTGCAGCCAGCTGATCAAATTCTTTCAAGAAGCCTTTCACATGCAGCGGCTTGCCATTGGGACGATAAGGCGCCACAAACACCTGATACCCCAACCCAACCAACAGATCATAATGAGCCAGCACAACATCCACATCATAATGTGTGGTAAAGGTATCTTGCACCAAAATGACCGACTTGGCTTTTTCATCCAAACGCAAGGCTTTCATGGCGTCCAAATCAAAGGCCGGGGCATCACGTTGCTGTAAACCGCTGGCAACTGTTGAAGAACTCACCTTGGGCAGATCCACCAGCCCAAAGCCATTTTTCATCACCGATTTCACCGGGCCCAAGGACTGGAAAAAATTCGTCAGTCCAGCAAATTTTTGCGTCAAAGGGGCAAGTTCTTCCAGTTTTGCCACCAATTCATCACGCTTGGGGCGATCATAACGTTCATGATAGGCTTCCAGGAACTGGGCCTTCATTTCCGGAATATCCACCTTGACCGGACACTGGGTCGCACATGTCTTACATGACAGGCAGGTCTTCATGGCCTCATAAACATCCTGGCTGAAATCTTTGCCTTCACCGCTTCCATCTTTTTCAACGATGGAACGCAAACGCAACCATTCCCGCAACAAGCCCGCACGCCCTTTGGGTGATTGCACCCGATCACGCGTTGCCTTGTAGCTTGGACACATGGGATCAAACGCATCCCATGTAAAGCACGCCCCATTACCGTTACACAAGGTCGCCTTGGGATAAGCCGCTTTTAAGTCTTCATCCAACGTGCGATCCACTTGCCCACGCAATTGGGCTTCATCAATGGCAATCAGCTCGACCTCTGGCATGGTATAGGGTGTCGCGATTTTGCCCGGATTAAACAGGTTATGAGGATCAAAGGCAGACTTGATTTTGCGCAGCTCGTCATAGAGTTCCGGGCCAAAAAACTTCGGGGAATATTCGCCACGAAAACCCTTGCCATGTTCACCCCACAACAAGCCATCATATTTCTTGGTCAGGTCTGCCACCCCGTCAGAAATTTCACGCAGCTTGGGTTCATCCATCACATCGGTCAAATCTAGGGTTGGACGCACGTGCAAGCAGCCCACATCGGCGTGACCGAACATGCCATAATCCACCCCATGCCCATCCAGCAATTCACGAAATTCCCGAATATAAGGTGCCAGATTTCCCGGTGGAACGGCGGTATCTTCTACAAACGGAAGAGCGCGGCGTTTGCCTTGTAACGCCCCAAGCAAGCCCACTGATTTTTTGCGCATTTCCCACAGGGCTGAGATTTGTGCCCCATCCGATGTGGCACGCCAGCCTGTGGCTTGACCATCCAGTTCCAAGGCATCATCGAGCAGCTTTTCAAGCTTCTTGATCTGGGCATCCACTTCATCTTTAGAATTGCCAACGAATTCCACAAAGTTCATGCCCATGACCGGGGGCTCACCCTCTTCCCCACCCAGCATATCGCCGACTTGCGTCCAGATGATATCCTGCTGGGCCATGGTCATGATTTTATCATCCACCACTTCGACCGCCGCCGGATCAGCCTGCAAGATCAACTGCACCCCTTCCAACGCTTGGTTAAAGGTGGAATAGCGCACCGTCACCAAGCCTTTATGAGAGGGCAGCGGGATCACACGGAACGTCAGTTTTTGCGTAAAGCACAAAGAGCCTTCTGAACCCGCCAGCAGATAAGACAGGTTAAAGGTACCGTTATTATCCAGCGCATGTTGCAGGTTATAGCCTGTCAGGCCCCGGTTCATTTTCGGGAAAGTCTGTTCGATCAGCTCTTCATTTTCAACGATGGAAGTATAGGTCTGGCGGTGGATATCCCCAATAATATCGTCACGTTCCATCACCTCTTTCATCTCATCGGCACTTAAGGGTTTGGACGTCCATGTTTGCCCCCCACTTAAGACCACATCCATCTCTTCGATATAATCCGACGTCTTGCCGTAAATGCGTGAACCTTTCCCCGATGCATCGGTCCCAGTCATGCCGCCTAATGTGGCGCGTGAAGATGTGGAAACAGCTGGCGGGAAAAAGAAACCGCGTTCTTTCAAAAACGCATTGAGCTGATCCAGCACGACACCGGGCTGAATCGTGACCAATTGCTTGTCCGCATCAAAATCAAGAATGTTATTAAGGTGTTTGGACGTATCAACCACCACGCCCCGGTTCAGTGACTGGCCATTTGTCCCTGTCCCACCGCCGCGCGGGGCAAAGGAAAGACTGCGAAATTCTTCTTTCGCACCCAGTTCCGCCACCACGTTGAGGTCTTCTGCACAAACTGGATAAACCACGGCTTGGGGCATGACCTGATAGACGCTGTTATCTGTTGCACTGAGCAAACGGGTGGGATAGTCCGCCTTGATCTCTCCTTGAAACGGAGAACTTTCCAGAGCTTTTAAGAAACGGGCCGTGACATCATCAAGGCCACGATCAGGGGTCAAAACGGGGATCATGTTATATCCATCTATCTTCACATGTCATTCACATAGCCGGAATGACGGTCGTTTGTCTGTGGGTGTTGACAATGGATATAGCCCTCTTAGGGCATTTTTTACAGCAAAAAAGAAACCGACCCTCCCCTTTTATAACGTAAAGGGCGGGAGGGTCGGTTAAGAGGTTGACCAGGATTTGGAAGGGGTAAGGATTGTCCTGGTCCACCCTCTATCCGGTTCACACCTTAATGGGCGTTTTCCAGTTCCTGTTCAGCCGTGAAAGCCCCGGCTGGCAGTTCGTGGGCAATGCCTTTGTGACAATCAATACAGGTCTTCCCGTCTTCTTGTGCTTCAAGGTGGCGATTGCGCGCACGGCGGTTTTGTTTGGATACGTCCATAGACATAAAGTTATGGCAGTTCCGACATTCACGAGAATCAGATGCTTTCATCCGTTTCCATTCCCGTGTCGCCATTTTCAGGCGTTGGTCTTCGTATTTTTCACGCGTATCAATCGTGCCCAGCATTTTATGCCACAGCTCGTTTGAAGCCTGAATTTTACGTTGGATTTTGTAAATCCAGGGACGCGGCACGTGACAATCCGGGCATGTCGCACGCACGCCAGAGGCGTTGGCATCATGCACAGTTCCCACATATTCACGATAAGGGTTCTGTTCCATTTCATGACAGGAAATACAGAAACTTTCCGTATTCGTCAGTTCCAAAGACCAGTTAAACCCGCCCCAGAAAACAATACCGGCAACCAAACCAACCAACAGCAGCTTACCTGCCGAGGTCTTTTTACTGGGCCTGTTTAACAAGGCCCAGATGCGGTTAAACAAGCCGCCTTTTTCTTTAAGTTCACTCATAACAAGTTCCCCTTGGCCTTATTGTGAGAAAGTATTTTCCACCAGCGGCTTGGCATCCACTTGCGGTACGTGACATTGTGTACAGAACCAGCGCCCCGGTACCACATCGTCCATCGGTTGGCCTGTACGGGTGTCCAGATAGTGAGTTTCACTGATCTTGGGCGCACCTTCCTTGGCCGCATACTGCCAGTTATGACAACGCATGCACTGATTGACTTTCAGATTGATCTGGTATTTCTCAATCTTATGCGGGATCAGCGGGGGTTGCTGACGGTAGTTTTGCGGCTGGCGTTGACCTTCAACCACCTGCGTCACAGGGGCTGCAGTATTTGTCGTTTCAATGTCAACTTGCCCACGCAAGGATTTAACGCTTTCTGCACTTGCTGCATTCATCATCATAAATACCGCAGCAAATAAGCAGACAACAGGGATTAGGACTCGTTTCACAGTCATATCTCCTTCAAGTCTCATGCCGCCCTCTCTGTACTGTTCTTTTCAGCACACTTTTCATGAGGACGGACATCATCCAATTTATTTTTAGTTCGAAGCGAAAATTCAAAAACATCTTCGGCACAGACATCCATACAGCGTGCACAATTTGTGCAGTCACCAGACAGGATAACGGGGCCTTTTTCGTCCTTTTCCCCTTTCAAGGCAGGTGAGATGACATGAGATTCCGGGCAAACCGTATAGCAATCCATACAGTCATTACAGGCTTTGCGATTGCGCGCACTGACCTTGATCAAACTGACTTTCCCAATCAGGGCGTAAAAACCGCCAACCGGGCACAGGCGGGAACTCCAGATGTTATCCCCCCCAACCAGTTCAATTAAAAAGATCAGCAAGGCAATCAGACCAACCGTACCAAAAGCCCCAAACACGATAGAACGATGCAAGATCGTCACCGGATTGAGAAACTCCCACGCCAGGGTCCCCGTGATCAGCGATGTGACCAGCACACCACCTGTCACCCACAGGGCGGTTCCCCGGCTTAAACGGATGCCTGTTTTCTTCCAGCCCAGTTTACGACGCAACCAACCAGCAGCATCAGAAACCACATTGATCGGACAGACCCAGGAACAATAGATACGTCCACCAACCACAAAATAGGTCAGCAACACGATCCCTGCCCCAATGAGGGCACTTGCTTCCATCATATGGCCTGCCACCAAGGACTGGAGGAAAATGAAAGGATCAGTTAATGGCAACACATCCAATGTCAGAGATGACGCCAAGGTTCCTTTCACCAGCCAAAAGCCTGTAAACGGCCCGACCAAAAACACAGCGATAAAAGTAAGTTGAGACAAGCGTCTCAAGATCAGCCACTTATGGGCGGCCAACCAGCCTTTCTTTTCAACGGCAGCTACGCCGGGATTTTGCATACTCATGGCTTAAACCCCTTATAGCCGCCAGTGGCCGTTTTTTCCGGGAAAGGTGAGACCGGGTTATAGCCGCGATCAGGCAGATCAATAATCCCCTGTCCCTCAATGAGAGATTCACCTTTATTGCCTTTTTCAACCCATCCCCAGCGATAATGTGCACCAAGTTGACCAAGAGCAATGCGTTCAGGAAGCACGCGAATAGCGGTTTCTTCCAAAACACATGCCTTTTCACACTTGCCACAACCGGTGCATTTATCACTATGCACCGTTGGGATGAAAACAGCATGTTTCCCGGTTCGTTCATTGGCGGAACGTTCCAGTGTAATTGCCTCATCAATCAAGGGACAAACGCGGTAACAAACATCACAGCGCAAACCTTGATAATTAAGACATGTCTCATGACCGACCAACACGGCAACACCCATTTTGGCATCATCAATATTGGTCAGTGACTTGTCCAAAGCCCCTGTGGGGCACGCCTCGACACACGGGATATCCTCACACATTTCGCATGGAATATCGCGTGCAACGAAATACGGCGTACCGGAAACCACAGAAGAGCCCAAATCGGCCAAGCTCAATGTGTCGTAAGGGCAGTCCCTCACGCACAAACCACAACGCACACAAGCTGACATGAAGTCACCTTCACCAATCGCGCCCGGTGGACGGATTGCATCAGCTGGCAGTTTACCCTCCGCTTCACGCACCACAGTGCCGAGAGCCAGACTGAACAGTCCGACCCCGCAGGCACCCTTGGCCGCATCGCCGAGAAAATCCCGGCGTGAGACCTTTTTCTTATTTTGATGCGTTTTCTGTGTCATGGTTCTCCCCTCCCTTTAAGGAAGGACTAAAATTGATGTTTAGACTTTTTCGATTTTACAAGAGCACTTCTTGAAATCTGTTTCCTTGGACAACGGATCAGTTGCATCCAAGGTCAGTTTGTTCACAAGTGCACTTTCATCAAACCACGGAATGAAGACGAGGCCCTCAGGCACGCGGTTACGCCCACGTGTTTCCACACGGACCTTAATTTCACCACGTTTACTGGAGACTTTGACTTCTTGACCACGGCGAAGCCCACGTTTCTTCGCATCAGCGGGGTGCATAAACACAACCGCAGACGGGAAGGCACGGTGCAGCTCTTCGACACGACGGGTCATGGAACCTGAATGCCAGTGTTCCAGAACACGCCCTGTACATAGCCACAGGTCAAACTCGCTATCCGGGCTTTCCGCTGGCGGCTCGTACGGGGCAAAGATGATATTGGCTTTACCATCTGGCTTGCCGTAGAACTTGACGCCTTCACCCGCCTTAACGTGCGGATCATAGCCTTCGCGGAAACGCCACAGAGTTTCTTTACCGTCAATAACAGGCCAACGAATGCCACGTGCCTTGTGATAAGTCGCAAAATCGGCCATCTCGTGACCTTTCTTGAGAATATCAGGGGCAGAGTTAAACAAACGGTATTCTTCGAACAGACCTTTTTGAACGTAGTAACCGAAATGTTCAGCTTCGTCGTTGTCATAGACATTGCCCGCATCATCGGTGACTTTTTCAACAGGAAATTTGTTGACGTTACCGTTTTCATACAGGACTTCATACATGGTCTTGCCACGATGTTCCGGCATTTTTGCCAGCAGCTCTTCCGGCCAGACTTCTTCGATTTTGAAGCGTTTGGCAAATTCCATCATCTGCCACAGGTCAGACTTGGCTTCACCCGGTGCTTTCACCTGCTGACGCCAGAACTGTGTACGACGCTCAGCATTACCATAAGCACCTTCTTTTTCCATCCACATGGCTGTGGGCAGGATCAAGTCAGCCGCCAAGGCTGTCACAGTCGGGTACGGATCAGATACCGCGATGAAGTTTTCAGGGTTACGATAACCCGGATAGCCTTCTTCGTTGATGTTCGGGGCCGCCTGCATATTGTTGGTACATTGTACCCAATAGGCATTCAGCTTGCCGTCTTTCAACATACGGTGCTGCAAAACCGCGTGGTAGCCCACTTTACCCGGAATGGTACCTTCCGGCAATTTCCAGATTTTTTCAGCAAATTTGCGGTGCGCTTCTTTCTTAACAACCAGATCGGCTGGTAGACGGTGGGCAAAGGTACCAACCTCACGTGCCGTCCCACAAGCTGAAGGCTGACCCGTCAATGAGAACGGGCTGTTGCCCGGCTCAGAGATTTTGCCCATAAGCAAGTGAACGTTATAAAGCAGACCGTTCACCCAAACACCACGGGTATGCTGGTTGAAGCCCATGGTCCAGTAAGAAGACACCTTCTTGTTCGGATCCGCATACGCTTGAGCCAGCTTCAACAGCTTCTCTTTGGAAACGCCAGACAATTCCGCCGTATAGTCCAAAGTATATTTGGAAACAGACTTGGCATATTCTTCAAAGGAAATTTTGTTGAATTTGCCTTTGCCCGGATTGGCCGCAGCTTGTTCCAGCGGGTGTTCCGGACGCAGACCGTAACCAATATCGGTTGTGGTGGCGTTAAAGTTTACGTGTTTGGAAATAAAGTCTTTGTTGTAAGCCTTATTTTCAATGATGTAGTTGGCGATATAGTTGAGGATCGCCAAATCAGTCTGCGGCTCAAACACCATATCGTTGTCAGCCAGCTCAAAGCAGCGATGCTCATAAGTCGACAGAACATGCACTTCACAACCTGGTTTGGTCAAACGTGTGTTTGTCATACGCGACCACAGGATCGGGTGCATTTCCGCCATGTTTGCGCCCCAAAGCACAAACACATCGGCATGTTCCAGATCGTCATAACATCCCATCGGTTCATCAATACCAAAGGCACGCATGAAAGCACCCACGGCAGAAGCCATACAGTGACGTGCGTTCGGGTCAAGGTTGTTGGAACGGAAACCCGCCTTCATCAGTTTAGAAGCCGTATAGCCTTCCCAAACTGTCCATTGACCGGAACCGAACATACCAACAGATGTCGGGCCTTTTTTCTTAAGTGCTTCTCTCCACTTTTCAGCCATGACATCGAAAGCTTCGTCCCAGCTTACCGGTTCGAAATCACCTTCTTTGTCAAATTTACCATTTGTTTTACGCAGCAACGGCTGTGTCAAACGGTCCTTACCGTACATGATCTTGGACAAGAAATAGCCCTTGATACAGTTCAAACCTTTGTTCACAGGTGCATCCGGGTCCCCTTGGGTCGCAACGATTTTACCGTCACGTGTCCCGATTAGAACACCACAGCCTGTGCCACAAAAACGACAGGCGCCTTTGTCCCAACGAATTGAATTGGGTACAGCAGCATCAACAGTTTTGGCGGGGAGAGAAACGCCAGCAACGGCAGCAGTCGCTGCAGCAGCATTGGCCTTCATAAATTCACGCCGGGTCAGTTTCATGAGGAAACCTCCTCCATTTCAAGCGAGTCTTGTGATTCAAATTGATGATAAACGAGAGAGCTGTTCATCACGCCCGGTGTACGATCCACATTTGTGATCATATCGGCCGCCAGACAGTCTTCGCTATCTTCGATGGTGATGACCAAACGGCCATCTTCTGTCTCGGCATGGATTTCCACACCGGCCAGTTCGTTCAATGCAGCGCGCACGCTGTCCATCTGACCATCAGCCACATGGGCCAGCAAGCCACACACATTGAACGGTTTTTCTGCTGAGGGTAAGGCACCGGGCAGTGTTGCCTGCTCCTGTCCTTCAGCTAAAAATCGGCTATTAACCTTCAACCTATTCCCCCTCCTTTTGAATGGCAGGTTTCAACACAATCGCCTCACTTGGACAAACCGAAATGCAGGCCCCACAGCCTGTACATTCCTGTTCATTAAGCTGCGGCATTGCGACAGCTGCCGGGGTAAGTTTAAAACGGATGGCACGGGGTTCGCACTGATCATCACAGGCCCTGCATTCCACCCCCTTCATCGCCAGACATTTCCCCTCAATAGAAATATCCAGTAACCAGGGTGTTTCAGGGTCTAACATCACCAATGCGCCATCACGACACGAAGCCACACAATCACGACAGAAGGTACATTCCCCTTGTGAGAAATCCACTTTCGCCAAATTATGCGTATCTATTTTGAGAATCTTTTCAGGACATGCGGAAACACACTCGCCACAGCCAGTACATTTCTTTGCAAAGTCTTCCGGTGTTAAGGCCCAAGGCGGACGAATAACATCGTCTTGCCCTGTCAAGCCGGAATGACCGAACAATAAAGTTCGTCGTGAAAGTTCCTGTTCCATGGGACCCCCTCCCACACCAAAAAATCGTACTTTGGATGTAAAAATCAGTACCACATCCAGATAAGAAACGCAAGAAAAACTCATACTTAAGTACTGTATAATTAGAATAATTCAAATTCAACCCACAACCCCATATCGGTACTACCAGTTCGAATTTTCTGTTAATTTTAAATGTTCTAGCCTATAACAATCTCATGGATAGATTACTCAAACCCGATGAAGAAAACCCCGGACTCTGGATGACGAAGCGCTATATTTTTGCGCTCACAGCCATTGCGATTTTGGCGGCGTCTGCCTTTGGCACCGTTGGGCTTTTGATTGCAGAACATAAAAGCACCCTGTCCATTGTGAATATCTCCGGGCGCCAACGCATGCTGTCTCAGCGCACAGCCTTGTTTGTCGCCCAACTGGCCCAAGCCGAGACAATTGCCCAACAAAAAAAGTTCCGTGATGAATTACGCGAAGCCACCCATCTTCTGGAACAGGCTCATTTGGCCCTGACCGGACGGGCCAATGCGATTAATATGTCGGTAGAAATGTCACCGGAGGCACGCAAACGCTATTTTAAAGGGGCCTATCCTCTCAACGCCCAGATGCGCGGCTATATTGTTATCCTCCAGGAAATTCTAGAAATGCCGATTGAGGATATTTCACCAGAACATCCTTCTGTGAAATATGTTCTTGAGATTGCCCCCGGACAACTGGTTGCCTCGCTGGATTCCATGGTGAAATTTTATCAGGAAGAAGGCGAACATGCCTTTGATTTCCTGCGCTGGCTGGAAGCTGTCTTTCTCAGCCTGACCATTCTGGTTCTAAGCGTTGAAGCCTTTTTCATTTTCCGCCCGATGGTCCGCCATGTAACCTCGCAAATGAAACAAATCAGGGATTTTTCAAAAGACCTTGAAGAAACGGTCAAGCAACGCACCCAGCAATTGGAAGAAGCCCGACGCGGGGCCGTCAAGGCCAATACGGCCAAATCCAAATTTCTGGCCGCTGCCGGACATGACCTGAAACAACCGCTGGAAGCCATCGGCATGTTTTCCGGCATGTTGGAAAAGCGCATGCCAGATGAGCGCAGCAAGGCGATTATGAAAGACATGCATGGTGCCCAACGTTCCATGCGTTCCCTGCTGGACTCCATCCTTTCCTTATCCAAGCTTGAAGCTGGCGTTATTGAACCCAACCCAAGCTCTTTTGAACTCCAGCCCCTGTTGCGTCAACTGACACGGGAATATCGCGTATCAGCCCATTCCAAAGGGCTGGGCCTGCGTATGGTGCCTTCGTCTGTTCGCCTACAAACAGACCCGCTCTTGCTGGAACGGATTTTGCGAAACTTCCTGTCCAACGCCATTCGCTATACCAAGGAAGGGCGCATCCTTCTGGGCTGTCGTCGTATGGGAAGTAATGTTGCCATTGAAGTCTGGGATACAGGTCCCGGCATCCCAGAAGAAGGGTTGGAAAATATCTTTACCGAATTTTCCCAGCTTGATGACCCGGAACGTGATCGAAGCGAAGGGATTGGCCTTGGCCTTGCCATTGTAAAACGCCTTGCCAATCTGCTGGAAATCGAGATTTCCTGCCATTCAACAGTTGGTAAAGGATCGAAATTCGCCATTATCCTGCCGATTGAGCAAGATTAAAAGACAACTACTTCCCCATAGCGTTTTGAAATTTCAACACCGCCTGCGTACGGTTATCCACATCCAGAGTCCGCAAAATTGCCGTTACATGGCTTTTTACCGTGCTTAAATTCAAATCCAGACGCTCGCCGATTTCCTGATTGGACAGACCTTCTGCCAACAAAACCAAAACCTCCCGCTGGCGACGGGTCAAATCAGGGAAAAGATCCTTGGTCGCCATGGATGCCGAAGTCGTCGACGCAGAATTTGCCATTTCCTGCCCCTTCTCCAGCCCCCCTAAAACAGGTGGGACATAAGACCCCCCAGATAAAACCAATTTCAAGATGGTTGCGATCAATGCGTCATCTGTTGTTTTAGGGATATAGGCCCGTACCCCCGCCTGAAGAACCGCACGCATTTCATCGGGGTCTTCCGATACGGTAAAGACACAAACCGGGGTGGGATCAACACGTTCAACCACTTGGGCAATCGCCTGACCATTGCCATCCATACCGGGCATACGCAAGTCAAGCATCACCAGATCAAACCCATCGGGGTTTTCGTCCAATGCTCTCAAAATATCATTGTTATTGCGCGCTTCAACGACATTCAATTCGGGCGCAAGTTCAGACAGAACATATTTCAGAGCGGTACGAACAATGGAATGGTCATCAGCAAGCAGAACTTTCACGAAACACCTTTAAACATGAAGAAAATGGCTTCGTTATATGTAACATCCCTTACCAGACGATCAAAGGATTTCTCACACTAATTTTTCGTCCTTTCCCCTTTGCCCCAAATCCGCCCCGCAATCCACATCAGAAAGTGTATCAACGAAAGCAACCTTTTTGCCTTGAAGGTTTGCCAAGCAATCCTCCAAAGTCTCAGGATGGGACCAACGAACATATTTTCGATAAGGGTTGACCATAATCGGGTGACGTTTATAGCCGACCAGCCAAAAGCCTCCATCTGTTGCCGGACCGAAAACAACATCATTTTTACCCAAAAGCTGAAACGCACGGCGAATATGTCCCGCACTCACATCAGGAATATCACTTCCAATCACAATAAACCGCCCTGTGGGTAAATATTGCGCCGGACGCAACATACGTTGTCCAAGATCACCGCCGCCTTGAGGGACAAGTTTCACAACAGGCCCAAACAGTTTTCTCTTGGCATCATCCGGACTATAGGCCACCCATGTGTGCCAAGGACCTTTCCCTGTTAACCCCTTAGGTATCCGTGCCAGCATTAAACGGTAAAACCGCCAGGCCGCAACAAGTCCGATATCACGAGCCAAGCGCGTTTTCACCCGCCCAAGACGAGGTTCTTTCACAAAAATAACCAGATGATTCCGCAAAGATCAATTATCCGTACAATTTGGCAATCCGTGCAGGTGATAATCCAAGAAAATATAGGCTGAGACAAGCAACATTGCGCAAACTACGTATCATATAGCCCCTCTTTTGATATTTCCGTGCCGATGTCAGCGCCTTGACAGGGAGCTGCCTTAAGCGGCTTTTGCCAATTCGGCGCACCATATCCACATCCTCCATCAAGGGCAGATCATGAAAGCCGCCGACCTGTTCATAAAGGGTACGGCTGATCAACAATCCCTGATCACCATAGGGCAGGCCCAGAAAACGACAGCGCCAGGACACAATTTTTTCCAGACGTCGGGCCTGTACCTGTTCATCATCCAAAGCGAATGTGAAATAGGCAGCTTGTGCCTTTTCACGGTCCATCGCCATAAAAGTCGACACTGCCGCCCCCCAGCCTTCTGGCAGGCGGGTGTCACTGTGAAGAAATAACAACCAGTCCCCACGAGCCACCTGCGCCCCGGCTTTCATCTGTTGCCCCCGTCCCCTTTCTCCCCTTATCAGTTGGTCAGCACACTGTTGTGCAATAGAACATGTCTGATCCTCTGAACCGCCATCCACAATAATGATTTCACGCACATAAGGTGGTGGAACCAGAGACTGTACTGTTTCAGGCAGATCAGCTGCACTATTGTAGGTCGGAATGACAATACTTAACATGGGGCTCTCAATCATTTATAGGATGATCATAGATTTACATGAGTTTAACCATCTGCGCTGTGCGTCATAACACACATTGAGGGAAATATGCCTGATTTTGAACTGGAAAACGAACAAAGCGGCCTTGTTTGTGGCGTGGATGAAGCCGGGCGCGGTCCTTGGGCTGGCCCGGTCACGGCAGCCGCTGTGATTTTTGATCAAGCGACCTTAAGCCCTGAGCTGGCCCAAAACCTGAACGATTCCAAAAAGTTATCCGCAAAAAAACGCGAAGCCCTGATTGATCAGATCAAGGCAGAAAGCGTCTGGGCAGTGGGCGAAGCCAGTGTGGAAGAAATTGATGATGTCAATATTCTGCAAGCCACCTATCTTGCCATGACCCGTGCCGTGCAAGGTCTCGTCCCAAAACCCGATTATGCCCTGATTGATGGCAATAAGATGCCCCCCAAACTTGGTGTGCCCGGCCATCCGGTGGTCAAGGGCGATAGCTTAAGCTGTTCCATTGCGGCGGCCTCTATTATTGCCAAGGTGACGCGTGATCAACAAATGGCAAATCTGGCCGAAGAATATCCGGGGTATGGCTGGGAAAAGAATGCGGGCTACGGTGTCAAGCTTCACCAGGAAGGTTTAGCCACATTGGGCCTGACACCACATCACCGCAAAAGCTTCAAACCCATCAAGAAGCTCATGGGGGTTGAGTAAGCTTGAAAGAGATCCTCGGATCAAGTCCGAGGGTGACGCCTTACATCGTCACCCCCGACCCCGAATTTTAATGACCAATAATCTGGCTGAGGAACTCTTGGGTTCGTTCTTCTTGTGGATTTTCGAAGAATGCATGGGGTTCATTCTGTTCTACAATCTGACCGTCCGCCATAAAGATCACCCGATCCGCAACCGTTTTGGCAAAGCCCATTTCATGGGTCACACACAACATGGTCATGCCTTCTTCGGCCAATTGCACCATGGTATCCAACACTTCCTTGATCATTTCAGGATCAAGGGCGGAAGTGGGTTCATCAAACAGCATGATTTTCGGCTGCATACATAGAGAACGCGCAATGGCCACCCGTTGTTGCTGACCACCCGAAAGCTGCCCCGGATATTTATGGGCCTGATCAGGGATTTTCACCCGTTCCAGATAATGCATGGCACGCTCTTCTGCTTCCGCCTTGGACTCTTTGCGCACCCACATAGGAGCCAGTGTGCAGTTTTCCAAAATGGTTAAGTGGGGGAATAGGTTGAAGTGCTGGAAGCACATCCCCACTTCGCGACGGATTTTGTCAATGTTCTTCAAATCATTGGTCAGTTCCACCCCATCCACGATGATCTGTCCGGCCTGATGTTCTTCAAGGCGGTTGATACAGCGGATCATGGTGGATTTACCGGAACCTGAGGGGCCACAAATGACGATACGTTCGCCTTTGTGCACATTCAGGTTGATATCGCGCAACACATGAAAATCACCATACCATTTATTCATGCCAATCAATTGGATGACATCTTCTTTGGCGACTTCATGATCAAGATTGTGACCAGCGCGCAGTTCGGCTTCGGTCACAGTATCAGTAATTGCATCAGGATCTTTTGTCATTTTATCCTCTAATTCTTTGCTCTTTCATGGCGCAAATGCTCAATGTAGCCGGAAAAACCGGCTACTCGAAATTTGCTATTAGCGTTTGTGTCCGGTGTGAAGTTTGCGCTCCAGTGCTTGGCTGTATTTGGACATGCCAAAACAGAAAACCCAGAAACAGAACGCGGCAAATACGTATCCCTCGGTCGCCACCCCGCCCCAGGCCGGATCGACGATGGAAGACTGCACAGTCGCCAAAACATCCAGCAGACCAATGATCAACACAAGGGTGGTGTCTTTAAACAGGGCGATAAAGGTGTTCACAATGCCCGGAATAACCAGCTTCAAGGCTTGCGGTAAAATGATCAACCCCATGGACTGCCAATAGCCAAGCCCCAGTGAATCAGCAGCTTCAAACTGCCCTTTCGGGATGGCTTGCAGCCCCCCACGGATCACTTCGGCCATATAAGCCGACTGGAACATGGTAATCCCGATCAAGGCGCGCAGCAGCTTTTCAAAATCCCAGCCTTCCGGCAAGAACAGTGGCAGCATCACAGAGGCCATGAACAGAACCGAGATCAACGGCACACCGCGCCACAGTTCAATAAAGGCCACACAAACCATGCGCACCATGGGCATTTCAGAACGACGGCCCAAGGCCAGCACCACACCAAAGGGCAAGGCCGCCACGATCCCCACATAGGACAGCACCAATGTCAGCATCAAGCCGCCCCATTGATGTGTTTCCACATGGGGAAGACCGAACCAGCCCCCGATGAGCAAAATGCCAACGATCACAGGCAGGATGGTTAAACCTGCAACACCCAGCCATTTTTTGATCTCGCTAGAGACCTGATCAAAGAATTGCGGCACGACCACAAGGGCAAGCAAAAAGAAGCTCAAATCTACCCGCCAGCGTTCAGCCTCGGTATAAAAACCATAGGTGAAGAAACCAAGACGACTTTGAATAAAGACCCAGCAGGCCCCGCTGTCACTACAGGCACTTGGCCCATCACCGGTGAAGTTTGCACTGAAAAACGCCCAGTCCAAAATCGGCGGGAGTGTTTCATACAGCAAATAAAGGGTCGCCAGAGTCAACGCTGTATTGATCGGTGAGGACAATAAGTTTTGACGTACCCACGCAACCGGACCCGTTGTTGATACGGGCGGCGGGAGCGCTTCTTTTTCGACAAATTTTCCCATCTTAACGCTCCTTCAAGGCCATGGCTTTGTTATACCAGTTCATCACAACCGATAGGATCAGGCTAATGGTCAGATAGACCGCCATGGTCATGGCGACAATTTCAACCGCCTGACCTGTCTGGTTCAGCGTTGTCCCCATAAAGACATTCACGATATCTGGATAGCCAATGGCCGTTGCCAGCGAAGAGTTCTTCGCAAGGTTGAGATACTGGCTGGTCAGCGGTGGGATCACCACGCGCATGGCTTGCGGGATAATGATCTGGCGCAATGTCACACTGCGACGTAAGCCCAGGCTTTCCGCAGCCTCTGTCTGCCCATGGGGAACAGCCAAAATACCGGCACGCACGATCTCGGCAATGAAGGCCGCCGTATAAGTGGATAAAGCCAGCAAAAGCGCGATTAATTCAGGAATGACCTGCACACCGCCCTTCAGGTTAAAGCGTGTCTGCTCTGGCATTTCCCACGTCAAAGGGGCACCCATCACAAGGAAGACCAGCAACGGCAAACCGAGCACCAGCCCGGCCCCCGCCCAAAAGGCCGGGAATTGTTCACCCGTTTCTTCCTGACGCTTTGTCGACCAGCGCGATAAGCCGGCCGCCCCCACAATACCAACGATCAAGGCAATCCAGACAACGCTAAAACCCTCTCCTGCGATAGGTTCTGGAAAATAAAGACCCCGGTTATTGAGGAAAATAGCATCACCAGCTGACAGACTGCCACGCGGGCTCGGCAATGGTTGCAGCACCGCGAAATACCAGAAGAAAATCTGCAATAACAAAGGGATGTTGCGCAGGGTTTCCACATAAACCGATGCAATTTTGGCAATCAGCCAGTTCTTGGACAGACGGGCAACCCCCATCACAAAACCAAGCACTGTGGCCAGAATAATGCCTAAGAATGAAACTAAAACAGTATTGAGCAAGCCGACAAGGAAGGTACGCCCATAGGTATGAGACGCATCATAGTCGACCAGACTCATCAAAATTTCAAAGCCGGCGGGATTACTTAAAAAATCAAAGCCCGTGGTGATCCCCCGGCTTTCCATATTCTGAAGCGTGTTCTGGAAAATTGTCCAGCCCAGCCAGATGAGGAAGGCAAATAACAGCGATTGAAAGACGACCGCACGCACACGCGGGTCATACAGTGCCGAGGAATTTTGTTTGGGCTTGGTGGCTGTGTCGTTCTTTTCTTGCGACATATGCACACTCCAAACTCTTATAAAAAGAAAAAGTGGGTGTGTTGATCTTTGCGAAGGCTCCCTCGCGTCACAACACACCCACCCCTAAATTATACGTCTACCCGTCAGCTCTTAGCGAACCGGCGGTGCGTACTGCAAGCCACCTTTAGACCACAGCGCATTCAAACCACGAGAGATTTGCAGCGGTGTGTTCGGGCCAACGTTACGGTCAAACATTTCGCCGTAGTTACCAACTTGCTTAACGGCATCATATGCCCAGTTTGCACCAAGGCCCAGTTTTGCACCTGCATCACCAGATGTACCGACCAGACGCTGAACACCTGGGTTTGTGCTTTTCAGCATGTCATCAGCATTAGCAGATGTCACACCCATTTCTTCAGCGTTCACCAGTGCAAACAATGTCCATTTCACGATATTGAACCACTGGTCATCACCTTGGCGTACAACCGGGCCAAGCGGTTCTTTGGAAATAACTTCCGGCAGAACAACTGCTTTTGACGGATCATCCAGTTTGGAGCGAAGCGCATAAAGCTGCGATTGGTCAGATGTCAAAATGTCACAACGACCTGCGGCAAAACCTTGTACAGTTTGGTCAGATGTATCGTAAACAACCGGGCTGAACTTCATACCGTTAAGACGGAAATAATCCGCAAGGTTCAGTTCCGTTGTTGTCCCTGCTTGAATACAAACAGATGCGCCATCCAGTTCCAGCGCAGACTTCACACCCAGTTCTTTTTGAACCATGAAGCCCTGACCGTCGTAATAGTTTACGCCTGCAAAGTTCAGACCCAAGGACGTATCACGTGTATGTGTCCATGTTGTGTTACGAGACAGCACGTCAATTTCACCAGACTGCAGTGCTGTGAAACGTTCTTTGGCTGTCAACGGAATGAATTTAACCTTGTTCGCATCACCCAGAACGGCGGCAGCAACCGCACGGCAAGTATCTGCGTCCAGACCTGTCCAGTTACCTTTTTCGTCGGGCAGAGAGAAACCCGGCAGACCTGTTGAAGCACCACACAGCAATTCGCCACGTGCCTTAACAGTGTCCAGTGTGCTTGCCGCCATGGCAGCTGTTGCAGAAACAGCAGTTGCAACAAATGCACCTGTCAGGACAGATAGAGTTTTTTTCATGTTAGAAATCTCCCGTGATTTACATAAAAACAAAATGTTCCGACTGTCCGCCCTGATGAGTTTTGCCCTCATCTAAAAACAGACACTTAAGCTCCCTAACCACAAAGATACTTATCGAAACACCTGTCAAAAAAGACCCAAACGGCCTTTTAAAAAATTATCTTTTCACCTTTGAAACCGATCACCGAATTTCAAATGCACATTCAGCAGCTTTACCCTTAATTAACCGATTGGCAAGACCAAATTTCACAAGTTTTCATTTTTTTGACCAACCACTCAAATTTTCTGCGTAGTAATGGGTATCTTTTCGCAATAGCTGAATGTTTTTAAGGCATTATTGTGCATTGCAACGTAAGCAACTGATCAAATGACAGGCCCTGACTGACCATTTTTTAAGCGCTCACACGAAAGAATCTTACCTTTTTTCTTTTTCATGGATTTTCACCCCATTCCATGCCAAAAATCGTTCCAACACAGATTTAATCAAAGGGACTCTTGGATATGTCAGAAACAATTATCGGCGTTATGGGTGGTAGCGGCATCTATGAAATTGACGGGTTGGAAAACACCCGTTGGGAGACCATCACGTCACCTTTTGGCACTGTGTCTGACGATATTCTCTTTGGGGAACTGGATGGCGTACAAATGCGTTTTCTACCCCGCCATGGTCGCGGCCATAAAATCTCACCATCTGAGGTCAACTACCGCGCCAATATTGATGCGATGAAACGTGCAGGCGTAACAGACATTGTATCTGTATCAGCCTGTGGCTCTTTAAAAGAAGAACTGCCACCGGGGCATTTTGTGCTGGCCGATGATTATATTGACCGCACCTTTGCCCGTGAAAAATCTTTCTTTGGCACCGGCTGTGTTGCCCATGTGGCTTTTGGTGAACCGGTATCGAAACGATTGGTTGATTGCCTGGAAGACGCCCTGAAAGAAACAGGCATTGACTATACCCGTGGCGGCACCTACCTCGCCATGGAAGGTCCGCAGTTCTCCACCAAGGCCGAATCAAACCTCTATCGTAGTTGGGGCTGTTCCGTCATCGGAATGACCAACATGCCTGAAGCCAAATTGGCGCGTGAAGCCGAGATGGGCTATGCCACTGTCGCCATGGTCACAGATTATGACTGCTGGCACGAAGACCACGACGATGTGACCGTGGAACAAGTGATCAAAGTCCTGCTGGAAAATGCCGAAAAAGGCCGCAATCTGGTCAAGGCTGCCGCCCCGAAAATCGCCGCGGCCCCCCTGCCCTGCCCAAGCGGCTGTCACAACGCCCTCGAATACGCCCTGATCACAGCACCCGATGCCCGTGATCCAGAAGTGATGAAAAAACTGGATGCGGTTGCAGGTCGAGTTTTGAAATAACACCCGATATGTCATCCCCGACTTGATCGGGGATCTCCCTCCCCTATTGGATAAAGGTCCCCGCCTTTCGCGAGGACGACATGGATATTTAAGGAACAAGCACATGAAAGTTAACGGTATCCCGACGCGCCCGATTTGGCTGGATCATGATGGCTGGGGGGTGAATATTATTGATCAGACCAAACTGCCCCACACTTATGAAATTGTGCGTATGGAAACATTGGCTGATGCCTGTCATGCCATTTTTGACATGCTGGTGCGTGGTGCCCCATTGATTGGGGCGACAGCTGGCTACGGCATGGCTTTGGCTTTGCGCCATGATGCCACTGATGGTGGATTTGATCAGGCTTATAAGGAACTGTATGCCACCCGCCCCACGGCTGTAAACCTTCGCTGGGCCTTGGATGAGATGCGTGATCAAATCCTGCCCTTGCCAGAAGGCGAGCGCGAAGCAGCGGCTTACAAACTTGCGGCGCAAATCTGTGAGGATGATGTGGCGCAGAACTCCTCCATTGGCGATCATGGCCTCAAGCTCATCGAAGAGATTTGGGAGAAAAAGGGCAAGCAAGGGGTGGTGAACATCCTCACCCACTGTAACGCCGGTTGGCTGGCGACCGTAGATTGGGGGACGGCAACATCGCCCATGTATAAAGCCCATGATGCGGGTATTCCCGTTCATGTTTGGGTCGATGAAACCCGCCCGCGCAATCAAGGGGCCTCCCTCACCGCATGGGAGCTGGGTAATCATGGTGTGCCGCACACCTTGATCGTGGATAATGCCGGCGGTCATTTGATGCAGCATGGCGAAGTCGATATCTGTTTTGTCGGCACGGACCGCACCACGGCCTCCGGTGATGTGTGTAACAAGATCGGCACGTATCTGAAAGCACTCGCTGCCCATGATAATGACGTGCCTTTCTACGTTTGCCTACCTTCGCCCACCATTGACTGGACGGTGGATGATGGGGTGAAGGAAATCCCCATTGAACAGCGCGATGGCACTGAAGTCACCGAAATGACAGGCCGCTTAAAAGATGGCACGGTTGCCACCGTCACCATCACGCCAGAAGGCTGCACGGCAGGCAATTATGCCTTTGATGTCACCCCTGCCAAATATGTCACCGGACTGATTACGGAACGTGGGGTCTCCGAAGCCTCCAAAGAGGCACTCGCCGCCATGTTCCCGGATAAAGTCTGATGCCCTTGCGCCAAGCTGTCATTGATACCGCCCTGAAAATGAATGCCCTTGGCATTAATCAGGGCACCAGCGGCAATGTCTCTGCCCGATCCCAAAACGGCTTTTTCATCACGCCGTCCGGGCTGGATTATGATAAGCTAGACCCCAGCCATATTGTCGAGGTACGCGAAGACGGCAGCTACCTGGGTCGCTGGAAACCGTCCAGCGAATGGCTATTTCACCGCGATATCATGGCCGCACGCAAAGACGTCAATGCCATCATTCATACCCATTCCAAGTTCGCCACCACACTGGCCTGCCTGCGCCGCGACCTGCCCCCCTTTCATTATATGATTGCGGTGTGTGGCGGCAAAAATGTGCGCTGTGCACCTTACGCCACCTTCGGCACGCAAGCATTGTCAGACGTTGCCCTTGAAGCGCTGCAAAGCCGCAACGCTTGTCTGCTTGCCAATCACGGTATGATCGTGGCCGCACCCAATCTGGATAAGGCACTCAAGATCGCACAGGAACTGGAACTGCTCTGTGAACAATATCTCACCGCCTTGCAAGTGGGCGAGCCTCATATCCTCAGCGATACGGAAATGGATGAGGTGATGGAGAAATTCAAGACCTACGGTAAACAAGGGGCTTTAGGAGAAGAAAAGCCGACAAACAGCCGTGATCCATGGAGCAAAGGGTTTTCAGCTTATAAGTCCTTCCCTTCCTAATCCCACCGTCATCCCCGGCTTGATCGGGGATCTTTTTCCGCCTGAAGGAGGTCCCCGCCTTCGCGAAGACGACGAATAATGGCTTAGCGCAACAACGCCTGAACCGTCTGAATAAATTCATCTGGTTTAAACGGTTTTTGTAAAATGGCATCGGCTCCGCACCCCAAAGCGGTATCGAGCAAATCCCCACCATCACGATCAGGACCACCCCCAGAAATTGCAAGAATCCGTATATTTTGGTTCGCCGAAACGGCCTGTTCGATCACTTTCAATCCATCAATTTCCGGCATGAGAAGATCCGTAATCAACAGATCAAACGAATGGCTTTCTAGCTGTGCAAGCGCCCCCTGACCACTGGCTTCGCCCTGAACATCAAAGCCTGCTCTCTTCAGCCCCTCAACCATTGCCCGTAAAAGAGTTCGATCATCATCAACAATCAAAAGATGTGCCATAAACTCTCTCCTCTCAAAATTGTTGTACAGAATGCCAGCTCCCCACGGAAATGTAAACAAAAGCGTCCCTGCATACAAAAGCCTTTACAAAAACTGTTCGCATACCATACATTATTTCATCACGACTTGTCAGGAAAGAAGCACATGTCCATTGCCCTTCATGATTTCATGCGCACAACCGTAGAGAATTTACCCCATTGTAAAAAACTCGGTCTGAAATTTGACAATCTGGAACAAGGCAAAGGCCGCATGAGATTAAGCCCCCGTCCCGAATTGATCTGCAACCCAGCCAAAAACCTGTTACATAGTGCCATTGTCACCACCTTGCTTGATACTTTATGTGGAACCGTTGCCTCTTCCATTTATCCTGAGGGACGAACTGTAGCAACATTAGACTTACGTCTGGACCATTTAACCCCGGCCTGCGCTGATAGCCCCCTTTATGCCGAAGCTGAATGTTTCCATTTTGATGACGACATTGCCTTTGTACGCGGCTTTGCCTGGCAAGGAGAGGAACAAAGACAACTCACCACCGCCTTGGGAAGCTTTAAAACAAACGGTCATTTTCAACTCCAGGCGGGCGAGGAACAGTGATGAAACCACATTTGCGCCTTTCTCCTTTAAACGACAGTATCCCTTATGCCGATTTTGTCGGACTGACCCTGTATGAAGATACTCAGGGTCTGCTGACTGTTTTAAAAGAAAACCGGGACAATATCGGTAACGAAATTATCGGTGCCGTTCATGGCGGTGTGGTTGCCGGATTGATGGAACATGCTGCTTCTTTTCACCTACTGGATGCCTTGGGTGAAGAGGCTGTCCCCCCTCGTATCATCAATATCTCGGTCGATTACCTGCGCCCGGCCCTTCATCACGCAACCTATGCCCGTGCCCAAATCATCAAACAGGGCAAACGCATCGCCAATGTACGGGTGACTGCCTGGCAAAAAGATGAAAATCGCCCGGTTGCCACTGCACGAGCCCATTTCTTTGTTGCCTAATCTCCAAGAAGCCCCCATCATATTATCTATGAAATTTGAAGAAACCACCCGTATGGTGACCGTTGCGGTCGAACCGATTTTTCTGGAAGATGAATCTGATCCGGAAAAAAGCACTTTTGTCTGGGCCTATCATATTGAAATCAAAAATGATGGATATGAGTCCATTCAATTGATTTCACGCTATTGGAAAATTACCGATGGCCTGGGGCGGACTCAAGAGGTCCGTGGCGAAGGTGTTGTGGGTGAACAACCCCTGTTGGAACCCGGTGGTTCTTATGAATATACCAGCGGTGTGCCCTTACAAACCCCCAGCGGGTTTATGGGCGGATCATATGAGATGATCAGTTCCGCCGGAGAACGTTTGCATGTGACCATTCCCACATTCCTGCTGGATAGCCCCTTTGAAGCCCATACGGTCAATTGAACGACCGTATTTTCCCCTTGCAATCCGTATATCTTGAGTCTATAACCCGCTACCTCGTTGCGAGAGTTATTTTTCGCGACGCATATTTTATTAGTGGCATTAAACACAGACGATCTGAGGCTAAGGCATGCCAAAGCGTCGGGTTTAATGTAAATATATAAAGGATAATAAAATGCCTAAGATGAAGACAAAGTCTGGTGCTAAGAAGCGCTTCAAGATTACTGCGACTGGTAAAGTTCGCGGTGCATACGCATTCAAATCCCACAACCTGCGCAAGCGTTCTCAGAAGATGAAACGCCAAGCTCGTGGTTCTTTCGTTCTGTGCGCTGCTGATGCACGCATGGCGAAATCCATGATGCCGTACGCTTAATTTACGACTCGTAATACACATAAGGATTTAAAGACATGCGTTCTACAGTAGCTGTTGCTTCTCGCGCTCGCCGCAAAAAGATTATCGCCAAAGCCAAAGGTTATCGCGGTCGTAATAATAACGTCCTGCGCGTCGCTATGGAAAAGGTCGAAAAGGGCCTCCAGTATCAGTATCGCGACCGTCGCAATAAAAAGCGTAACTTCCGCTCTTTGTGGATTCAGCGTATCAACGCTGGTTCTCGTCAGTACGGCGTCTCTTACTCTCAATTCATGAACGGCTTGAAGCTGGCTGGTATCGAGCTGGACCGTAAAGTTCTGGCTGACCTGGCTGCACGTGAGCCGGAAGCATTTAAGTCTTTGGTAGAACAGGCTCAGGCCGCTCTTGCCAAGTAATTAAATGCTGATGTATTGCCCTTGCAATGCATAGAAATCTTGGAAAAGGGGACTGAAGCCTTCATGGGCTTTAGTCTCCTTTTTGCTTGTTACCCCCTTTTTTCCATTTAGGAACGGATATGGAAAACCTCGATCAAATTAAAGAAGATGTCTTAAGCGCGGTTGCGGCTGCGACAGACTCCAAGGCACTGGACGATATTCGCGTCAATGCACTGGGTAAAAAAGGTTCAATCACCTCCATGATGAAAAACATGAAGGATTTGAGCCCCGAAGAACGCAAAGAAACAGGCCAAAAGCTGAATCTGGTCAAAGGCGAAGTGGCTCAGGCCATTGAAGCGCGCAAAACTGAACTGGCAGATGCGGAACTGAACGCCCGCCTAATGGCTGAAAAAGTTGACGTGACCCTAAGCACACGCCCTGAAAGCACAGGTACAGTTCACCCGGTCAGCCAAACCATTGATGAAGCCATCGCTATTTTCGGTGAAATGGGTTTCACCGTTGCCGAAGGCCCGAATATCGAGGATGACTGGCGCAACTTCGGGGCGCTCAACATTGGCCCGGAACACCCCGCACGCCAGGACCACGATACCTTCTATCTGCCGCGCGAACAAGACGGTCACCGCATGGTGCTGCGCACCCACACCTCTCCTGTACAAATCCGTTCCATGCAGGAAAAAGGTGCGCCGATCCGTATCGTTTGCCCGGGTCGCACATATCGTTGTGATTATGATGCCACACACACACCCATGTTCCATCAGATCGAAGGTCTGGTGATTGATGAGAAATCACACTTCGGCCACCTGAAGGGCACGCTGATTGATTTCTGTAAGGCTTATTTCGGTGTGGATGACCTGCCCGTTCGTTTCCGCCCGTCTTACTTCCCCTTCACAGAACCCTCTGCGGAAGTGGATATCGGCTGCACCCGTGAAGGCGGCGAATTCAAAATCGGGGCTGGGGATGACTGGCTGGAGATTTTGGGCTGCGGCATGGTGCATCCGAAAGTTCTGGAAAACTGTGGCATTGATTCATCCAAATACCAAGGCTTTGCCTTCGGGATGGGGATTGAACGTATCGCCATGTTGAAATATGGCATTCCAGACTTGCGTACATTCTATGAATCTGACCTTCGCTGGTTGCGTCACTA
Source organism: Terasakiella sp. SH-1 (assembly GCF_004564135.1). Classification (NCBI taxonomy): domain Bacteria; kingdom Pseudomonadati; phylum Pseudomonadota; class Alphaproteobacteria; order Rhodospirillales; family Terasakiellaceae; genus Terasakiella; species Terasakiella sp. SH-1. Next base: position 226,619 of record NZ_CP038255.1, on the reverse strand, counting down.
TGGCTTTAAGGCCTTGGATATTCCGTCAATGGTAGGGGGGCTGACCCGATGAAATTCACATTAAGCTGGCTTCTTGAGCATCTTGAAACAGATAAGTCCTGTGACGAGATCGTTGAAAAACTCTCCATGATTGGTTTGGAAGTTGAAGGTGTTGAAGACCGTTCCCGTGGTCTGGAAACCTTTAAAATTGCCGAAATCCTTTCTGCTGAACGTCACCCGGATGCAGACAAGCTTCAAGTTCTGAAAGTCTTTGACGGCGAAAAAGAATATGATGTTGTTTGTGGTGCGCCAAACGCACGTGCGGGCCTGAAAGGTGTCTTTGCCACATCTGGTTCTTACATCCCCGGTCTGGACGTCACCCTGAAACCAACAAAAATTCGCGGTGTGCCATCTGAAGGCATGATGATGTCAGAAGCCGAAATGAAGCTGTCTGAAGATCATGACGGGATCGTTGACTTGCCGGCTGACACCGAAGTTGGTGCCCGTGCGGTAGACATCATGGGTCTGACAGACCCAATCATCGAAATCGCCATCACACCAAACCGTGGCGACTGTGCCGGTGTACGTGGGATTGCACGCGATCTGGCTGCAACGGGTTTTGGTTCCTTAAAACCGATCAATACTGATGTGGTTGAAGGCGGCTTTGAAAGCCCGATCAAAATCAATCTGCATAACCCGACAGAAGGCCCCGCGATCTGTTCACAATTTGCAGGTCGCTACATCCGTGGTGTGAAAAATGGCCCTTCGCCCAAATGGCTGCAAGACAAGCTCTTGGCTGTGGGCCTGCGCCCGATCTCAGCCCTTGTGGATGTAACCAACTATTTCTCCCAAGGTCTATGCCGTCCCTTGCATGTGTTTGATGCAGATAAACTTTCTGGTGACATTAACGTGCGCCTGTCTAAATCCGGTGAAACCATGAAGGCACTGGATGAGAAAGACTACAGCCTTGATGATGATATGACCGTTGTGTGTGATGATACAACACCGCACGCGCTTGCTGGTATCATGGGCGGTGAAGAGTCTGGCTGTAGCGAAGAAACAACAAATGTTTTCCTCGAATGTGCCTTGTTCGATCCGATCCGCACGGCGATGACGGGGCGCAAGCTCGATATCATTTCTGATGCGCGTTACCGCTTTGAACGTGGTGTGGATGAAGCCGCTGTTGTCGATATGACAGAAATGGCAACCCGCCTGATCATTGAACTTTGTGGCGGTGAAGCCTCAAATCTGGTGGTTGCTGGGGATGAGCCCAAATGGCAACGTTCCATTACCCTTCGCAAAGCACGTGTACAGCAGCTCACAGGTGTGGATGTACCGGAAGAAGAAATGGCCCGCATCCTGAAAACACTGGGTTGTGAGCTGACAGATAACGGGGAAACCTTTGATGTACAGCCACCAAGCTGGCGCTCTGATATTGAGCTGGAAGCTTGTCTGGTAGAAGAAGTCATTCGTGTCTTTGGTTATGACCATATCGAAGAAATTTCACTGGAACGTGAAAGCAACCTGCCCAGCGTGGCCTATACGCCCATGCAGCTCAAACGTGATATCTCACGTCGCACACTGGTGTCACGTGGCATGAACGAAGCGGTGACTTATGCGTTTTTGGCGGAAAAAGAAGCCAAGCTGTTTGGCTGGTCTGATGAAAACCTGCGCCTGACCAATCCAATCTCCAAAGATCTGGAAATCATGCGCCCAAGCCTGCTGCCGAACCTGATTTCGGCCTGTCAGCGCAACAACAACAATGGCTACCCCAACGGTTGCCTGTTTGAAGTTGGTCCACAATTTGATGGCGACACAGCCGATGAACAGCCGATTATCGTGGCTGGGGTGCGTACAGGTCAGACAGGCCCACGCAACTGGGCGGATGGTCCGCGCCGTGTAGACGTATTTGATGCCAAGGCCGATGCACTGGCTGTTTTGGAAGCAGCAGGTGCCAAAGTGGACAATCTGCAAGTTGACCCTGAAAGTGCACCTGCCCATTACCATCCGGGTCGCTCCGGTGCCTTAAAGCTGGGTCCGAAGAACACACTGGCTTATTTTGGTGAACTTCACCCCGGTGTGCTCAAGAAAATGGGCTACAAGGGTGTGGCTGTTGGTTTTGAGATTTCACTGGATGCCATTCCAGCAGGTAAGGCCAAGAAAACAGGGGCCCTTCGTCCGCAATTGGTTTTGTCTCAATTCCAACCTGTGGAACGTGACTTTGCCTTTGTAGTCGATAGCGATGTTCCCGCAGCCAAGATCATTCAATCTGCCAAAACAGCAGATAAGAAACTGATCACAGCCGCCAATGTGTTTGACGTTTACGAAGGTGATAATATGGAAGCAGGCAAGAAATCTGTGGCTATTAACATCACCTTGCAACCAACGACAGAAACCCTGACCGATGAACAAATCCAGGCGGTTTGTGACAAGGTTGTGGCCTCTGTTGCGAAAAACACAGGTGGTGAGCTGCGCGGTTAAACGCACTTAGCACTTCATCTAAAAAGCCGGGCTCCATAATTATGAGCCCGGCTTTTTTTATGTCAGGAAACGTTTTTCCGCTTCGGCTTCAAATTCATCAAAAGACTGGGAAAGATGGGCGGGGCTGACCTCCCCATTCATCAGTCTTGTTTCAAGGTCCCCAGCCTGTTGCGCCAAAATCTTGGCACCAATAGAGGCGGCCGCCCCTTTTAAGCTGTGAGCCTCCCGTTTAAGCTGGCTGTTTTCATTGTTGCGCCAAGCACTATGTATATTTTCAATCCGCAAGATACTGTTGCTGAGAAAAGCACGCAGCAGCATTTTATACCCATCCAAATCCAGATCACTGATCATGGTTTGAACAATCTCTTCATCCCATAAATTTGCTGCAACAGGGGCTATTCCGGTCGTTTGTTGCATACCCCCTTCTGTATCTTGTCCCATCACACCAAGCGTATCAGCAATGACCTGTTCAATTCTATCGCGGCTGACAGGCTTGGAGAGAAAATCATTCATCCCGGCCAAAAGGCATTTTTCCCTGTCCCCGGCCATGGCATTTGCCGTCATTGCAATAATCGGGATATTGGCATATTCAGCGGTTTGCGCCCGAATTTCACGGGTGGCCTGATAGCCATCGCATTCAGGCATTTGAACATCCATAAAGACCAGATCATAAGGCAGGCGTGATACAGCATCTATTGCTTCAAAACCATTGCCTGCGATATCAACATAATGACCAAGTTTTTCCAAATACCCGCGCGCAACCATCTGATTGACCTGATTATCTTCGGCCACCAAAATACGTAACCTGACCTGAGGTGGGGTATTGTTTTTCTCCTGTCCTTGCGACGCAGAAGACTGTGCAGGCGCAGTTTTAAACAGAGTGGTTAACAACACATTTTTCAATACCTGCTGGCGAACTGGCTTTGCAACAAAGGCATCATAATCCAGCTTTTCCCCCACATTAGGAGAGGAAGAGGCTAAAATCACAGGCACTTGTTCCAGAACAGGCAACTGGCGATATTTCGCTAAAAAATGAGCCCCATCATAACCAGGCATATTAAAATCAAGAATGATCACATCAAACTGATCTTCATGCACCTTATCCAGTGCCTCTTCAACCGAAGAACAAATGGTATTTTGAATGCCCCAGCTGGACATATTGACATCAAAAATCTCCTGATTGACATCAATATCATCAATGATAAGCGCTTTCTTGCCCAGCAAGGCGTCATCGGAAATGGAATGGGAAAGCGCAGACGCACCTTCAATCCGTTCCAGCGGCAGGATAAAAATGAATTTACTGCCTTTGCCCAGCGCACTTTCCACATAGATTTCACCGCCAAGGGCCTGAACAATCAATTGGGAAATGGCAAGGCCAAGGCCCGTTCCACCATATTTACGCGTGGTGGAGGCATCAACTTGAGAAAACCGTCGAAACAGTTTTTCCTGATCATCAGCACTGATCCCAATACCCGTGTCCTGAATTTCAAAACAAATACCTTTTTCTACCCCATGCACGCGCAAAGCAACCGACCCACTGGCCGTAAACTTAATGGCATTGTTAATCAAATTTAGCAAAACCTGACGAATACGCCCCGGATCAGAACGATAGGTGCCATCCAGCGTAGGCGAAATAATGGACCCAAATTCCAACTGCTTGTCCAATGCCTTGGATGCCATCAGGTCAACAACACTTTCACAAACCTGTACCAGATTGAAATCGGCCTCTTCCAACTCAAGCTTGCCCACTTCGATCTTGGTATAATCCAGAATATCGTTGATGATACGCAGCAGGGCCTCACCAGATTGAGAAATGGTGTTGGCATAATGAGTTTGCTCATCATCCAAATCCGTATCCATCAACAATCCAGTCATACCGATAACCCCATTCATCGGAGTGCGGATTTCATGGCTCATCGTCGCAAGGAATTCAGATTTCGCCTTATTGGCGTCTTTGGCCTGTTCAAGCGCACGACTTAGCTCTTGTGTGCGTTTTGCCACAAGTTCTTCCAATTCGTCGTGCGAATTTTTCAACTTCTGGTTGGCCTCGTATAGTTCGGCACTTTTTTCTTCCAAGAGCCGTTCGGCTTCTTTACGTGCTTTTTTTTCCCGCTCTATACGTCGTTGAAATCTGGCTTCATCCATCACTGTGCACTTGTTCTACGGATGATAAATTCAACCTTACTTTCCTCTTGAGTAGAATGGTTTACGCTTTCGACCTCAGCCTGTTCACCATAATACTCTAATGTCCCTTCAATCAAGCCTTTTGCCAGCACGCTAAAGGGGCGAACAGACGTATAAACCATACGCAAAGTCGCATCATCCGGTTGCTCACAGGTGAATTTCGGCAGTGTGGCATTGGGATAGAGCTTTAAGACCTCTTTGTGAATATGACCATCTACTGATTTAAAAAATTCAAACGAATCTTTAGCCTCGATAAAAAACACCGGATAGCGTGTGCTAAATGTTTTCAGCAAATGCTTACCAAACGCCTTGACCAGATCATCGACTTCCACACCGGTGCGTTTGCTTAAAGCAACCACAAGAGCAATAATTTCGGTGTGGCTATAAGCCCCCACAGCTGTATAGGAACCACCACTTTCCAGATCGCAATCATCCAGAATATCGTCAACCATATCGGCGGAAAAAACCTCTTCCACCATTTCTGTGAATTCAGAAAATACAATACCAAGCATGACGAGCCCTCTCAAAAGCACATTTCATAAATTACTTCAAAGTTTATCTTAATTTAAAATTTAATTTAAGAAAGAAAATAAACCTACGTAGAAATGCGGGGAGAGAGGCCCCACTAACTCAATTTACGCATAGATGGGGAATAACGTTTAAGTTCGGCAACGGAAACCAGCCCGGTCATCGGGGAACGCTTGGCAATCATTTTGAGTTTTTCAATTTGGACTTTTGACAAAATAACACCACGCGATAAAAGCTTACGGTTATCATCTGTCAAAATATCCGATAAAAGAATTTGTCCGGCCACCAGATGATTAATCGGCACACGCCTGCCTTCATAATGGTCTTGAAGGGCGAATTCATGATTGACCAAATGGGTGCGTACCGCCTCATACACCGTTTTATCATAGGTATCTAAATGAACCCGCAGTTTGTCAAATTCGCGCGAGCTGAGCATCAATTCTGAAGAGACCCAGGATAAATCCTCCAATACATGTAACAAACGCGCTTCCAAAGGCAGCTTGGCAATTTCTTCCGGATTCTTAACTTTAAGGGGCTGACGCACCTGCGTGATAATTTCGGCAATTTTTTCAAGGCGCGGGATTTGCTTAATCATGTCATGAACGGTTTGCGCCCCTTGTTGCAAGATCGCTTCTTCTTCGGGTTTCAGGAATTCACCCGATTTTAATTTCACCATCATTTCTTGCGGGATAATCAAATCGCACAAGGGAAGCAACATGGCAGACAGTTTTAAAACCCACTTCTGCTTGATCCCCAGTTCCGGGGCCAAAATCTCACACCATTCCTTAATATGGGACGAACGGGCAAAAGCTTCTGGATTGGAAAAGGCCAACAAATCCACCAACACTTTGACCGTCCCCGACAAGGTATTTTCCAAAAGCTCACGTTCTGCATGGATCAGGCGAAACTGTTCAAACCCGGCATCAATCCCTTTCGCCAGAACATCTGCTTCACAGGGTTTACAATAAAAACGAAAAATCGCCCCTTCATTCACCGCATCAATCGCCGTTTGCTGATCGGCATTACCCGTCAACATAATACGCACCACATCTGGGGAAATTTCACGAATATGTTTCAGGGTTTCCAGCCCATCCATTTCGGGCATACGCATATCAGTGACCACCACACCAATATCCGGGTTTTCTTTCAGAAGCTCCAGCCCTTGTGCCCCACCTTCAGCAGTCAGCACGTTAAACCGTTTATGATATTGCCGTTTTAACCCACTTAGCAAATTCACATCATCATCAATGATCAGCAGTTTCTCTGTCATGCCATCCTCCTTAGTTGGAATTTAAGGCCAGAATGTCTTCCCACTTCAAAGATGAAATGTCGATTTTTTGCTGACTTAAAAACTCTTGATCAAGAGTATCAGCAAACTCTTCAAAATTCGGCTGATCCGAATGTGAAAATTCCATCAATTCATGGGCAAGATATAAAGCCGCCAAAATCGGCTGCGGTACATCCGGGCAATTTTTTGGATTATGTTGGTAGGCGACGGCTTCGCATACCGGAAAAGAAAAACCCCATAACCCCAGAAAATATGCCCCGACCCAGGCATGATCGACCCCTAAAATAACTTTCTCAACGTCCTGAACAGGCTTGTTTTTTTGCACAGATAAAACCATGGCCTGCTTAAATTCCTTCGGCCAGGAAATCGCCATTAAAAGTGACCCGACATGAGACAGTGTTCCCGCACAGCCTGCCTGATCACAATCCATCTGATCAAATTCCAGTTCTTTGGCTACCCTTTGAGCCACAAGTGAAATCTGCATACTTTCATTACAGATATTTTCCAACACCACAATTTCCTGTGCACTGCCTTCAAAAGACGAAAACACCCCACTCAGTAATGACATGCTTTTGAGTGTATCCAACCCTAACAGGCTGACAGCAGCAGAAAGATCATTGACCCGTTGCGGCAAACCAAAAAAGGCTGAATTGCATACTTTCAAGACCTGAGCCTTCATGCCCACATCTTTTTCCATAATCGCCGCGATTGATTTATTGGTGGAATAATCGTTTTCCAGCTCCGCCATCAGTTCGTGATAGATCTCCGGCAGACTGGGCAAAGACTTCATCTTTGTAATCCGTTCGCGGACCTCATACTTAACCATATTGGCGCGAAAAGTGATTAACCGCTCCAGCGTATCTTCCAACAAATCAAAATCACATGGCTTGGCAAGATACTGATGTGCAGCCCCTACGACCTTAAGGATGGTTTCATCTTTTGAATAACCAGACAAGACAACACGGGCCGTATCGGGTGAAATTTTACAGACCTCTTCCAATAACTGCGCACCATCCATTTGCGGCATCCGCATATCACTGACAATCACATCAATGGTTTCATTTTCCATCAATGCCAAAGCATCACGGCCACTTTCGCAAAAGCTCATTTGCCATTTCTTCCGCTTGCCATGCAACCCACGACGCAAGCCCATCAAGATGTTGCTTTCATCGTCGACAAACAAAATATGTGGCTTCTTATCCATGATGACCCTTCTTCATTTATATATACAGGATTTCATATTCTACTTTAATTGTATACCCCCATATGGGGACAAGCCTTGATCGCTCTTAGACAATAGGTAATTGAATAATAAAAGTTGTTCCCACGCCAACCTCTGTTTCGAAAAACAGACTCCCCTTATGTTTATTCACAATAATATCGCGTGCCAAAGCCAGCCCCTGCCCCGTTCCCCTGCCCACATCCTTGGTCGTATAAAAAGGTGTAAATACATGGTCTTGATGTTCAGGGTCAATGCCGCTGCCATCATCTGAGACACGAACCTCAACACGATCTTCCAAACGTTTGGTCGCAATCTTGATATGACCGAGTCGTTCCTGCCCTGTATCTTCAATCGCATGAACCGCATTCACGATAAGATTCAAAATCACCTGGTTAATCTCTGCAACCAAACAGGTGATCGGACCGATCTGCTCATCAAGGTCCGTCTCAACTTTTGCCACATTTTTCCATTCATTGCGCGAAACAGTTAATGTGGTCTGAATTGCCCGGTTGATATCCATGGGAACCTTGTCTTTCACACCGGGGTGGGAGAATTCCTTCATCGCCAGTACAATCTTTGCAATTTGCTGTATCCCGACAATGGACTGATCAATCGCCTGAGGGATTTCTTCCATCAAAAAGGCAACATCGCTTTCTTCCAGCATATGGCGCAATTGCTGATTTTCATCGGCGCAAACCTTTGCCTGAGAACAGGCATTGGACAAGGTAACAGCAAGTTCCAAAACCTTGCTGATGTCTTCAGCCCCTTCTTTCAGGAAATGTAAATTATCCCCGATATATTGGGACGGCGTATTAATTTCATGGGCAATCCCCCCCGCAAGATGGCCCACAGCCTCCAGTTTTTGTGCGTTTCTCAACTCGCTCAACAAGTGATTTTTTTCCTGACGCACAACAGAAATGGAAATGGCCTGTTTCAAAATAGGCAGCAGCCCCTGAAACATCCCAAGTTCGGATCGACTAAAAGGTTTGCCACCGGCCCGTTCGATAAATAAGCCATAATGTACGTCCTGATGCTGAATTCCAGAAATCAGTAATGATGCATGGATATCATGTAAAAGCGTGCAGGTCTGCTCTTTCACACAAGAAAACTTGGACGTATCGGGAATATTGACACATCGCCCGGACAGGGATTTTTTATAAATAGCGCATCCTTCACAAGGGGCCACATGGGTATCATCTGCGCCTTGAAATGTTGTGCGTACACTGAGCTGCCCCTCTTCTTTTTCCTCATATAAGGAAACACAATCAGCATGAAAAATATCTCGTAAGATATTGAGAAAGCCCTTCAGTTGCCCCTCATCCTCATTAAACAGGTCCAACAGTTTTGACACCGCTGTCAGCTGAGCATCTTTTTCTTGCACTTTTTGGATTTCATGCTGGCGAAGATGTTCAAGTTCTGCAATTGATTCCAGAAGAACGATGGTTTCCGTCATTTAAGACTGCCCCCACATCAAGGAAGACACCATCAAATTACCATGACAGTTCTCTCCGGCAATCACCTGGCCTTGTTCGCCAAAGGTAAAAGCCGTCATGAAAGGCTTCCCGCCCAGCGTTTGGGTAATCCGCTTGTGAAGCTCTTCCAAATCATCACGGACAGTCAACATGCAGCCCGCACAATAAACAATAATCGACCCGGCAATCTGATCTGTGGAAATATCGGCAATATTTCTGGCAAATTCACAAACACGCGAAGCCCGGTTCAGCAACATGTCCTTGTTGCCACTCATCAAGGTAACGATCTGCCCCTCTTCCACATCTGTAAAAAGGGTCAGATACCCTTCCGGGGTAATGGTTTCTGGATGAGACATCAAATACATATCTGCCCCGCTTAAATCTCCGACACGCCGCCCAAGGGGAGCCAAGGTTGTCTGCCCCAAAATATTGAGACTGTCTTCACGCCCTGCCTTTAAATCTATCCCTGTCCAACGTGCATAAACCTCCCCGGCCAGTTGATGGTCCAGTTCTTTGACAATACGCTTGTCGCTGGATGTAATCGTGGCAGATGTATCTGTGGGAATATAGGCACTTTGAAAGCTGTTCCCCATAGCATTTTCACTGAAAATGGCTGTTACCACACATCCATTTTGAGCCCCGCCATGCTGATTAAATAACGACCAGTTTCCGGCAATTTCATTATCGGCACACGACCCGCCGATAATCGGAATATCCTGCCCCAGAACCCCCTGCAATCCCTCCAATGCCTCTTCTTCTGAACCCGGACTGCAGGTGGTCCAAACCAAATCCGGCATTTCTCCTTCCCGATCAATCTGGGTTAAGGCAAGGTGCAAGGCATCAACGGCAGCCTGTTTCATATTGAGGGACGCATCACAAAACCCAACCCCGTAAGAAGACTCATCATCAGCTACACCATACAGTGCCAACCCGCCATCCGGGGCACTCATCACCCCTTTATCAGTGATCGTCCCCAAACAGGATGTTGCCCCATGAACATGACACTGGGGCCACATTTGATGTAAGTACGTTCGAACAAGATCTGCATCCAGCGCAGCATTCATTTGCACCATGACATATTTCGGCTTGGCCCCAAGCTCACGACGCAATTCTTGAACAGCACTTTCCAATGCCTTTAACGTATCAGAATGCGTATTGCCCGCTGTTGCAATTTTAACCATTACTTGCCTCCTGCCCTTTGCCATTGCCCCCCTGATATGGCAAACGCACAATAAAGGTACTCCCCTCCCCTTCTTGCGTTTCAAATGACAAACTTCCCTGATGTTTATTCACAATAATATCATGTGACAATGACAGCCCCTGCCCTGTCCCACGCCCCACTTCTTTTGTTGTAAAAAACGGATTAAAAACGCGATCCTGATTTTGTGCCTTAATGCCACATCCATTATCCTTCACGCTGATCTCCACCATATCCCCGATTTTTTGTGTTTTAATGGTGATTTCACCATCCATTCCCCGCTCTGCCTCTTCAATTGCATGTGATGCATTTACGATCAAATTCAAGAAGACCTGATTGATTTCTCCGGCATGGCATTTCACAGCGGGCAGTTTTTCATCGAATTGTTCTTTTACGGTTGCCAGGTTTTTCCATTCATTTTTGGAAACGGTCAGGGTTGTTTGTAGTGCCCGGTTCAAATCCACATGCTTTTTCTCTTTCGAACCGGGGTGTGAAAATTCTTTCATCGCCAAAACAATTTTTGAAATTTGGCGAATACCGTTCAATGACTGTTCTGTCGCCAAAGAGGTTTCTTCCAACAAGAAATCCAGATCAACTTCGGCAATCATTTTATCAATTTCAGCAACCCGTTGTTCACAATAACCATGCATGCGACATTCTTCTTTCAAGGCAATGGTTTGCATCAACAAGGCAATCAGGTCTTTCTCACTATCAAGTAAAAAGCGCAAATTATCCCCGATATATTGCGAGGGTGTGTTGATTTCATGGGCAATGCCCCCTGCCAACTGGCCGATGGCTTCCAGTTTCTGGGCCTGCTGTAATTCCTTTGCCAGCGAGGTTTGTTCTTTCAGGGCCGCTTCCAGCTCTTCAGCCATATGGTTAAAGGCTTCGGCAAAACGCACAATCTCTTTTGGCCCTTCCGTCTTCAAACGCATATTCAATCCGCCCATATCCCGCACAGAAGCAATGCTCTTGGCAAAACCCTCAAGGGGGCGGGAAATCAAATAGGCACATAAGACAACCAGTCCAACTGCCAGAGACAGAAACAGGATCAACCCCGCAAGCTGCACAATCTGGAAAGTACGCAATAAACGAGTGGCTTCATCAACCGAGCTTGCGACAATCACCCCGGTATTATTGACCAACAATTTGTTCTGAACCTGCACCCAGCCTTCAATTTCCTTAGGTGCAAAACTGCCATATTTCGCCAGCTTCGGGTTCGTGCTATAGATCACCCGGTTTTCCCCGTTCACAATGAAAAGTTCATTATTAAACGTGTTGCGCTCAAACAATTCAGCAAAGGCTTCCGGTGGATATTTCACCACAATGGCCCCTTCTGCACTGCTGCCATAATAAATCGGCTGCACCATCACAATCCCGAACGTGTCAATAATCAGGGTTTCCATATCATAATAGCTGGGCACATTGCTCATATCAGCAGGCCCCGCCTTATGCGATGCAATCAGGCGCCCCCGATAATCCACCAAATAAAGTTGTGCCTTGGATGAGGCCGGCAGGGATAAGGAACGAAAAAAGGCCGGCAAATAAGACGAATTCCCCTGAAGGTCGATGATCCCGTTAATGGTCAATTCATTTTCTGCAATGGAACGGGCAAATTCATGCACATCATCAAGACGTTCCTGAATGCTGTCGGTTTCCAGAATACCGATTTCCTGAATATATTGGCCCAGCTGATCACGCAACACCATTTCCAGATAACGACTTCCCCCAAACCACAGGGCGACCATCAACACCACCCCAATGGGCAACACATAGCGCAAAGGATAAATAAAAATGGAAGGTGCCCGTGTCTTGACGCTCATTGTCTACTCCAGGCGCAGATGCTCAATCGCACCATCTGGGGCAAACTGGGACAGGTTAAAATCCCCCACATCCAGTGCATCATGTTTTTGATCTGAAAACGGCGGGTTATATACCCGGACCAAACCATGATAGGTAGGCAAGCTTTCCAAGGCCGTGCGAATAGAGGGACGATCCGTCGATCCGGCTTTTTCAATGGCACGCGCCAACAAATGGGTCAAGTCATACGCATGAGCCGTTCCCACAGGGGCAAAAATGGAACGCACATCTTTCACATCACGATAGCGTTGTAAATATGCATTGATCACATGTTGGGCTTTAGACTCTTTCTGGCGATCAATAAAGGAATAGGTTTGCAGGAATGTCAGATCGGTTTTGGCAATGGCCTGTTTGGCCGCATCAAAAAAAGTCCCCCCGGTAATCCCCCAGTGCGACAGGATGGGAATGCGTTCATGTTCCGGGCGTGCAGCCATGGCTTCAACAATTGCCATACCTTCCGGTGCATTGGCCACCAGCAAAATCGCCTCCGGCTTTGATTTCATCACATCGTTTAAAGCATCCGCAGCCGTGGCTGTTCCCCAATGAAACCACGACAGTGCAACCGGGCGTATCCCCTTGGCTTCCAAAGCCGCCTTCATCGCCCGTTCATTCGAACGTCCCCAGCCGGTATTTTCCAATGCCAGAGCAATGCGTTTGAATCCACGTGCCAGGGCTTTTTCAACCAAAAACCCCCCGGCATATTCATCACGCACAGACAGGCGAAAGACATAATTGGGGCGATAACCATTTTCCACAACCGGTGTCCCTGCCGCCCAAGGGGACAGGTAAATCATTTTATGAACATGAATATTCTTTAATTCATATAAGGCAACGGGGGTATGCAATCCCCCAACCACGGCCACCAGATCATCAATTTTGGCAAAATCATCAATATTATCGGCCCCTCGGGCAGGATTCCCATGATGATCTTTGACCAATAATTGCAAAGGACGCCCTAAAACACCGCCTTTAGAGTTAATTTCTTCAAGAGCAATTTCAATTCCCCGCTGAATTGCAATGCCGGAACGCGCAGACCCAGAACTCATATCTGCATCCAAACCGATAAAGACAGGATTGGCGCCAGCTGAAAAAGAATAAAAGAAGATGAATAATATCAAGGTGATATAAATTCTTTTAAATCTTTCCATTCTTCCGACACCTTTCTTGGGCACAATATCCATATAGAGCATGGAACAGTTTCTGTAGTTTATGAATGAAATTCTATTCCCAAATGGGGACAGCAGGTCTTGAGTTTCTGATTTTATGCGCTAATCTGTGGCAAAAAAGGAGATTACATGGAAGAGATCAAACCCCGCATTCTGTTTGTTGATGATGATGCCCTCTTGCTGGAGGCATTGCGTCGCGGCTTTATGCGTTCCCATCGCAATGACTGGGAAATGACGTTTGAATCTTCACCGGAAAAAGCCATTGAAATGCAAAAAGAGGCTCCCTTTCATGTTGTCGTCACCGACCTGAAAATGCCAAAGATCAATGGCCTGCAACTGGCAACCCATCTCAACGATATTGATGCTTCCACCCAATATGTCATGCTGACAGGAACGGCTGACCTGAATACGGCAATGGATATTATCAATAAAACACCCATTTTCCGTTTTTATACAAAACCTTGCCCGGCAGCTGACCTTGGCAGGGGAATTGAGGACTGCCTGAACCGTTTTGAGGCCCTGAAATCCCCAAATGCCCAAAGTGCCGAAATTGGCCTGCATGTACTGGATCGCCTGCAAGTTGGTGTGATCATTTGTGATACAGATGCCCGTGTTCTCCACCTCAATCAGTTTGCTGCTGAAATCTGTAGCGAACAAGATGGGCTCTCCCTTGATAGCGGCAACTTTATTCGTAGCCTGTCCAGCACCAACAGAAACGAACTGCAAGACGCCATTGCCAATGGCATTGAGACTGAAACCGCCCTGTCCCTTGAACGAAACAGCAGTGAAACCTCCCTGCGCATCATCATTTCGTCCATTGATGGCAAGGTGTTGATGTTGGTTGCAGACCCGGAAAAACACAATCCCCCCAGTGTGGAGAACCTGCAAGACCTCTACGACCTGGCCCCATCAGAAGCCCAGCTTTTACGCCTGATTATTCAAGGCTATTCGTTACAGGAAGCCGCCCCTATTCAGGGCATTACCGAAGGGTCGGCCCGGACCTATTTAAAACGGATTTTCTCAAAAACCAATACCAGCGGTCAGCCTGAACTGATCCGCACCGTGTTGCTCACCCCAAGTTTTAAAGAATAGGGCTCTGAACCTCTTCCCCCATCACTTCATTGATGGTTTCAAACATGTCTGTCAGGTCAATCGGTTTGGCAATATACCCATCCATCCCGGCATCCAGATATGAAAGCACATTCTCTTTCATGGCATCAGCACTGGCTGCAATAATCGGTACAACCGCCTTCTCGCCTCGCATTTGGCGGATCAGGCGAGTGGCTTCAATCCCACTCATTTCCGGCATGCGAATATCCATCAAAATCAGGTCGAAGTCTTGCTTGTGATAACGGTCAACGGCTTCGATGCCATTATTGGCAACACTGACGCAATGGCCCACCTTTTCCAACAGCTTCTGAATTACAACCTGATTAATCTTATTGTCTTCGGCCAATAAAATATTCAAGATACGATTGGCTTTATAATGTGTGCTGGTTGGTAAGGATTTCTCGTGAGACACTTCAGAAGATGCCTGCTCATAAGGGATGGTAAACCAGAAAGTACTGCCAACCCCTTCTTCACTCTCCACCCCGATTTCCCCACCCATCAGGTGGGAAAGACGCCGACAAATGGCAAGCCCCAGCCCCGTACCTTCAAATTTTCGTGAAATAGACGCATCAGCCTGCACAAAATCCTGAAACAATCGGCTGAGCGTTTCTTTTCCCATACCAATGCCCGTATCCTGAACACTGATCTTGATCATGGGGCTATGGGTGGGGGCAGCAGCAGGCTGCAATTGCGCATAAACCGTAATGGTGCCTTCACGGGTAAATTTCAAAGCATTGCCAAACAGGTTGACCACAATCTGGCGCAAGCGGGTCGGGTCCGATTTCACATCACGCGGCAGGTTTGGTGCGATATGGACCTCGACCTCAATCGGGAAACCTTGCGGGCGGGAACGCTGTGTTTGTTCAACGGTTTCACGCACCAGCTTATGAATGTCAAAATCCATACGCTCAATCACCATTTTCCCGGCTTCAAGCTTGGACATATCCAAAATATCATTCAACAGGCGCAACAGGGAATTGGTCGATCCCTTGATATTTTGCACTTTCCCCAGACTGTCTTTAGGTAAATCATCATCCAGCAACAAGTCGGCATAGCCAATCACCGCTGTCATGGGGGTGCGGATTTCATGGCTCATGGATGCCAGAAATTCAGATTTGGCCTCACTGGCCCGGTCAGCCTCGTTCTTGGCCTTGACCCGTTCGGTAATATCGGTCTGAATACAGATAAACTGAAACGGCTTGCCCTCATCATTCATGAAAGGGACGATGGTGTTATCCAGCCAAAAGGTTTCCCCGGCCTTGGTCAGGTTCCGGCTTTCGCCATGCCAGGTCTGACCGCGGCTCACCAAGGCCCAGATATCGTCATAGGTTTGGTCAATGTAATCTGCCGTTTCCAGCATACGGTGGTTGCGACCAATCAATTCATCAGCATCATACCCACTGATTTCACAAAATTTTTCATTCACATACGTGATCGTGCCATCGTAATCAGCGATACTGACAATAGCATGTTGATCCAGTGCATATTTCTGGAAATCCAGCTCACGCACCTTACTCGCCAAAACAGTTCTGTTTTGGTTGAGTTCTTCTTCATGTAATTTACGCTGGGTAATTTCCTGCCCGGTACCCAGATAACCCTGAAAAATATTATTTTCATCAAAGATCGGTGTCCCGGAAATATTCACCCAACGCACATCCTTGTCATTCAGATGCGTCGAATATTCCAGATTTTTGAACGGTTTCTGATTTTCAACAAGTTGACGGTGTTCGCGCCATTTTGGACTGTCTGCTTCTTTTTGACTTGGAATAATATCCCAGCGACACTTGCCTAATACCTTCTGTGGATTAATCCCGGTGGTTGTTTCAAAACGTTCTGATAAAAAAGAAAAACGATGTTCCTGATCGGTTGACCATAACCAGTCCGAAGATGTTTCACTATAGACCCGCAAGCGTCGCTCACTATTGCGCAAGGCACGTGTGCGTGTCTCCACCGCCTTTTCCAGCCCTTGACGATCCTCCAGGTTAATCAACGCCTGCGTCACCAGTGGAGCAAATTTTTCAAACATGGCAACATGTTGTTTATTAAAGAACCCGCTTTCTGAGTGGGTACAGACCAACAACCCATTCAATCGCGGACTGGCAACAGATACATGCAAGGCCGATGTCACCTTGTCCAGAACCTCTTGGGGTTGACGGCTCCATTCCGGGATCATCCTGACATTAAAGCTCGCCAGCGTATGACCTTGTAAGACACGGGCAAATGTCTTTTCCGGCTGCCAATATGTATGGGTAAACAAATCATCCGTTGCACTGACGACGGCATAATCCCCATTTGCCTCTTCCAACAGAACAAAGGCATATTCAAATTCAATCAGGCTATTAATGGTCGACAGCAGTTTTGGGAAAACCTCTTCCAGACTCCGCAACGAATTCAGCAGCGTAATCCCGTCCAGCATAACTTCCGCAATTTTACGTTGCTGGCGTTCGTGTTCCCGTGCTGCTTCCAACTCCAAAATGATCGCTCGCAAGTCTTCATTTTGAAGTTTGTTGTAGTCATCAATCAAACTGAGGTCCCTACGTCTTAACCTTTGGTCGCAAAGTTCACCGCTGAAATCATCAAGTTGCCGTGGCCATTTTTGCCATTATTAAAACAACCCTGTTCCCCAAATGTAAAGCCCCCCAGAAACGGTGCATCTCCCAAGGCGCCTTTAATCGAAGAAACAACTTCATCTTTCTGTTCACCGACACTGAGCATACAGCCTGCACAATAGATGATCAATGCCCCGGCTGTTTGTGTCGTATCATCTGTGCGCATTTCCTGTGCTGTTTTAGCCACACGGCCTGCACGGGCAATCAGTCCATCGCGCGCACCGGTCATACAGACGATTTCATCCCCTTCGCTGATATTGGTGAACAGGTTCAAACGCCCACCTTCGCCAATAGATTCCGGATGGCTGAGGTTAAAATAATCCACGCCCCCCACATTACCGACCACACGGCCCAATGGCTGGAAGGTGGTATCCATCAAGACATTCCCGCCTTCTTTGAGCTGTGTCTCAATTACCCCTCCGCTCCAGTCGTTATAGACTTGCGCGGCTGGCTGACCATCAATTTCAAGGATTGAGCGCCCCTCTGCACGGGTAACGGTACCAACTTTATCGGTTGGAGAATACCCGTTATGGAAATATCCATTCACTTCATCTGAGGGATAAAAGGCGGCCAGTGTCACCCCATTTTCCACCACATCCTGATTGGCGATCAGCGACCAGTTGCCCGCCACCGTATTATCGGCAGCACTGCCCCCAAAGATCGGTACATCTGCACCAATGACATTTGTAATGCCTTCAATCACCTGTTCTTCACACCCTGGTGAAGATGTCAGCCAAACCAAGGATGGGGTTTCTCCCATCCGGCCACTGTTTTCAATGGCTGCCAGTAATGCATCAGTTGCTGCCTGGTTGGGGTCTTCCCCCATATCGGCATGCCCAACACCAAAATCACCATCGTGATCGGCCATCGCCAACACGCCAATGGCATAACCATCTTCCCCATGAATCCCTTCATCGGTCATTACAAACTGACAGGATGAACAGCCTTGTAACTGTGCGGTTTCAAACTGCCCGGCCAAATCGGCAGCAATTTCTTTGGCATTATAATTTTCAGTATAGAAAGCCATCATATAATCGGGATTTGTTCCCAATTTTTTCTGGATCTCTTCCCCAATGGCTTCTAACGCTTTGCTTTGGTCTTTTTCGACCGAATAAGCTGTCACTATTTTCATGACCGCCTCCCTTGTTCCCGCTTCGGTTTTAGCCGATAAGGGGCATAACTGTAAATAGATTTAAACCCTAAGGAAAAGTACGTAAGGGGGCTTATCCCGCATTCTGGGCAATTTCACCCAGCGCTGTAAAGGCATAGCCAAGACCATATACCGTTACAATCGGCAGACTTTCCCCAATCTCACGCTCCACTTTGACCCGTAAGCGACGCACCGCAGTTTCCAGATTGCGACGTGCAAATTCCGTGTCTTTTTTTCCAAGTTCAGACAGAATTTCACTGCGTTCCACAGGTTCCCCCGATACTTTGAACAAGCTTTTCAGAATCCCGACTTCCTGTCGGGTCATTTTCAGAGTATTGCCTGTCGGGGTGGTCAACTGCCAGGTCAAAACATCCAGCGCCCAGCCTTCAGCCTCATTTTTTTGCTCAGCACTGCCTTGGTCCTTGCGCAAGCGGCGCAAAACACTTTGGACCGTTGCCTCAACAACAGATAGATCACTGGATTTGGATAAATAGGCATCTGCGCCGACCCGCAACCCTTCAACCTGATCCTGTTCAGTCGTATGGTGCCCTGTCAGTATGATGATGCCGATATCCGATTTCTGCCTTAATGCTGAGGCAATATCCAATCCGTCTTCGGCTTCGCGCACGACATCCAGAATAGCGACATCAAACACTTCTTTATCAATAAGTTCAAGCAACTGGCACCCGGTCTCAACACAAGAAACCCGATAGCCTTTTGAGCTGAAAAAATCAGCCAACGAACGGGCATAAAGTTCGTTATCATCCGCAACGATAATGTGAGCGTTCACTTGTTTCATTTTTTAAGTTTCAGTGCCCCGCGATTAAAATCGCTTATACTGTTCCTATTCCAATACTCACCCCTGAGTGGGGCTCATTATATAAAAGAACTGCCATAACAAAGAAGCAAAACATGCAAAATGTCGGAATTTGATGGATTTCGGGCCTTCTTTAGCCTTGTAATAAAAAAGGCCACTACGCATTACAGCATAGGGCCTCTTCACCTTTACAACCATAAGCACAACTTATGATTTTGTCATCTCCACGATCTTTTCTTTCAATTCTTCCATTGGAAATGGCTTGTTGTAAAAAGGCACCTTCATTCTTTCAAATTCCGCCTTCGCAGCATCATCACATTGACCTGACAGGACAATGGGTTTCGTCTGCGGATATTCTGCCAAAATCTTTTTGACCAATTCCTTACCATCTACGCGTGGCATCATGACATCGGTCACAACCACATCGACTTTCTCAATACGATTAAGGATATCAATGGCTAAAGGTGCGCAATCGGCAAACAAAAAAGACCAGTTATCCCCCATATGGCGGAAGCTGCGTTTCATTGCCCCAAGGACATTAATTTCATCATCGACAAAAAGAATTGTTGGCATCTCAAAAGGCCCCTTTTACAGCACACGAAATCCAAGTCTTGGGCATTGTACCGTTTTTTGAGTGTTAAAACAGTCCCCATATAGGAATAATCGCACCACAAAAAACCGATACAACCCGATAAGTCCGCCCTTCATCATAGAACGTGACAATAAAGGTTATAAGGGAAAAAGAGAGATTGACCTAATTAATTAATGTGGATTGCAAAACACCTTCAACATCACTGCGCCACCAGCTGGAATATCGAAAAGCCCTTTTCTTGAGTTTTTCAACATCCTGCGGCGAGGTCGTTTTATCAACCAGAACAATATCACCAGAATAGATCAAAGGCACTTCAGAGCTACGCCCGGACATATCCAGATAAATGGCCTCAGCCATAGCCACACCATTATCATCATTCATGCGCATCACCGTGAAATCCAGCTCGCCTTTTAACAGGGCATCCAGCTCATCACCGCCGCCCCCCCAGCCATTGACACTGACCTGATCCAGCTGCCCGGTTTCTTTTGCCGCATCAATCACCCCAAGGGCAATATCGGTCGAACAGGCATAAATATAGCGGGGTAATTTTTGACGGGAGATCAAATGCAAGGCTGCTTTGCGCGAACGTTCCCGGTCAAAATCCAGATAATAAGACACTGTGGGATGGGCGTTGTGATCTTTTGCCACCCGATCCCTAAATGTATCTCCACGCGCCGCACTTACAAAACCGCGTGATCCATAAAACAGGGCATAATCGGTTCCCTTGGGAAACTCTGCAATAAACTTGTCTGCAAGCAATTGGCTCCCAACCGCATGATCAAACCCGACATACAGGAACGGCTGATCGCTGCCCCATTGTTTTAGCGGACGGGTTGCATTTTGAATAATAACTTTGGGACGCCCTTTTTTGATCAATCGCTGAATAATGCGTTCATGGCGCACCGCATCCAGTGTAAAGACCAGATAGTCTGGATCATTTTGCAAGGCTTTTTCGATAATTTTTTCCTGTAAACGAACTTCAACAGCAGGTTTGGTAAAATGAGGTGTGATGCGATAAGGCAGTCGCTGTTCTTTCAGGCGCGCCTCAAAAGAAGACACACTTCTGCGCCAATAATCACTGGCCTGAATGCCGGGATAGATTACCGCAATTTCAATGGGCTTTTGAAGATGTAAGGAATGTTCCGTCACATCCGATCGTACACGCTGTGCAAAATGGTCTACGACCTCAACCTGCGTTGGATTCAGGGATAAATATTCATCATAGGACCAATAATTCTGTAAATCCGTTTCTGCCTGCACTGTTACAGCATACAAAAAACATATGCAGCAGAGATATATGGGGAACTTCACCGTATCCTCCCTTTCAGTCCAGCCCGCCCTTAAAAATGGTTATTTTTGATTGTCTTTTTCAGTTAATCGGTCAGTTGGGAGTATAGCATATTTTCCAGCAAATGCCTAAAGCCTATCTGAATTCCCCAATAACCGGAAAGAGACTTTCCACCCCACCCTTTAGGTTGAAAGCTCCGCTTACCCTACTGCCCCAGTAAAACAGATAAACCCCTTATAAAACAATTAATTAATAAACTGGCACAAGCCTTGCTGATAAGTCCCTAACGCCTGAAATGGTGTGAGGATTATTAAGGGAGGCATGATATGCACGAAACATTTTACGAGGTCATGCGTCGCCAGGGCATTACGCGACGTAGTTTTCTGAAATATTGCAGTTTGGCCGCTGCAGCTTTGGGGTTGGGGCCAAGCTTTGCACCAAAAATCGCCCATGCGATGGAAACCAAACCCCGCATTCCTGTGCTCTGGCTGCATGGTCTGGAATGTACCTGTTGTTCAGAATCCTTCATCCGTTCTGCCCACCCGCTGGCAAAGGATGTGGTTCTGTCCATGATCTCCCTTGATTATGACGATACCATCATGGCCGCAGCCGGCGATCAGGCCGAAGCCATCATTGAAGAAACCATCCAGAAATATGATGGTAACTTCATTCTCGCCGTTGAAGGCAATCCGCCATTAAACGAAGACGGCATGTATTGTTTCATCAACGGCAAACCCTTTGTGGAACAACTGAAACATACCGCAGAACATGCCAAGGCGATCGTGTCTTGGGGCTCTTGTGCGTCATGGGGCTGCGTGCAGGCCGCACGTCCAAACCCGACCCAGGCCACCCCGGTTCACAAAGTCCCCGGTCTGGCCAACAAGCCGATCATCAAGGTACCGGGCTGTCCGCCGATTTCAGAAGTCATGACAGCGGTCATCACTTATATCCTGACCTTTGAAAAGCTGCCGGAACTGGACAATCAAGGTCGCCCCAAAATGTTCTATTCCCAGCGTATCCACGACAAATGTTATCGCCGCCCGCATTTTGATGCCGGACAGTTTGTTGAAGAATTCGATGATGAAGGCGCACGCAAGGGCTACTGCCTTTATAAAGTCGGCTGTAAAGGCCCGACAACGTACAACGCCTGTTCCACCACCCGCTGGAATGGTGGCATTTCCTTCCCGATCCAATCCGGTCATCCCTGTATTGGTTGTTCCGAAGATGGCTTCTGGGATAAGGGCGGTTTCTATGAACGCCTGAGCAATGTTCACGGCTTTGGCATTGAAGCCGATGCCGATGAAATCGGGGGCAAGGCCGCCGCCATCGTTGGTGGTGCCGCAGCCATCCACGCCGCTGCCAGTACAATCAAACGCGTAGCCCAAAAAGGAGATGATGCCTAATGTCTACAGTAAACACACCTAATGGCTTTTCTTTGGATACATCCGGGCAGCGCGTTGTTGTCGACCCTGTCACCCGGATCGAAGGCCACATGCGCTGCGAAGTTAACATTGATTCTGAAAATGTCATTCGTAACGCCGTTTCCACCGGGACCATGTGGCGTGGCCTGGAAGTCATCCTTAAAGGTCGCGACCCACGCGATGCCTGGGCCTTCACCCAGCGTATCTGTGGTGTTTGCACCGGAACACACGCCCTGACATCTGTGCGTGCGGTTGAAGATGCCCTCAACATCGACATTCCGGAAAATGCCAACTCCATTCGTAACATCATGCAGCTATCCTTGCAGGTTCATGATCATCTGGTGCATTTCTATCACCTACACGCATTAGACTGGGTGAACCCGGTCAATGCCCTGAAGGCTGACCCAAAAGCAACCTCTGAGCTGCAACAAAAAGTCTCCCCTCATCACGCCAAATCCTCTCCAGGCTATTTCCGTGATGTACAAACCCGTATTCGCAAGTTTGTAGAAAGTGGTCAGCTGGGTCCATTTAAAAACGGCTATTGGACAAACCCAGCTTATAAATTGCCGCCAGAAGCCGACCTGATGGCCGTCACCCACTATCTTGAAGCGCTTGATTTCCAAAAAGAGATCATGACTGTGCGGACCGTCTTTGGCGGAAAAGATACCCACCCGAACTGGCTGGTGGGCGGTGTGCCCTGTGCCATCAATATGAACGGGGCAGGTGCACCGATTAATATGGAACGGTTGAACTATGTGCGCCAAATTGCAGAGCGTGCACGCAAGTTCATCAAGGATGTCTACATCCCTGACCTGATTGCCATTGGCAGCTTCTATAAAGACTGGCTCTATGGGGGCGGAATTTCCGGCACGAGCGTACTGTCTTACGGCGACATTCCTGATAAGGCCAATGATTATTCAGCCGCCAACCTGATGATGCCACGCGGTGCGATCATCAATGGCAATCTGAAAGAAGTGCACCCGGTTGATCTGCGTGATCCAAACGAAATTCAGGAATTCGTTCCCCATTCCTGGTATTCCTACCCGGACGAGGCCAAGGGTCTACATCCGTGGGATGGGGTCACAGAACCAAACTTCGATCTAGGTGCCAACTTCAAAGGGACCAAGACCAACATCAAACAGGTGGATGAAAACGCCAAATATTCATGGATCAAGGCACCACGCTGGAAAGGCCATGCCATGGAAGTCGGCCCACTGGCGCGTTACGTTATTGGCTATGCCCAAGGTCATGAAGTCATCACCGATCAGGTCAACCGCCTGCTTAAAACACTGGATGCGCCGGTGGATGCGCTGTTCACCACATTAGGTCGCACAGCAGCGCGTGCCCTTGAGGCCGAATGGTGTGCCGATATGCAGCTGTACTTCATCGACAAGCTGATCACCAATATCAAAAATGGTGATACGGCAACGGCCAATTCCGGTAATTTTGATCCCAGCACATGGCCGACAGAGGTTAAAGGCGTTGGCTTTACCGAAGCCCCGCGTGGGGCCTTGGGTCACTGGATCCGCATCAAGGATACCAAGATCGACAACTATCAATGTATCGTGCCAACCACATGGAACGGTTCGCCTCGTGATAATCAGGGCAACATCGGTGCGTTTGAAGCCGCCCTTCTCAACACCAAGGTGGAACGCGCAGAAGAACCTGTGGAAATCTTGCGTAACCTGCATAGTTTCGATCCCTGCCTGGCATGTTCAACTCACGTCATGTCTGAAGACGGTGATGAGCTGGCAGTCGTCAAAGTTCGCTAAGGAGGTGCGCCATGAGTACCGAAATGAAAGCACATAAGGAAGAGGCCCATTATATTTACGAGGCACCCGTGCGCCTGTGGCACTGGATCAATGCCTTTGCCATCGTGGCCTTGTGCATTACCGGTTATCTGATCGGTAAGCCCCTGCCTGCAATTCACGGCGAAGCCAGCGACCATTACATGATGGGCTATATCCGCTGGATTCACTTTGTCTCCGGCTATATTCTGATTGTCGGTTTTGTCTTCCGCCTCTATTCGGCGTGCGTGGGCAACAAACATGCCCGCCAGATCTTTCTGCCGCCTGTTCATAAGTCAGGCTGGTGGGCCGGCGTGGTTCACGAACTGCTGTGGTATGCCTTTATCGTCCCGGAACCCAAGAAATACGACGGTCACAACCCATTGGCCGTACTGGTCATGCATTTCATCTTCTTGTGGGGACTGGTCTTTATGATCATCACCGGCCTTGCCCTTTATGGCGAAGGCACAGGCATAGGCAGCTGGCAGTTTGACTATTTCTCCAGCTGGGTCATCCCCCTGTTTGGTCAAAGTCAGGACGTGCACACATGGCATCGTCTCGTCATGTGGATCATGATCTGTTTTGCCATCACCCATATTTATGCAGCCTTGCGTGAAGACATCATGTCACGCCAATCCTTGATCGGCACCATGATTTCAGGCTGGCGGACGTTCAAGGACTCCCGTCCAAACGATTAATCCACTTTCTCGTATCCCTAGACCTCTCTCGGTCGACTGAAAAGAAACCTTCCATTACTTACAAATAACCGGAAGGTTTCTTTTCTTTTTTTATGCCCTTCTGTATCCTATTCCCATATTTTCTATAAAAAACAGCCACTTAAAAAACTGGCCTGCTCTTTGCTTTCTTGATGCAAAAAAAATGGAAAAACAAAGACAGGTTGGGAGGTCGCTTCATTATGGAAGGTGATGCAGCTCAAACAAATGTGTTGATCTTGGGCATTGGCAATCTTTTGTGGGCCGATGAAGGCTTTGGCGTGCGCGCCATTGAAGAACTTAACCGTCTTTATGAGTTTGGCGATAATGTCAAACTGATGGATGGCGGCACCCAAGGAATTTACCTTGTTCAACATGTACGTGACGCCGATATCCTTGTGGTATTTGATGCGGTAGATTACGGGCTGGAACCGGGTACCCTGAAACTGGTGGAAGGCGATGAGGTTCCCCGCTTTCTCGGGGCTAAAAAAGTCAGCCTGCATCAAACCGGCTTTCAGGAAGTGCTCGCCATGGCCGAAATGTTTGACGAGGCCCCAAGCCACCTGTTCCTGATTGGTGTGCAGCCCAAAGAGCTGGAAGATTATGGTGGTAGCCTGCGCGATGTGGTTAAGGCACAGATTACCCCTTCTATTGATGAAGCCCTTTCTTTCCTGAAAAAACACGGCATTGAAGGCCAAAAACGTGCCCAACCTTTGGACCATCAGCACACATTAGGCTGTCAGGTCATGCAAATGGAGCGTTATGAAAATGAACGCCCTGCTGAGGCAGAAGCCTGCCGCGTTGGCGATGAACGGCTAATCAACGACAGCCGCTGGAAAGCCCCTGAAGATTTTGATGGCGAATTGGAAGCCGTCCTTGCAGAAGACACTGAGGGACGCATTTTAGGAGTCCCTGTCTAATGTGTGTCGGCATACCTATGAGAGTGCTGGAAAGCACCCTGTTTCAAGCCCTTTGCGAAGATAACAACGGTACACGGCACACCATTGATATGGTTCTCACCGGTGAACAGCCCGCAGGTACATGGGTGATGACCTTTTTAGGTGCTGCACGCGAAGTACTGGATGAAACCACTGCCAAGCAAATCATTGATGCCTTAAGCGCCCTTGAACAAGCCATGTCAGGCAATGATCAACTTGATCAATATTTTCCCGATCTGGTCCAGAAGTAAAAGAGGAACAAGCATGTTTTCCCCCCTCCTTGAATCTATTATTGAACGCGATGCCATCCCGGTTGTAGATGAAACGGGCCTTGAGGCTTTTTGTGTCGACAATGAACTTGTCGTTTTGATGGTCACAGGTGACTATAAACGGGTCAGCACCGCCAATGATCTCGCTGTGATTTTACCGGAACTGGTCAAGACCTATCAGGGACAGTTTAAACCCTGTATTTCCCAACGTGAAACCGAAGCCGCCTTTCAGGCCAAATTCAATTTCGTTTTGCTGCCCACCCTTGTTTTCCTAAAAGGTGAGGACATGCTGGGCACCATTTCCGGCATCATGGAATGGTCGGAATTCATCACCAAAACAAATGAGATTGTGGCCCACCACCTACGCACCAATGCGGCGCAATAACAGGTAGAGAGACATGACAGCAGAAACAATCATTCCCGGTCTGGTCGGCCCTGGCACGCAACCTGAAAACGAAGATGGTGCCACACTGGATTATATGGAAATGCCGCGTGATATGGTCACATTCCATCAGCCCCTTGCCCCGGAACCGGAAGACACCCTTGGCATGGAAGAAGCCAAGGCGTTGCTTAATCAAATGGCTGATGATCTGGCGAACTATAAGATTGATTCTTCCGCACTTACCTATAGCCTTAATAGCCTTGCCCCGAAAGACTTGGGATTAATCAACCAGATCATGGGCGAAGGCGAAGTTTCTATCGTATGTGGCACCCGCTATCAAGCCCAAGAGTCCGTACTGGCCGGGGTCTGGCGGGTGGTTGAAATCACAGGCAAAGATAATCAAATTTCTGACAACATCGAAGTCGCCGCCTACCCAGACAGTATTTTCAACGAAACTTTTAAAACAGCAGCTGAGACCATTGAACTGGACAGTACCTTCCCGGAAGGTGTGCGCAACGCCCCGCCTGTTTTATCCGAGATTAAAGACAAGGTGGCAAACTACAGAGCGGGCCAGCCATGTCATGCCATTAACCTGACGCTGTTGCCGCAAACCGATGAAGACATCGCCTATCTGGCAGAAAAGCTTGGGGTTGGCACCACCATCATCTTGTCGCGCGGCTATGGCAATTGCCGGGTGTCTTCGACCATGACGAAAAATGTCTGGTGGGTGCAGTATTTTAACTCCCAGGATGCCACCATTTTAAATTCCATTGAAATCGTCGATCTGCCCGACGTGGTGCGTGCCGCTCAGGAAGATATCCTTGATAGTGCAGAACGCCTCAGTGAGATCATGGAGGTTTACAAATGACTCAGTCCTTTTTCGGGGGATCATATGGCGGGGATAATTCCAAGATCAGTGATGATGCTGTTTTGGAATGTAAAATCTGCTGGCATGTCTATGACCCGAAAGAAGGTGATGGTTATTGGCAAATCCCCCCAAACACCCCCTTCTCACAACTGCCCGATCATTGGAGCTGCCCGACCTGCGAAGGAAAACGTGAAGAATTTATGGTGGTTAGCCCATGAATACACCAGCGGATCACATTGCCCTGAAACTGGAAGTAGCCTATCGCTTGATTGAAAAGGAACGCATGGTTGGCGTGCCGATCCTCAACCCTGTCCTAAAAGTACAGGCTGTTGAGTTTCGCCCCTATCAAGGCATGTGGTTGGGCGTGATGATTACCCCGTGGTTTATGAATCTCATGCTGCTGCCTGATGTGAAAAATGACCCGGACATTTGGGATCAAGACGCTGGCATGAAAAAGACCTTCACCTTTCCCGCTGGTAAGTTTGAATTCATTTTTGGCGAAGATCAGCTCATTGGTAAAAATTACATGTGTGCACTCTATTCGCCCATGTTTGAATTTGTCGATCAACAAACCACGCTAGAAACGGCTGAGCATATTCTTGAGCTGATCATGCAAGCCCGTGAAGTCAACGAACTGGACGTGGAGAAGCACAACCAGAACCGCATGGAAAATATCTGGTCAGAAGAAAAAACCGCTGATCAAACAGACCTCAAAGACCAACCAGAACGCTCCCGCCGGGCCTTTCTTGGTATGAAGGAAGATAATATATCGCCCCAACATGACGGCCAGCAGCCATGATGGACACACATATCCTCATTGATATTCACCCTTCATCTAAACAAGACCAGCCCCATGACGTGCGCCTTCAAACCAAACTCCCTGCCCAGTTGGCGAGTGGCTTTAAGGGGTTAAATATTGAAGATGTGACCAAGCGCATCCCCCTGATTTTCAGCATCTGCGGTGCCGCCCAAGGCTATTGCGCGGTAGATGCAGCAGAACATCTCTTGCAAAAAAATAATCCGGAGCGTAGCCAAGCCCGCAGCCTGATCGTTTTGGCCGAACAGGCAAAAGAATATATCCTGCGCAACCTGATGGAATGGGCAGAACTGGGCAGTGATCAAGCTGCCCTGAAAAGCTTTGCCCCGGTTACTCAATGGCGAAAACAATTTGCCAATGCGACCTTTGCACAGACAGCCCCCTTTCATCTTGATGCCCTGCTTCATTTCAATTCAGAGAAAGTCAAACAAGAAATCGAGGCCGTAGAGACCTATCTTCACAAACACGTCTTCAACCAGCCCACAGAAGAATGGGTTAAAATGACAACCTGCGAAGATTTCTTCCAATGGATGGAAAGAAGCAAAACCATTCCGGCCCAACTGGTGAAACTCCTTCTCAGGAAAAAAACAGCTACCCTTGGCCAAACGCAAATATCCCCTCTTAATGGCGTGGCAAGCGATGTGATCTATCACAAGATATTTGATGACACGGACTTTCCAAATAAACCTAAGCTGGACCAGAAAACAGCTGAAACCGGGGCCCTGGCCCGCCAGATCAACCATCCGCTGATTACAGCCCTTGCCCAAGAATTCGGCAACGGCGTGCTAACCCGTTACGTTGCCCGCCTCATTGAACTGGCCCATATCCCCAGCCGGATGCGGAAACAAGAAAGACTGTGCCAAACAACGCAAATCAGTAATGATAGTGCAATTTCCACACTGGAAACCGCACGCGGGCGGCTCTATCACGCCCTTTGCCTTGAAGGGGAAGCTGTGACAGACTATCAAATTCTATCGCCGTCACAATGGAATTTCCATCCTTCATCTATAGCAGTGGAAAGCTTGCAAAAACTGGCTTACACTGATGAACAGACGATCAAGAAACAGGCGGAAATGATCATTCGTGCCATTGACCCCTGTGTCGGCTTTGAAGTGAGGGTCCACTGATGCATGAAATGTCCCTGTGTGAAAGCATTCTCCAGATTATGGAAGAACAGGCGGTGCAGCAAAATTTCACAACCGTGCAATCTGTGCGTCTTGAAGTCGGCCCCTTAAGCGGTGTGGAAATTGAGGCCCTACGTTTTGGTTTCGAGGTCGTCACGCGAAATACACTGGCCGATGGCTGCGCCCTTGAAATCCTTGAAACCCAGGCCCAAGCCTGGTGCATGGAATGTGCTGAACTGGTCGAGATTAAAGAAAGATATGATGCCTGCCCGAAATGCGGGTCCCATCAATTACAAGTCAGCTGCGGTGATGAACTGCGCATAAAAGACATGGAGGTCAACTGATGTGTAGCGTTTGTGGATGCGCCCCCGGCGAAACCAAAATAGAAGGACATGACCATATCCATGTGGATGACCAGACCCATCATTACGGCCACGGCCCTGCCCATGCCCATGCACCGGGCCTGTCCCAATCACGTATGGTGGAAATTGAACAGAATATCCTGTCTAAAAACGACAGTTACGCCGATAAAAACCGCGCATTTTTTGGCGAGAAAAACATCTTTGCTCTTAACCTCGTTTCCTCCCCAGGCTCCGGCAAGACCACGCTTTTGACCCGCACCTTGCTGGACATGAAAGACGAGCACGACCTGTTTGTGATCGAAGGGGACCAACAAACCGCCAATGACGCTGATCGCATTCGTGAAACCAACGTGCCTGCCCTGCAAATCAACACGGGCAAGGGCTGTCACCTTGATGCCCATATGGTCGGTCATGGGGTGGAAAGTCTGGGTGTTTCAGAAAACGCCATCCTCTTTATTGAAAATGTCGGCAATCTGGTCTGCCCGGCCGGTTTTGATCTGGGCGAAGCTCATAAGGTGGTGATCTTGTCGGTGACAGAAGGTGAAGATAAACCACTGAAATATCCCGATATGTTCCATGCTGCTGACATCATGATCCTGACCAAGGTCGACCTTTTGCCTTATCTGGATTTTGATGTGGATGCCTGCATTGAAAATGCCCGTAAAATCAACCCGAACATTCAAGTCTTCCAACTGTCGTCTAAATCCGGTGAAGGGATGGGAAACTGGTGTGAGTGGATTACAACAAACAAAAGCCACAGGGAGTAGATTATGTGCCTTGCCATTCCTGTTGAAGTGATTTCAACAGACCCGGAAAAAGATACGGCCATGGTATCACTGGACGGGATCAAAAAAGAAATTTCCGTTGCCCTGATTGATGATGTGCAAGTGGGCGATTACGTCTTGCTGCATGTGGGCTATGCCATCAATAAAATCAGCCCGCAAGAAGCTGAAAAAACACTTGAACTCATGGCTGAAAGCGGCCTGCTCGCCCCGTCTGTACAGGAACAACTGTCATGAAATATGTTAATGAGTTTCGCCAAAAAGAACTGGCCCACAAGATTGCAGAAAACATCAAAGCCGAAGTCCAACCGGACCGTGATTATCACATCATGGAATTTTGCGGTGGTCATACCCATGCGATTTTTCGTTATGGGGTACAGGACCTGATGCCGAAAAACGTACATTATGTTCACGGCCCCGGCTGTCCAGTTTGTGTGTTACCCATCCCGCGCATTGATAACGCCATTGAACTGTGCGAACGCCATAATGTCATCCTGTGTACTTACGGCGATATGATGCGGGTACCGGCCAGTCAGAAAAAAAGCCTGATCAAGGCCAAAGCCGCAGGTGCAGATGTGCGCATGGTCTATTCCACACAGAATGCCCTTGAACTGGCACGCCAAAATCCGGAACGCGACGTGGTATTTTTCGCTATCGGTTTTGAAACCACAACCCCACCAACCGCCATTGCCTTGCAACAGGCCCGCAAAGAACGGCTGATGAATTTTTCAGTCTTTTGCAACCATGTCCTGACCCCTTCCGCCATCGGTCATATTCTCGATAGTGAAGACCCACAAGCCGATGCCCAAGTGGCCCTGGATGGTTTCCTCGGTCCCTCTCACGTTAGTTCTGTGATCGGCACCAAGCCCTATGAACCTGCTGTTGAAAAATATAAAAAGCCTGTGGTCATCGCCGGTTTTGAACCCCTTGATGTGATGCAGGCCAGCCTCATGCTTATTCGCCAGATTAACGAAGGGCGTTGCGAGGTGGAAAATGAATATCACCGCGTCGTCACCCGTGATGGCAATCTGAAAGCCCAACAACTGGTCGCCGAAGTCTTTGAACTGCGCGATACGTTTGAATGGCGTGGCCTAGGCTGGATGGAAAAAAGCGCCCTGCAAATCCGTGCGCCCTTTGCACAATGGGATGCAGAAAAACGATTTGAACTGAGCAAAAGCACCGGACGTGACGTTAAGGGATGTGCCTGCCCCGATATTTTACGCGGCATGAAAAAACCGACTGACTGTAAACTTTTCGGCACCATTTGCACACCAGAAGACCCGCAAGGTGCCTGCATGGTATCTTCTGAAGGGTCCTGTGCGGCCTATTGGTCTTATGGGCGTTTTCGCATGGATAACAAGGGCTCGGAGAATGCCGCATGAACGAAGTGACTAAACGCTTTCAGGCCAAACTGAACATCAAATCCGGTCGTATTGATATGACCCATGGCTCTGGTGGGCGGGCCATGAATGATTTGATTGAACAACTGTTTCAAAAACATTTTGAAAATGACTACCTTAATCAAAAAAATGATCAGGCCATCCTGCCTGCCCTTGGGGCCAATGAACGCATTGTCATGGCAACCGACAGCCATGTGGTGTCCCCCCTGTTTTTTCCCGGCGGGGATATCGGTGCCCTAAGTGTGCATGGCACAGTCAATGATGTGGCGATGTCAGGTGCCAAACCGTTATATCTTTCAGCTGGCTTTATTCTGGAAGAAGGCTTCGCACTCGCTGATTTGGAAAAGATCGTCATTTCCATGGCAAAGGCTGCACGTGAGGCTGGTGTTGCCATTGTCACAGGCGACACAAAGGTCGTGGAAAAAGGCAAAGGCGATGGCGTCTTTATCTCCACCACCGGGATCGGTGTGGTCTCAATAGACTTGGATATTTCCGGGGCAAACGCCAAGCCTGGTGATGCGGTCTTAATCAATGGCACCATTGGTGATCATGGGGTTGCCATCATGTCCCATCGCGAAAACCTTGCCTTTGAAACCGAGATTATTTCTGACAGTGCGTCGCTAAACGGCGTGATTGCGGACATGGTCAAGGCCGTGCCGGAAATCAATGTGCTGCGTGATCCCACACGCGGCGGGTTAGCCTCCACCCTTAATGAAATTGCCCAGCAATCTGGTGTCGGTATTAAGCTGATGGAAGATGACATTCCAGTGCGCAGCGATGTTCATGCGGCTTGTGAGTTTCTGGGCCTTGATCCCCTTTATGTAGCCAATGAGGGCAAGGTGATTGTCATTTGCCCCCAAGACAAGGCTGAAACGTTGTTAGAGATCATGCGCAATCACCCACTGGGTCAACACGCCGCCCAGATTGGCACCGTGCATGAAGATCCCAATCATTTTGTCACCATGGAAACTGCCTTTGGCGGGGCACGGGTGGTGGATTGGCTCAACGGTGAACAGTTACCGCGCATTTGCTAAAGGGTGAAAATATGTCTGAAAGCAACGCCACTATCCTTGTCATTGATGATGAACTTCGTTCGCTGGAAACATTGGAGCGCACGCTTTCCTTTGACTTCACCGTTTTCACCGCCTCCAGCGTCAGCCAAGCACGTGAAATCTTAAATGAACAATGGATACAGGTGATCCTGTGTGATCAGCTTATGCCGGAAATGACCGGGGTGGAATTTTTACAGGAAGTCCGTGAAAAATGGCCGGAAACCATTCGTATCATTATCTCAGGCTATACCGAAGCCGAAGACATCATCACAGGTATTAACAAGGCTGGAATTTATCAATATATCACCAAACCCTGGCAACCTGATAAACTGATCCTGACCTTACAAAATGCCGTACAGCTTTTTGATCTCCAGCGCCAGAATGAACTGCTGGCAATTGAGCTAAAAATGACAGCGGATAGCGCCAAACGGATTATGGATTCCCGGCGTCAAAAACTCAAAGATGCTTATCAGGATGACAATGGTATCATTCGCGCCCAAAACAGCCCGATGGACCGCGTGTGTGATCAAATTCAACAGATTGCGGGCTATGATGTGTCTGTTCTGTTATGTGGGGAGTCTGGTACAGGTAAAGAGCTGGCCGCGCGTGCGCTTCATTATAATTCACTGAGATGGGATAAAGCCTTTGTGGTGGAAAACTGCGGGGCCTTGCCTGATGAATTGCTGGAAAGCGAACTCTTCGGTCATAAAAAGGGCGCTTTTACGGGCGCAGTAAATGATCACACCGGCCTGTTTGAACGCGCCGATGGCGGTACGGTTTTTTTAGATGAAATCGGTGAAGTCTCCCAAGCCTTTCAGGTCAAACTCTTGCGCGTCTTACAAGAAGGTGAAATCCGCCCGGTCGGGGCCACACGCACCCGCAAAATTGACGTGCGTGTCATTGCCGCCACCAACCGGGATTTGGAACAGGAAGTACGCGAGGGACGGTTTAGGAAAGATTTATACTTCCGCCTTGCTGCCATGATCATTCAGCTGCCCCCCTTACATGAGCGCCGCAATGATATCCCTGTGTTAGCCAATTACCTGCTTGATCAAGCCATGAGCAACCTGGGTAAAAAGGTCAGCGGCATCAGCCAAGAAGCCATGAATTGCCTGAAAGCCTATCACTGGTCCGGCAATGTGCGTGAACTGCAAAATGAAGTTCAACGGATGCTCGTCATGGCAAGAGAAGGCGAGATGCTGGGGGCTGAGCTGCTTTCCCCACGCGTTTTGATGTCCGTGGAACCGGAAGAACAACAAGAAATGTCCTTGCTCAATTCCTTTGATGGCACATTGAAAGAACGCATTGAAAATATCGAAGTCAAAATTCTTTATGAAACACTTGTGCGCCACCGTTGGAACAAGACCAAAGCCGCAGAAGAATTAGGGCTGTCGCGGGTCGGATTGCGTGGTAAGCTGGAACGCTATGGACTTGAAAAAGTTGAACTACTCCCTGCTGCTGAAACCAGCAACGCATAAAGCCGAGGTTTAAATGGAAACGACAGAAAAGTTTGCACAGTCCCTGTCGCTTCTAACATCGGCACAAATGGGTAAACTTGCCCAGGATGGTGAGACTTCCGATGAAGTCTGGATTGATG
This sequence comes from Terasakiella sp. SH-1, assembly GCF_004564135.1. Classification (NCBI taxonomy): domain Bacteria; kingdom Pseudomonadati; phylum Pseudomonadota; class Alphaproteobacteria; order Rhodospirillales; family Terasakiellaceae; genus Terasakiella; species Terasakiella sp. SH-1. The sequence continues at coordinate 192,163 of NZ_CP038255.1, read as the reverse complement.
TCATTCAGAAAATGGATGGGATTTATTCCGATCTGGTCACGTCGCAAGTCCAGCTGGAAGACAAACATAATGAACTGGAAGAGGCCCATCAGTTCATTGACAGTATCCTCTGTTCCATGACCGACATTCTGGTGGTCTGCGATCTGGATTGCCGCATCAAACAGGTCAATACCGCCCTTGTCGGATTAACGGGATTGTCCAAAGAAAAACTTTTGAGCCTGACCTTTGGCGATCTGGTGCATATCTCAGATCACGAAGCCTTTAAAACCCTATGCGGAGCAATTGCCGACAGTACGGAACTGGCCGATTTTGAAATCGCCCTGAACGATCATAATGACCGCCCCTACAGCCTGTCGCTTAATTGTTCCTGGTTGCGTGACCACCGCAACCGGGTTGTTGGGCTGGTAATTATCGGGCGCTCTCTTGGCGAACTCAAAGCCGCCTATAGTAAACTGGACAAGGCACACCAAAGCCTGCGCGATACCCAACAGCAATTGATCTTCACCGAAAAAATGGCTGCCCTTGGTCGCCTGGTTGCAGGCGTCGCCCATGAATTGAACAACCCCATCAGCTTTATTTCCGGCAATGTCTATGTCTTGCAACGCTATGGCAGTGTGTTGATGAATTATCTGGAAAAATTGGAACAGCATGTTGATCCTGCGGAACTAGCCCGCCTGAAAACAGAGATGAAGGTCGATAAAGTGACAGGCGATCTTGGCTCCCTGATTGAAGGCACAGTTGAAGGGGTAGAACGGGTCAGTGATATTGTCCATGACCTGAAACGCTTTTCTTCCAAACAGTCAGAACCCAAATCCACCTTTGATCTTGTGCCTGTCATTGCAACAGCCAGTAACTGGGTGGTGCGTAGTGCCAAGGTTAAACCCAGGATCATTCACGATGATCACAGCGAAAGAGTTGCCCTTGGTTTAAAAGGATATGTCCATCAGATTATCGTTAATTTAATCCAAAATGCGGTTGATATCCTTGATGGGATTGAAAAGCCGGAAATTCGCATTTCCTATCAGCACGAAGATGATCATATTTGTGTCGCCGTGCACGACAACGGCCCCGGCATTGATGAAGACATCCTCACCCATATTTTCGAACCCTTTTTCACCACAAAACCCATTGGTAAAGGCACGGGCCTTGGCTTATCGGTCAGCTTTAATATGGCCGAAGAACTGGGGGGACGATTAAGCGGAGCCAATCACCCAAATGGCGGGACGGTCTTTACCTTATGCCTACCAAGACCAGAGGTTGCTCAATGAGTGAGATGAAAAATATGCTCTGGCTGCAATCCGGGGGCTGTGGCGGCTGTTCGCTTTCACTCATGTGTGCAGAAAGCCCGAACCTTTACAGTGCCCTTGAACTTGCCAATATCCGCCTTGTCTCCCACCCCTCCCTTAATCAGGCCAGTGGACGGGAAACCGTTAAAATATTGGAAGATGCCCTGAGTGGGGAACTTCGCATTGATATTTTCTGTATTGAAGGGTCCATCATGTTTGGCCCCCATGGCAGCGGGCGCTTTCATATGGCCAGTGGCTTTGACAACAAGCCCATGAAAGACCTGATTAGTGAGCTTGCCCATGTCAGTGACTATGTGATGGCCGTGGGCAGTTGCGCAGCCTTTGGCGGCATCACCGCAGGCGGATTAAATGAAGCCGAAGCACGCGGGATGGTTTTTGACGGCGATATTCGCGGTGGCCTGCTGGGGAAAAACTTTCTAAGCCGGGCCGGACTTCCCGTCATTAACCTGTCAGGCTGTCCAATCCATCCTGACTGGGTAATGGAAACACTCTATCAAATTGCGGCTGACAGTTTATCACACAGCGATCTTGACTCTTTTTATCGCCCCAGGTTTCTGTCCAACCGCTTGGTCCATCACGGCTGTTCGCGCAATGAATTTTATGAGTTTAAGGCCAGTGCGCAAAACTTGTGTGAACAAGGCTGTTTAATGGAAAATATCGGCTGTAAAGGCACACAGGCCGCAGGCGATTGCAACATTCGCCCCTGGAATGGCAGCGGGTCTTGTATCACAGGGGGCTATCCCTGCATTGCCTGTACCGAACCCGGTTTTGAAGAACCCGGCCATGCCTTTTTACAAACACCAAAAATCGCCGGTATTCCTGTCGGCCTGCCCACCGATATGCCCAAAGCATGGTTTGTGGCGCTTGCCTCACTCGCCAAGGCCGCAACCCCCAAACGCCTAAGCGTTAATGCAGTATCCGAACAGATCACCTATGCCCCCAAAAGCAAAGGGAAAGAGGAATGAGCAAGCTTATTGTCGGTCCCTTCAACCGGGTTGAGGGGGATTTAAAGGTCAACCTCACCATTAAAAACGACACGGTGCAACGCGCCGAAGTGGTCTCCCCGCTTTATCGTGGCTTTGAACAAACCTTACAAGGACGCGACCCAAGTGATGCGCTGATTTATGTGCCGCGCATCTGTGGTATTTGTTCCATCAGCCAGTCCATCGCTGCTGCACGGGCCTTGGCAGCGGTACAGAACCTCACCGTGCCCCATAACGGGCTTTATAGTCAGAATATCATTCTGGCTGCTGAAAATGCTGCCGACCATCTAACCCACTTTTATATGTTCTTCATGCCCGATTTTGCCCGCGAGATTTATCAGGATGAGCCGTGGCATGACAAAATCCATACCCGTTTTCGTGCCCTTCGCGGTACAGCGGGTAAAGAATTCTTAAAGGCACGGGCTGAATTTTTCCATCTTGTGGGACTCATGGGTGGGAAATGGCCCCATACCCTGAGCCTACAACCCGGTGGCGTCACACGCGCCCTTGAAAAACAGGAACTGTTCAAGCTGAAAGCCATCGTTGCAGCCATGCGCCATTTTCTGGAACAGACCCTCTTTGCCTGCTCCCTTGAAGAATTTAACAGCCTTAAAAATGAAACGGAGCTTGAAAATTTAGCCGAGCGCAATGGAGATTTTCAGAGTTTTTATCGGATCAGCAAGCCCCTTAACCTCCACAAGTTAGGACGGGCTTATGATCGTTTCATGAGTTATGGCGTTGAAAATGGCAACAAGGCACAGTTCTTCAAGGCGGGTCTGTTTCAAAATGAAACCATTGAACAACTCAACACGGCTCTCATCACCGAAGATGTTTCACACAGCTGGATGCGTCATGCCACCAAACCGCTGCATCCTTTTGACGGTCAAACTCTGCCAGCTAGCGAAGATAATGGCGGCTATAGCTGGTGTAAGGCCCCGCGTATGGATGGACAGCCCGTTGAGGTCGGTGCCTTGGCACGTCACCTGATCAACCGCCATCCCTTGATTGAAGATTTGATCGCCCAATATGGGGGGACAGTACACACCCGTGTCATTGCCCGCCTGCTTGAAGTTTCCTTACTGTTACCACAAATGGAAGACTGGATTGAGCAAATCATCCCCACCGAAACCTTCTGCCATCACCCCGAAGGTGGCTATGAAGATGGCGAAGGCTTTGGATTGGTCGAAGCTGCACGCGGATCACTGGGCCATTGGCTCAAAGTTAAAAACGGCCAGATTGCCAATTATCAAATCATCGCCCCGACCACCTGGAATTTCTCCCCTCGCGATCAAAATGAGATCATGGGACCACTGGAAAAAGCCTTACTCAGCACTCCTGTACGCGAAGGGGAAACCGAACCCGTGGCCGTTCAACATATTGTGCGCTCTTTTGATCCCTGCATGGTCTGTACGGTGCATTAATGGCAAAAGACGGACTTCTCATACGCATTAACGGGTTGGTACAAGGTGTCGGTTTTCGCCCCCACGTCTGGCATATCGCCCATGGGTGTGACTTAACCGGCGAAGTTCTCAATGATGGTGAAGGGGTTCTGATCCGTGCTTTTGGGAACACATCACAGCTTGAAGAGTTTTGCCAATGCCTGCAAAGGGGCTGCCCACCATTGGCCCGCATCGACCATATGGAAACATCCCCCCTTCCCGTTGAAGAGTTTGATGATTTCAACATCGTTCAGTCTGATCATAGTACAATCAAGACCAACATCGTGCCTGATGCCGCCATGTGCCCTGAATGCCGTGCTGAAATCATTGATCCCACAAACCGACGCTACCGCTATCCTTTCACCAATTGCACCCATTGCGGTCCACGCCTGTCTATCATCAAGGGCCTGCCTTATGATCGGGCACAAACGACCATGGCTGCTTTTAAAATGTGCCCGGAGTGTCAAAAGGAATATGAAGACCCGGCTGATCGTCGTTTTCATGCCCAACCCAACGCCTGTGCCACCTGCGGCCCCAAAGTCTGGTTGGAAGACAAAAACAAACAGAAATATCCGGCCTCAGATGTATTAAAAGAAGCCGCTCGATTGCTCAAAGAAGGGCATATTCTCGCCATCAAGGGGATTGGCGGTTTTCATTTGGCCTGTGATGCCTGCAATCAAGAAGCTGTTTCCACCTTACGACAACGCAAAAAACGCCCTGCCAAACCGCTGGCCTTAATGGCAAAAGACCTGGAACAGATCACCCATTTTGCCATCTTCAACGTGCGTGAAGAAAAGGCCCTGACATCCAGCGCAGCTCCTATTGTCTTACTCCCAGCTAAAGAGAAACATACCCTTGCCCCCAGTGTTGCACCGGATCAGAAAACCTTAGGCTTCATGCTGCCCTATACACCCCTGCATTATCTCTTAATGCAAGAACTGGAGGCCCCGCTTATTCTGACCTCCGCCAACCTGAGCCACGAGCCACAAGTGATTCATAATCAAGAGGCACAAGGCAAACTTGCCCATATTGCTGATTTCTTCGTCATGCATGATCGCGACATTGAAAATCGGCTGGATGATTGCGTTGTACGTGATAATGGGCAAACCCTGCATGTGATGCGTCGCGCCCGTGGCATGGCCCCTGCCCCCATTGCCGTGCCCGATGGATTTAACCGGGACTTACAAGTTCTTGCCATGGGGGCAGAACTGAAAAACACCTTCTGCCTTGCCAAAGATGGACAATTGATTGTCTCCCAACATATGGGGGATCAGGAAAATGTGCTGGCCCATCAGGATTTCAGAAAGAATATCGACCTTTACAGCGCCTTACATGAATTCACACCTGACGTCATTGCCTGTGACCTCCACCCCGATTTTCTCCCAACCAAATGGGGACAACAATTGGCTGCTGATCATGATGTGCCCATCGAAGGTGTGCAACATCATCATGCCCATATCGCCGCTGTGATGGGAGAATACGGCCTGCCCAAAGATCACCCACCTGTTTTAGGTATTGTGTTGGATGGGCTTGGCCTGTCAGAAGACGGGGATATTTGGGGCGGTGAATTTTTACGGGCCGATTATACCATCGGTACCCGCCTTGCCCATATCCCGGCTATTCCATTACTGGGTGGTGAACAAGCCATGCGCCAACCCTGGCGCAATCTTTATGCCCATCTGGTTGACGCCATCGGTTGGGATCAGGTGAACACAAGCTACGCCGACTTACCTGTCATCCAAAAACTGACCGGCAAGAACCTGCGCCTGTGTGAACAGATGCTGGAAAAGAAATTAAACGTCCCCCCTGCCAGCAGTGCCGGACGATTATTTGATGCGGTGGCCGCTGCCCTTGATATTTGTTTTGACCAAATCAGTTATGAGGGTGAAGCCGCCATCTTGCTGGAACAACTGGCTGAACAGACTTCTCTTTCCTGCGGTCCCTACAATCAAACATATCTCACCGACTGGTCGCCCTTATGGGCGGGACTATTAGAAGATTTACATAAAAATGTTGATCCATGTCTCATAGCCCGGAAATTCCATAAGACCCTAGCCTCTGTCATCAGCCAACAAGTAAACAGACTGAGTGCTAAGCATGAATTTGACACCATTGCCTTATGCGGCGGTGTGTTTCAAAACCGCCTGTTGATCAAAGAGACACGGGCTTATCTGGAAAAAGAAGGCTACACTCTCCTCCTGCCCCAAAAGTTCCCCGCCAATGATGGGGCAATTTCCCTTGGTCAGGCTTTAATCGCTTGTGCCCGCAGTTAAAATCAGGGCCTGTCAGCTTCTCGTAAGGTTATCCCTTTAGCGTTAATCCAGATTTATATTTCTGTGAAAACTGGTTGACCTGATGATGAATAGCCTGCCCAGCCGTATCCTGTGTGCTTTCCTGCTTTTGTCCCTCTACTCGCTCCCCATAACAGGGCCTGATGAAGGGCTATTTATTTCCTCGGCAATGGCCGATGGGGATGGAGACAGCGATGGAGACGGGGATGATGGTGACGACGGAGATGACGGCGGAGACGGTGACGGAGATGGCGGCGGAGACGGTGGCGGCGGAGACGGGGGTGCCTCAGGAGATAGCGGCGGTGGCGGAGACAGCGCTGATGGGGGCGATAGTTTCGATGAGGATTTCTATGTTCAGGAAAATGAATATCTCGAAGCCCGTGGTTTCATTGAAGCCCGCCAAATCGGTTCTGCCTTTTCCCTGAGCGAAGAAAAATCCTATCTTGCCAGTCGCTGGCAAAACACCACATATGCTGGCCTGCAAATGCCAAATTATATAGGAAATACACCTGCACAGCCTCTTGCCCCGCAAGTCGCTGCGGGTCCCGGCCTGTCAAACTTCCCCCAAACACCTGTGATTTCGGATTTTCCCAAGGGCAATGCACGCCCGGATGACATTGCCGTTATTATTTCAAATGCCGATTATTCCAAAAACGCCAGTGATATTCCCGACGTGCGCCCCGCTTATGCCGATGCCAAAGGCTATCGCCTCTATGCCGAACAGACCTTGGGCATTAACCCCAAAAACATCATCGAGATCAAAGATGCCACCCAAGCCCAGATGATCCGCGTTTTTGGCACAAAGGACAATCATCAAGCCCAGCTTTATGATTGGGTCAAACCCAACCGCTCCAATCTCTATGTCTTTTATGTCGGTCATGGCGCACCAGATACCAAGGCAGGCATGAGCTATCTTGTCCCCAGTGATGCCGATGCAGCGCGCATTTCGCTAAATGGCTTTTCCATTGAAACGCTTTATCGCAACCTGTCTCTCATCCCCGCACGCAAAAGAACAGTGGTTTTAGAAGCCTGTTTTTCAGGTAATAGCCAAAGCGGTCAGATCGTCGAAAAAGCTTCCCCTGTCTTTATTCGCTCCCGTCAAACAACCGTGCCGCAAAATATCACAGTTATTACCGCAGGGGGACCGCAACAAATTGCATCCTGGGAACCAGATGGCACCCACAGCCTGTTTAGTAAATATTTCCTGCTGGGTGTAAGTGGTGAGGCGGACCGTGCACCTTATGGCAATCAAAATGGCGATGTCAGCATGACAGAGCTGAAAGCCTATCTTGATGAAACCACCACATATTGGGCACGTCGTTATTTTGGGCGTGAACAACATGTCCAGATTACCGAGGCAAAATCATGAAAAAGACTCTTCTAACCCTTGGCCTGTGTTTCATCTTGTCCGCCTGTGCAACAGATGGCCCTTACAAAAAAACAGCTACATTACAGAATTTGCCCCTGCCGACTTATCATGTTGGAGATACCTTTATCTATACCAACGGCTATTCTGAAACCGTTAAACAGGTTGAGGGCGAAAAAGTCACCTGGCAAGCTGGCAGTTCCACAGAAATAGTGAATTATCGCAATTTCCTGTTGCCTTCCCTCTCCTGGTATAATCATGAAAAACAGTCCCATGCCGTCATTCGCGAAACACCCGATATGATGTTCCCCTTAAATGAAGGTAATGATGAAGGTTTCACCGTTTCACGCACTGTAACCAACAAACTGGAAGACAGCGAAAAAGAATATCATCAACGCTGGGATTGTTCTGTCGAGGGAAGCTATCAGGTCACGGTTGCCGCCGGTGCGTTTGAGACCATGAAAATTTCCTGCTATCGTTTTTATCGTTCCTGGTTGCGCCAAAAACGCATTTTCTATTATGCCCCGTCCATCAATCACTATGTCTTGCGCGAAGATCAATTCAGATCACGCCCCAGCCATAAAATTGAATTGGCAAGCTATATCCCTTCCCTGACATTTCTGTCAGCCGCTGACCAAAAATCACTGCAAGAAAGCTTTCAGCTTGCCATGGAACAAAATGTCAGCGGTATGGAGATCACCTGGTTTGGCAAAGGCAATCGCGCCCAAAGCCGCATTAAACCCATCAAGTCGTATCGAACAGATCGTGCCCTGTTTTGCCGCACCTTTGAACAGTCGATTAGCTTTGGTCAATTCCAGCGTAATTTCTTTGGCAATGTCTGTCGTCATAATGATGGCATTTGGCGCTACACCCGTGTCAAAACACACATAGGATAATAGAAAAAACTTTTATATGTCAGGCACCTGTAAGTTTACACCTTCATTATATCACCCAACATTGATTTCAGTATTAGGTGATAAAAATGCTTTCTCTTTTTCTGCATATGAGTGTGATGAAACGACTGGTTTTAATCTCCGTTTTCTTCTTGCTTTCATTTCTGAGCTTGGGGGGGGTGTATTTTCAGCTCACCGCCTATCAGGAAGAAACCTATTTGCAAAAATCGCGCTATAATCAGGCCCTCAAAAATATTCGCGCCCTTGGCAATCATATGCTGACAGCACGCTATACGGAAAAAGAATATGTCATTCAGCCCAAAGACAAATACGAAAAACGCCAAGGCAATACAGCCAAACAGGTTGACCTGCTCATTGCCCAATTGGACCAAGAGCTAAATAGTCCCAACGAACAAACCCATATTGAAGAAATCCATCAAAAGATGAGAGGGTATTTCCTGCATTGGGAACGCTTCCTCAGCCTTAATAAGACACTGGGCTACAATAAAAAAAGCGGCCTTTATGGGAAAGCACGCCACGCCTCAAAAAGCTTGGCAAAAGCAAGCCATGATATTTTTGAGCGCAATGAAACTTACATGGAAAGCCTTGGTCAGTCAGACGACCCCTTATTTGCAATGGTCGCCAAAATCCGCAGAGGTGAGATGGAGCTTTTGGCCCGAAAAGATGCAAAATATATCCATGAAGTCACCTCAGAAGCCCAAGCTCTGACACAAATACTGAAAAGCAACTTCCTGCAAAACAATGACCAAAGAACACTGGAACGTACCTTAAACAGTTATGTAACGGACTTCACCCAAATGGCATCTTTGTATATTAAGCGGGGAGAACAGGCGGGCCTTTTTAAAACCTTCTACAAGCCAGCCAGAAAACATCTGGACGCCCTTGAAAAAATCATCGCCGAAAAAAGTGCTATAGCAGACACTGCCTTTGAAACCGGTGCGGCCAAAGGACGCCTTGTTTTCCTTGGGGTGATCGCTTTTGGGGGAAGCCTGTGTCTTATCCTCAGCCTGATGACCGGGCGAACGATCTCCACCCCCTTACACCATCTGGTCGATACCACCAAACGCATTGCAGCAGGGGAACGTTCCGTTGTTATCTCCGCGCAAGATCTGAAAAATGAAATTGGCGATATGTCGCGTGCTCTTGCGATTTTCCAACAAAATGCCGCCCAAATGGAAGACATGCGCCAGCAACAAGAACAGCTCAAACAAAAGGCTGACAAGGAACGTACAGATATGATGCACCAAATGGCTGAACGTTTCAGAAATACCGTCACAGGTGCTATGGAAAGCATGAGCCATGCGGCACATAACTTACAAAACACAGCCCAGTCCCTGTCCTCTGCCTCCAAACAAAGCCTGTCTCAAGCCAATCATGTGGTGGCCAGTTCACAAACCGCTCATCACCGTGTTGATCAGGCAAACCTGAGTGCCTCCAGCCTGAACCAGTCCATTCATGAAATTCGCACAAATACGGATCGTTCTGCACAATATTCCAAACAAGCTACCGAACGTGCACAACTGGCTGATACGGAAATTCAGGGGCTTGCCAGTGCTGCTGGCAAAATTGGCGAAGTCGCCTCCATGATTGCAGATATTGCAGAACAGACAAATCTGCTGGCCCTCAATGCCACCATTGAAGCTGCCCGTGCCGGTGAAGCTGGCAAAGGCTTTGCCGTTGTGGCCTCAGAAGTTAAAAATCTCGCCAATCAAACAGCACAGGCAACCAAGGATATTTCCGAACAGATCAACAGCATTCAATCCGCCACCCAAACCGCTGTTAGTTCTGTACAGGCTGCGGGTAATGCCATTGATGAGGCCAACCAGATTGCCTCTGAAATTGCCATTGCGGTCAATGAACAGGCAAAAGAAACCGCGAATATCACCGATAATATGAATGAAGCCTCGACCCAAACCACAACGACATTAAATGCCGTAGAAGATGTGATCCAAGCCTCAGATCATGTTGGAGACATGGCAAATCATACCTTAAATGCCTCTGAAGAGATTTCTCAGCTCAGCATTGAATTAACAAAAGGTGTGGATGATTTCCTTCAGGCATTGCAAAATGGATAATTGTCAGCTCCCTGTCAGACTTCTACCCTACCCTTAGAGGCGCTCAGGGAGTGAAGGAAAAAGACCATGAAACTGCTTATTGTTGAAGACAACCCCGAACTTTGCAGCCTGTTACAGGAAAGGCTGCAAAAAGAAGGCTTTGCTGTTGATGCCTTCAACGAGGCTGAGGATGCCTATAGCGTTCTGGACACCATGCGCTATGACTGCATCGTGCTGGACCTTGGCTTGCCCGATGGGGATGGGCTGGATATTCTCACCGACTTGCGGGCCAAACAAAATATGACACCTGTATTGATTCTCACTGCACGTGACGGATTGGAAGACCGGGTGAAAGGCTTAAATCTGGGGGCAGATGACTATTGCCTCAAACCCTTTGAGATGGAAGAACTCATTGCCCGCATTCGCGCTCTTTTACGTCGCCCTGGCGGAGCCTTGGGTGTTGAGCTAAATGCCGGTAATCTTACCTTTGACACCGTATCACGCGAAGTACAAATCGATGGTGATGTCATTGCCTTGGCCCGACGTGAGCTGGATGTGCTGGAAGAACTCATGCGTCGTTATGGCCGTGTGGTCTCCAAACAAGCCCTGGAAGAAAGCCTTTATGGGTTTAACGAAGACGTGGGATCAAATTCTGTTGAAGCCCATATTTCACGGCTTAGAAAAAAATTGAACAAAACAACGGCAAGTATTAGCGTACATACCATACGTGGCGTAGGTTATATTTTGGCGGATAATACGGATGACGACTAAAGCCCCTTCGTTGGTACGCAACATTATTCTTTCACAAGCTGTTTTGCTTGGTCTGTTTTTCGCCATTGCCGTTGGCATGCTTTATAATGAATATAAGTCTGTTGGTGCAAACTTACGTGAAGGCACCTTGCGTACACAGGCCGAAGACATCTCCCGTGCCCTTCATATTGACGCCAATAACCTTCTTTCTCTGGACCTGCCCGACAGTCTTGCCCAAGCCTATTATAAAGGCGGCAGTATTTATCTGTTTACGGTCTCAGATACAAACGGCAAACTTCTGTTTGCCTCTGATGAACGCAACTTCCCGCTCTATCCCTTTGATCCCAACACATCAAATTCGCAATATTTCCAGTTTGAAGATATCGCACAGGAACTGACCTATTTCGGGGCAAGTTATCAAGTCCAGATTGACACCCGTACCGTCTGGATTCAGGTCGCGCAAGATGAAAGTCATTATGATATTCTGGCCGATACCCTGGCTGATGAATTCTTTGAAAACATCGGCTGGATGCTGCCCTTTTTCTTCATTGCGTTGTTGCTTGGCAGTACCTTGATCTTGCGTATCACCATTAACCCGCTCCACACCGTATCGCGCAAGGCCCAACAAATCGGCCCCTCCAACACCGATATCCGCCTGCCGGAAAAAGGCGTCCCGACAGAGGTCCTACCCTTGGTCCAGGCGATCAACAACGCCTTGGAAAGGTTAGAAGAAGGCTATCAGCTCCAACGCCGTTTTACCGCTGATGCCGCCCATGAATTGCGCACGCCATTGGCCGTGTTGAATGCCCGCATTGAAAGTGTAGACGACCCTAAACTGGCCCTGCTATTACAAAAAGACACCAAAGTCATGACCCGGCTGGTGGCCCAGCTTCTCAAAGCAGCCCAGCTCGATAGTCTGACAATCACAGCTGATGATCAGGTCAACTTACTTGAATGCAGTCAGGATGTGGTGAGCCTGCTGACCCCCTTGGCGGTTAAACAGGGTAAAATGCTGGAAGTAGAAAGCGAGGGGGAAATCCCCCCCATTCAGGGAAATTATGATGCCATTTATCATATGATGCGCAACCTTCTGGAAAATGCCCTGACCTACACGCCCAAAGACAGCACCGTCACCTTGATCCTGAAAGAGACCCCTGCCCTTATTATTCGCGATCATGGCCCCGGCATCCCTCTTGGGGAAAAGGATAATCTGTTTAAACGTTTCTGGCGTGCGGATCGTACAGATACCCAGAAAGGCTCCGGCCTTGGGCTTTCCATCGTTGCTCAAACGGTGAAACTCCACAACGCGTCAATCGAAGCGGACAACCATCCAGAAGGCGGGGCAGTTTTTACAGTCACTTTTTCTAAAAAACATCATCCTGTCAGTTAGCAGTCAGCTTCACGTGCCATCCTTACCCTGAATTATAAAACTATTGGGTTTGGATATGACCAGATCATTTAAGACAAAGATATATTTTGCCCTCAGTCTCTGGACATTCGCTTGCCTATCAGCCTCACCAGCGACAGCAAATGACACAGAACGTTTTAAGCTGTTCTTACAAACAGACCAGCCAGAACAGGTCATCACTCAAGCCGACCCAAATGACAGAGAAGAAAATCTTTTGCTCGGTGAAGCCTATCTGCAAACCGGGCAAATCCACAAAGCATTGGAAGTTTTTGAGGCCGCACAGTTTCAGGTTCTGGATAATGACGAAGCTGTCTATCTCGGGCTTGCCAAAACCAAACTGGCCTTGGGCAAATTTGATCATGCCCGGCGTCATTTAAAAATGCTGCGCCATTCCGTTTCGCACAAGGTTGACGCCGAACTGGTACTGGCCGCTATCGAAGAAATGTCCGCACATGCCCCCCAAGCACGCAACAGGCTGGAAAAGCTCCATCGTCAATATCCAAATCACGAAGCGGTTGTTCTGGCCTATGCTTCTTTCAATGTCAAACAACAGGCCCTCAACGAAGCCAGCCGCGTTTTAGAGCATTTTCTCCAAACCACCCCCACCAGCGCCCAGGCGGCTAAAATGCTCGCCAATATCTATCAGCAATGGGGGTTGAGCGATAAGGCACAGACCTATTTTAAAATGGCGGCCCACCTTTATAAACAGGCTGGCAATCACCTGCTTGCTGAACAGTTTGCCGCCCTTAGCCCCACCCGACACGTACAAGCACAACCTGTCAAGCAAACACAACAGCTTCCCCCGATCAAAGCTGCCCCGGTTCAAAAAGTTGTGCGAAAGAATCTCGCAAGCCCCGTCCCCCTTCCCTTTAAACGGGGAACAGCTCTTAAAACAGGCAGTGGCTTTATCATTGGGCAAGGCCAATATATCGTCACCAACCGCCATGTGATTGACCACTTGTCCTCCCCCAATGACAAAATCGCTGTGCGCAATGGTCTGGGTGAACTGCATATGGCAACCATCTATAAGGTCTCCACCAAAGACGACCTTGCCATCTTAAAAACCGATCAACCGTTTCAAGCCGATTATGCCGTATCTTTAAACCATCTTGCCCGTGCAACACCGGGCTCAGAAGCCATTGTGATGGGCTTTCCTTTAATGGACCTTCTAGGTCAGAACACGCCTTCTTTAACAGACGGCATTGTCAGTAAAGATAGTGGTCTGGGCGATGATCAGCGCACCTTTTTAATTTCTTCAAAAATGAACAAAGGCAACAGCGGTGGGCCGATTTTTAATAAGCAAGGGGCCTTGATCGGTATTGCCGTGGCAAAACTGGATGTCATGGGTGTCTATGAAGAACGGGGCCATTTGGCCGAAGATATGAATTTGGCAATCAAGGCCAATTCCTTGCGTGACCTCATAGCAAGCAAACCAACACCAACAACGGCCCTGCCACAAAATATGTCACTGGAAGACCTTTATCAGCGCATGTTGCCAAGCGTCGTCCTGATTGCATCCAAGGGGGTCTCATGAAACAGTTTCTCACATCCTGCCTTATCACGCTTGTCACTTATTTCCCCGCTTATGGGGAATGGGTAAATGTGCAAGGCAGCAGCTTCTTCGGTCCCGAAACCGCCCAATCCACCGCCTGCCTGCGCGCCGAAGCCAAGGCCAAACGCACAGCCCTTGAACAAACCACGGGGGAAAGGCTGCTTGCTGATGACCTCATGATTTGTAATGAAAGTTCTGAACAATCAAACTGCACCCTTAATCGCCTCACCTGGTCACTGGCCGATGGGGAAATCCGGTCGATTAAAAACCGCACCTCTTCCCTTTCTGAAATTGCTGAAGGCGTACGTAAATGCACCGTTCACCTGCAAGCCGATATTGCCACAGAGCGTGGATTTCACGATGCCTCTTTTGATTTAGGGGTCACACTCAATCAAAGCATGTTTCGCCCCGGTGAAGAACTGACCCTGAGCCTTGCCCCAAGTCAGCCCATGTATATTCAGGTTTTTCAATGGCTCCCTTATGAGGAGGACCAGCCCGTCTTGCGCATTTTTCCCAACCGATTTGAAAAGGATGCTCATTTCAAAGGCGCAGGGACCATCCCGCGCAGCACGCATAAGGAATCCTATGCACTCGCCTTGGCCCCGCCTGCACACATTCAATCGACACAGCGTCACTGGGATGAATATCTCATGATCATTGCCACACGCCAGCCCCTGTCTTTGCGTTCCCAATATAGCCTGACAGAGCTTCGCACCAAATTGTTGGAAATCCCGCGCAGCGACAGTCGCATCATTAAAAAAGGTTACACCATCCTTGGAGGCTCCCTATGAAATATATCTTCACACTGGCGGTCTGCCTCATCACCTTAAATGCCTGTACGACCCCATCTTATGTGGAAGAAGGTAAAGACGACCTGTCGCTCAATCCGTTAAATGAAGTCCATTTCAAAGTCTATGACAGCTATAAGCAATCTCCCCCCAATTGTGTGGCTGTCCTGCCCCTGACAAATGAGCATGACAACAGCGAAAAGGCTTCCCTGTCCTTTGATGAAGGCAAGGCTGTGCGTCAAGCTTTTTATGCCCATCTTGCCCCACAGGGCAAACGCGATATTGAACTGCCGCGCGTTGATTTTCTGCTCAACAAACTGGATGAGAAAGATACCGACAAGCTTGAGGCTATGAAAGGGGTGCTCAATTGCGATGCCATCATCCGGGGCAAGCTTGTTGAATTTGAAAGCCAGTTCTTCGGTGTTTATTCCCGTGTGGCCGTGGGCGCAGAAATGGAAATGGTGCGCCTTTCTGATGGCGAGCTGTTATGGAAAGCCCGCCATATCGCCCAAAGCCATGGCGGTGGTGTTTCCCTGTCTCCCATTGGTTTGGCCATGGGCATTTTGGATGCGGCCACCAATATGGAAGAAGAACAGACCCTGCGTCTGATTGATGATCTTTCACGCCGACTGGTCAGCACCATTCCCGATGACAATATTGCGGTGCTGGATGAGCCCATTGTCGAAGAAAAAATCGTACTCACCCGCTATAAGGAAGAAACACTTTCAGACTTCCTCAACACCCTGTCAGATCAAGAAACAGAAGCCCAGATTAAAACCCTTGAAGATGCACTCCAGACCAAACGCTTTCCCTTTGGGGAACGCCAGGCCCTGCATGAACAGCTGGTTATTCTGGATGCTAAAAACCCACAACGCCACAATGATTTTGCCCGCTATCTCGCCCATGCAGGCGATTATAGTGAAGCGATCAACGTGACCCAAAACTCCATCGCGCTCAACCCGCAAGATGACCAAATTCATTTCTTGCAAGGACGCCTGCTCAGCAAAACGTCACAATATCCAGAAGCCTTGTCAGCTTATCTTAAGGCAAGTGCCTTAAATGAAAAGAATGCCGAATATCTCAACGGTATTGGATATGTAAATTCCCTTCTGGGCCACCCTGACAAAGCCTTTGCAGCCTATCAAATGGCGCTGAAACAGGACCCGGCCAATGGCTATGCCTATTACAACATGGGGGTAACATTACAAAATGCCGGGGAACTCAATGAAGCCGCAGATGCCTATTACGGGGCCGCACTGGCCTATATCAAACAGGGACGATTTGGGCAGGCGCAAAAAACATTAACCGATCTGAACGATCTATCAACACAAGGGATTGACGTTTCAGGCGAAGTTCAACTGATCAATGATGCCATTAGCGCATTAGGAAAAAAGGAAACATAACATGTTCAAACTCAAACAAACCTCCTGTCTTCTCACCGCGCTTGCCTTAGGCGTCAGCGCTTGCTCCACCCCGGAACCCGGCACACCGGAAGCCGCCCTTCTTGCCCATGAACAGCAAATGGAAGCCAAGGCAGACAATGTCGAAGACACCATTGATGAACTGCCATCCTGGTATCTGAGCCCGCCCAAAGATGACATCAGCGCCTATGGCGTGGGCACAGCCACCTCCTCAGATGTACAAATGGCCGTTGATAAGGCCATGCTCAATGCCAAACGATCCCTGGCCGATGCCATGAAAGGCAAGATCAGTTCCAAGATGAAAGAATTTGTCACTGAAAGCGGTACCGATGAAGACAGCCAGGTCATCAGCGAAGTCGAACGTGTCACCGCCAACCTGATTACCGAGGTGGACCTATCCGGCTTCATGCGGGAAAAGGTCGAGGTCAAACCCATGGGCACGCAATATCGTGTCTATGCCATGATCCGCTTCCCCCTTGGCAAGGCCAACCGCATCATGGTTGATAAAATCAAGAAAAACGCCCGACTGGAAGCCAAGATCCGCTCAGCCAAAGCCTTTCAGGATTTAGAGCGCGAAATTCAGGAAGCACGCAACAAACTCAACTGATGAATGAAGGGAAGGTGCATGATGATATATCGTGCTTTTTCAAACTTGGCTCTTGGTGTTGCCCTGTTACTGGGCAACACACACAGCGCTGAAGCCAAATGGCTCCTCACCGCGCAAGAAGCTGAACTGATCGGGAAACAATCCCAGATGCAGGAACCAGCTGCCTCCAAACCGGGGAATGGCCCCAAAATTCTGGTGAGCAATCCCAAGCTGTTGTCCAAAGTCACCCCGCCGATTGATATTTCGGTCTCTTTCACACCGGGCCAAAGCGGCCATCAACCGGATATGAAAAGCCTGAAAGTTATCGTCGTGGGCTTCTTTGATTTTGATATTACAGATCGCGTGCGTGAATATCTGCACGGCACCAAGCTGGATGTTAAAGATGCAGCCTTCCCATCTGGTCGCCACCGCATTCGCATGCATATCAAAGACAAACAGGGCAATCCAAACGAGAAGGACCTGATTGTAACCGTTGCCAATGGTGATTGATCCCTACAGGAAAGAAAAATCAGCTTTTCGCAAAATCCATAATACGGTTCAGAATATCCTTCAGTTTGCTATCTAGGTGAAGGCCCTCTTCATAATGGGTCTGGGATTTTTCAACGCTGTCATTCACCATGCGGATCA
Source organism: Terasakiella sp. SH-1 (assembly GCF_004564135.1). Taxonomy (NCBI): domain Bacteria; kingdom Pseudomonadati; phylum Pseudomonadota; class Alphaproteobacteria; order Rhodospirillales; family Terasakiellaceae; genus Terasakiella; species Terasakiella sp. SH-1. The sequence goes on along the minus strand of NZ_CP038255.1, from coordinate 174,656 downwards.
GCTCTTGTTCCTGTTCTTCCATCAGGTCATAGGCCAGGAAACAAGATTGAAGATCATCGAGCATATTTTCGCTGATATGTTTGTTAACCCGCTTGTGTTCTTCCTGTGCCTTTTGCAGGGCAAGCAACTCCTGTTCGGATTCAACCACCAAAGCCAGAAGTTCCTTATTGCGCTTATTAACAGCTTCACGTTCCAGAATAATGCGAATTGTCTGATCGCAGCTATCCACCAAAGCCGCCAGATGATCCCGATAGCGCCCGGTTTTTTCTTCATCATCCACAGGCATTCCCCACATCACAACAGTGACATGAGGATAGGCAACAACCAGACAGTCCTTATAAGACTTAATCCGGTCCCCTTCCAAAGAGCGTTTCATCAAATTCAGCTGCAAGGGCGAGACAATCCCTGTTGAGCTTTCATTGAGTTCCAGATCATCGACCCGAATTTGCACACAACAATTTAAAGAGAAATTTTCCATAGAGGATACAACATGATCAGCCAGTTCCGGCAGGTCTTTCACCTTGCGGCACCCTTTTTCAAATTCCAGCAACGCCCCAAGTTCAGCCGTATTAGTCATCGCAGACATGGCCGTTTGAAAGGCCATGTTTTTGTCATCACTTAACGAGCGATGTCTTTCGATATTCTTGATGGCAATACGGACTTTTTCCAGCAAAGGGGCAGGTTCAATCGGCTTGATCAGATAATCGCTGGCCCCGGCATCAAAGCCTGCCATAATTTCATCCAAAGAATCATTGGCCGAAATGAAAATCACTTCAATATCCTGCGTTTCAAGATCGCTTTTGATTTCCTTACACACTTCATAGCCATCCATGCCCGGCATATTAATATCCAGCAGCACAATATCGGGATGACTGGATGAAACAAGTTTCAGGGCCTGTTTCCCATCTTTAGCAGCCAGCACTTTAAATTCTGGTTTGAGATTTTCTGAAATAATCTGGATGTGCTCAGGTGTATCATCGACCACTAAAATTGTGTTTTGGGCTTCACTCATTGCTCTTCCTGCCTCTCTTTAATCAGCCTGATCATTCCAGATTTCTTCATATGGAATGGGACGGCCGAGTTCTTTCGTCAATTTATTGATTTCTTCTTTTAGTTCAATCATGCGGATTTCACGATCGACCATGGCATCGTTAAATTGTTCAAGCTCTCGCGTTCTTGAACGCAATTCCTTTTCATTTTGTTTGCGCAATGTCACATCCTGAATGATGCTGACATAATGGGCTTGCCCCTCTAATGTCATGACATTGACATCATATTCAATAACCGTTGTTTTCCCCGTTTTCGTCGTAAGCACCTGTTCATATCTGTGTTCCTGCGGGGTCTTTTCCCCCTTGGAAAATCCATACATATCAGTTTCAGTTAACAGGTCTGTGATTTTACGATTGATCAAATCATCCTGCTGACAATCAAAAATTTCCAATGCAGCAGGGTTCAACGATTCAATAATCCCGCTTCGATCAGTGATCACAATCCCGTCTTTTACCGTATTGAAAATAGCCTGAAAACGCTCACTTGCACTTTTCAGCAGGTTCTCCCTCATAACTGTCTTACTGACATCTTCAATCTGGATAAGGCAGTATTTCTCCCCCTCCTCATCAAAAAATGGCTTAATCGTCACATTTTGACAGATTTCAGTCTGTTTCCCCTCCATTTGATCTTTCCGTTTTAAGGGGAAAAGCCTTTTATTAAGGGAATGAGATAAGAAGGAGGCCATACCTTGATCAATGGCCCGTTCTGTCGACTGGATAATTCGGCTTTTTTCCAGTTCAGGAAAAATATCAATCAGCCTCTGGCCTTCTGCATCATGGGCATGCGTGTGTGTCACAATCGACATCCAGTCATTCCACAGCACCACCTTAAAGCGGGTATCCAGAATAATAACCCCGCCAACAATAGCGTCAAAAGCAGCACGTGATAACCAACCAAACTTATCCATAGATCACACTATATATTCTGCGTCACAATGTTTTTAAGATATTGCTGCAATTCAGCCATACCTTCGATACTCAGGATAATCACGATATAGCCATTGATATCACTTTCACTCAGGCGGAAATTCACCTCGATAAACAGGATTTCCTGATCTTCCTTTCCCTTGAAGAGTCGACTGGCCTGTCCAGAGGCATAAACCGGCAATTCCCCGATAAAACGCCCTTCAAAGGCATCCGCCAGACTGGACAAGCAGCTATTTAAAATCATATTGCCAATTTCAGATAAAGCTTCCTGTTCCACTTCCGAGGCGCTTGCCTCGTCCATTTCTTCGCCCAGCATTTTACGTACAAGGATCAGGCTTTCAGCTTGTGGAAAAAGCAGCATAATCTGCCCGGGTACAATCCCGGAAAAACGTTCCGAAATCACCGTGGCCTGATGGCCCAGTTTCTCATCGACCAAAGCAGAAGCTTCGCGTTCAGACAGCGTGTGCAAATTGGGCACAAACATGTCAATTTTTTCCTGAACAAGTTCACTCAGTCCCGCAGCGGCCTGCCCGACGGCAATGTTTAACAGCTCGATAAATATATCTTTTTCAAGGTCATCAAATTCAGCCATCCGTTTCTCCCACCTGTTGGAGAAAGCTGCGGATTTTTTCAGTCGTTACCGGCTTGGCAATAAAGGCTGCTCCCAACTCCTGGGCTTTTTTCTGACTTGCATCCTGAATATTGGCTGTCAAAATTGCCAAATGGGCCTCAGGCAATTGTTCCCGGATTTGCATGGCCAGCTCAAAACCGTTTGTTCCCGGCATATTCACATCAATGAAGAAAATATCATAGGAATTCCCCGCAAGCATTTTCAGCGCTGCCTCAGCACAATCTGCCTCGCTGATCTCTACATCACTTTGAGCTTCCAGAATCGCTTTTTTAAGCAGCATTCTTGCAAAATTGCTGTCATCAACAGTTAGGATTTTATACGCCACGTTTCCTCCAACCTCTAAGCAAACTCGATTGTTTCTTCATATTTAGTTTTGATTTTACAAATTTCATCAATGAGATTGTTAAACAGTCCCACCAACTGCGGATCAAAATGCTGCCCGCTTTGTTCATTGATAAATTGAACAGCATCTTTCACCGCCCAGGCTTTTTTATAAGGCCGTGCCGTTGTCAGAGCATCAAACACATCAGCAACGGCAATGATACGACCAAACAAAGGAATATCTTCGCCCTTCAAATTATAGGGATAGCCAGAGCCATCCCATTTTTCGTGATGGGCAATCGCAATATCATGGGAAGCCCGCATCAATTCAGATGATTCCTCCCCCAAGATTTTAGCACCGATTGCCGGATGCTCACGCATTATCGCCCATTCTTCATCGCTTAATTTACCGGGCTTGAGCAAAATACTGTCCGGCACACCAATTTTGCCCACATCATGCATGGGGGCGGCATGAAAAACCAGATCAACCACATGTTTGGGAAAGTTTAATGCTTCGGCCAACAGGCGGGAATAGTGGCTCATTCGAATGACATGCAGGCCAGTTTCATTATCGCGATATTCCGCAGCCTGCCCCAAGCGATGGATCACCTCAAGGCGTGTTTGTTCCAGCTCTTCGGTACGTTGGGAAACCTGTTTTTCCAAGGTGCGATTTTGGTCATAAAGCGCAAGATGGGTTGCAACACGGGCACGTACAATTGCGGGGCGTATCGGCTTGGTGATATAATCAACTGCCCCTAACATCAGCCCCTTTTCTTCATCTTCAACTTTTTCAAGGGCTGTCACAAAAATAACCGGAATTTTTGCGGTTAATGGATTCTTCTTTAAGGTTTCACACACCTCATAGCCATCTATTTGCGGCATCATCACATCCAGCAAAATTAAATCCGGCATCTGTTTGCCACAGGCCAGCTTGATCGCAGTCACACCCGATGTTGCGGCAATTACTTTATATTCATCGCCAAGCGCGTCTTTTAAAAGATCAATATTAAGCGGCGTATCATCGACGACCAAAACTGTTTGCTTCATAGCGCCCTGTGCAAGTTGATGTTTTTTTATTTTTATCTATCAAGGATTATATCATTTTTTTTGAGTAAGTCTTGCAATAGTTCATAAGCAGGTTCGAAATTATATTCATTCACCAACCCATTCATCTCTTCCATACAAGAGGTTACGTCCGGTGCCATATTTTGTGCCATCAACTCCTCAAGAAGGTTTACCGCATCGGTATCAAAGCCTTCCAACAAACCAAACAACACTGATAGTTGTACTTTCATTTCAGACAAGGCAACGACATCCCCGCCCTTTACCTGACCTTGCACTGTTCCAGTTACCTGCGACAAAGCCTGGGATATTCCGCCTAAAACAACCTTAAACAAACTTTCCAATTCCTGAAGCAAGGGGTCAATCTCATGGCGTTCCTGCTTTTTCTTGACCGCTTGTTCCAGCTTTGCCGCAGATGTGGAAATTTCCTGCGCCCCAATGCTGGAAGCGACCCCTTTTAACGAATGGGCCTCTCGCACGGCCGTTTCCTCATCACCTGCATTATAGGCATCGGAAAAACGCGATAAAAATTCAGACTGGGTTTGCTGGAACTTATCCAACAGCTTGCAATAAAGCTTTTTATTATCCCGAACAATTTTCAGGCCATAGGCTGTATCCACCCCAGCAATCGCAGGGAAACCTTCCTCGTCAAGCACCGTCTGCATGGGGTGTTGATCCCTTTCTGTTTGAATGACCACCCCATCTTTTGGGGCAATCCAGCGCGCCATTGTTTCAATCATTTCCTCAAATTTGATCGGTTTGGTAATATAATCATTCATCCCAACGGCCATTGCATCTTCCCGATCACTGGACATGGCATTGGCTGTCATAGCAATCACGGGCAGATCATCGAACCCATATGTTTTCCGAATAATTTTGGTCGCTGTCAAACCATCCATAACCGGCATATTGAAATCCATCAACACCCCATCAAACGTTTCTTTTTCCAGCCAGTCCAAAGCTTCTTGACCATGATTGGCGATTTGACAGCGAATGCCAATTTCTTCAAGGTTCTCGCGTGCAATCTCCTGATTGATCTCGTTATCTTCCACCAACAACACCCGGCTTCCCACAAGGGCTGCTGCCCCTGTTTTAGGTTCACTCCCCACCTCGTCTTCAACTGTGCCCTTTATTGAAGAAGAATCATAGAGTTTAGATAAAACCTCATACAGACTGGAAGGAGACAAAGGCTTGGACAAAATCGCCTGAATGCCAAGCCCTTTTACTTGTTCAGCCAGTTCATTTTCATTATAGGCCGTCACCATAATCGCTGGTGGTTTATGGACCAGTTTTTGGCTTTCCTGCACCAGCTGGAATGTCTCAACACCATTCAGGTCCGGCATATGCCAATCCAGAACAAGAAGGTCAACAGGTGTCCCTTCCTGTTCTGCGGCCAATAGCGCTGGTAAACATTCATCACCACAGGATAAAACCTCAACCACATAGCCCAGACTTTTCAGGGTTTCATAGAGAATTTCCCGCGCACTGGCATTATCATCCACAACAAGGGCTCGCAACCCTTGGGGCAACCTGCCACAATAAGCTTGGTCCGCAATGATTTTTCCTTTGGTAAAGACAGCTGTGAAATGGAAACAGCTTCCCTTGCCTTCTTCACTCTCCACACCGATTTCGCCGCCCATCAGTTCTGTCAGGCGCTTGGAAATCGTCAAGCCAAGACCTGTGCCCCCATATTTTCTTGTGACCGAACTATCAGCTTGGGTGAAAGCCTGAAACAGTTTGCCTTGTGCTTCTTTGGACAGGCCCACCCCCGTATCACGCACAAGGAAATGCAGCTTGACCTGCTGGCCTTGATCTTCCAGCAGCTTGATATCAAACACGATCTCCCCTTCATGGGTGAATTTCAATGCATTTGATCCAAGGTTGGTCAAAACCTGCCCCAAACGTGTTGGGTCCCCTTTCAGGCCCAGCGGCATATTGGCATCCATGTTAAACAGGATTGTCAGCCCTTTTTCCCGCGCTTTATAGGCAAAAAGGTGTGAAACGTTATCAATCACATCACTCAGGTTAAAGTCGATCATCTCCATGGAAAGCTTGCCGGCCTCGATCTTGGAGAAATCGAGGATATCATTCAAAATGCTCAATAAGGCTTCCGCAGAATAATGGACTTTTTCAACGTAATTGCGCTGCTTTGAATCCAGGTCCGTTTTCAACGCCAGATCAGACATCCCGATAATGGCATTCATTGGAGTGCGAATTTCATGGCTCATGGTTGCAAGAAATTCCGACTTTGCCACATTCGCCGTTTCGGCCTGATGGCGGGCAACCTCAAGGCTTTGACGAGATTTTTCCAGTTCATAAGCCGTCTCTTCCGCCCGTTTCTTTTGAAGCTGGGCATCCTGCATCACATTAATCGCCGCTTTGCGCGCCCGTTCAATTTTATCAATACTGTCTTTCAGCTTGCGCGAACGTTCCGCCATTTCCAGACGGGAAACTTTTCTTTCAATATTATCGCCAAGCTGCTTGCCAATTGACTCTAAAAGCTTAAGGGTTTCTCGATCCACACTCACCTTTTGGTCAATAAAGATTTCTGCGGCGGCAATAGGAATATTAAACATAAAAATCGGAACGACCACGACCGTCATCGGCACGTGGCGTTTGGAAGTGACCATAAAGTTCGCATTTTCAAATGAGAATTGTTTGTGTTGAATGATCACATGTTTTTCATCAATGGCCCGGTCTGCAAATTCTACGATTAACTTGTTATTGTCTTTGCTCAGTTCATTTTGAATATCACGTGCTTTGCCGGTAGGCTCTCCTGTCCAGAAACTATCAAAATGATAAATCCCGGTTAAGGTCTGGCGGACCATGTGCAGATATCCCAAAGGCCAATCCATGAAGGCCAGAATGTCATTGAGACAGATTTCAAAGGTGGACGATAAATTCTCTTCCTTAAACAGGTTATTGGTAACTTCGTGCAAGAAATTGATATTTCTGTTTTGCCGCGCAAGGGCCAGTTCCATTTCTTTTTGTTCCGTCACATCAGCACGCAAGGCCACCACCCCGCCACTGGGGGTTGGAAATTCACGGGTTTGGATCCAGCGCCCATCGCGAAACTGTTGAACATCAGGCACACCTGTTGGACAGAGATGTTCCTGCAAGCGTTTTTCTTTATAAGCAGCAAAATCTTCTTCTGATTCAATCAGGCCGCTTGAACCAAACTTATCCAAAATATTGGCATAACTGTTTCCCTCAAAGACCTGATCGGTCAATTGGGGGAACATTTTCTTATACATCTCGTTATAGATAACCAGACGGTCATTTTGGTCAAAGGTGATAAAACCGTCTGATATATTCTCAATCGCATCACGCAACTGATTTTCTTTTTCCATCAACGCCTGTTCATTATCCTTGCGTTTGGAAATATCGCGCACAATACCTGTAAAGAATTTCGTTTTATCCGTTTGGGCCATGCTGACCGCAATATCAACCGGGATTACATGACCTTCTTTATGCACGGCTTCCAGTTCAATGGCATGACTGCCGCGCACAGCTTTACCGTTTAAGGCTTCTCTTAAAAAACCATCGTGTTTTGCGGTCATTTCTTCCGTCATCAAAATCGTGACATTCTTGCCCAGAATTTCATGTTCCTGATACCCAAAGATTTTTTCTGCCGCCGGACTAAAGCCAATGATACGCCCCTTGGTATCAATAACCACAACGCCATCAGGCAAGTTATTGACCAATGCATCCAGATAAGCCCGAGAAGCCGCAATATTTTCGTTGGCCTGCCTCGCCTGTTCCATCAAACGTTCAAGTTCAAGGGTGCGTTCTTGAACCTTCATTTCCAGATTTTCGTTGCTTTTGCGCAATTCGCTTTGGGTTTCCTGCAGTTTGTGTTCTGCACGCACCTGTGCGGTAATATTTTTACCGCTCCCACGATAGCCCTTAAACGCTCCCTGAGAATCGAAATAAGGAGTTCCGCTGATGGCGATATGAAGCTTTTCACCAGAGCCTGATGTGAAGCTATAGGCAAAATCCTTAAACGGTTTTTGGGCATCCGTTGTTTCAAAATGGCTATCCCAAACCTCTCTTACTCCATTATTGGCAAAAAGCTCTTTCCTTGTTTTTCCCAAGACTGATTTAATTTTAATCCCTGTATATTCCTCATACATGTCAGAAATAAAAATCAAACGGTTCTGTTCATCGGTTTCCCATAACCAGTCTGAAGAGGCCGTGACAAAATCTTCCAGGCGTTTTTGCGCCTCAAGGAGTTCTTCTTCTTTCTTTTTCAGGTCTGTAATATCAAGGCGCACACTGATCGAACCACCATCAGCGATACGTCTTTCACTGATTAACAACCAGCGCCCATCCTTAAGCTGCTGTTCAATCTGTGCATGTTCCTGTTTATGTTGTTCCACCCGTTCTGCCAGCCATTCTTCTTCACGCCCGACGGCTTGTTGAAAGGCATTGGCGGCAATACCTGCCCGTAAAATAGCTTCAAAGCTGTTGCCGGGCTTGATTGCATGAACATGGGTGGCATACATCTCCCGATAAACATCATTACAGGCCACCATCTTGTCATCGGCATCAAACAGGGCAAATCCCTCAGACATACTTTCAATCGCCAGATTAAGCTGGCTTTGTAATTTCCTGACTTTGATATTGCTGTTATGGCGTTCTGTAATATTACGATCAATGCCGCGAAAACCCAACAATTCCCCGTTGGGGGCAAAAAAAGGAATACCGCTGGTTTCCAGAACGACCTGTTCGCCGTTTTTATGTAAGTTGATATTTTTTAATGAATAAAACGGCTTGGCTTCGCGAACAATTTCAATAAATGTTTCCCTGAGTTCTTCCGCCTCTTGGGCAGGCATCAGATCAAAGGGTGTTTTCCCCAGCAATTCTTCACTGTGATAGCCCAACAGATTAAAGACTTGCGGGCTGACATAAGTATAAATTCCATGAGCATCAACCTCCCATGTCCAGTCCGGTGAATTTTCAACAAGCAAGCGAAAATGTTCATTCTTGTCCGTTTGTGCAGACTTTAAAATAACATATAACGCCTCATCATTCGGTATTTGCGAGGGCGCAAAGACAGCATCCACATAAACATACTGTCCTGATGGTGCACAAAAAAACCAGCCTGTTTCACACTCCCCAGATGTTGCCAGCTGTGCCTGTACCTGCGTCCATTTTTGCAAAACATCCTGACCATCAGCCTGTTCAGATAAAGATAGGTCCACAAATGCCTGATGAAGGAGGTCCTCTTTTTCCTGATAACCAAGCAAGGTCACAGCGGCCCGGTTAAGCGATGAAATTTTGCCTTCCTTCAGAATCAGAAACCCATCTTGTGATTTCTCAAAGAAAACAGAATTTGTGATAGAAACACTCTCTTCAACCATATCTACGCATTACTTTGTTATTTCACGTTGGTAGAATGGTACCATCCTCTATTCCCAATGTCTTTAGCGAACCAACATTCAACCATTAATGCGTAAGACTATTTAAATTTACATCTTTACTCGAGTTTTTCACCTTATTGTGGTAGTCCTTCCCTGACTAAGTGCATTGGGTGGAAAGAATGAAGCGTTTACTAATCTTATTGGCAGCAATACTCACCATAGGCGTTTGGGGATTTAGTGTTTTTTCCGATAAATCCTTATCAACCAAACGTCAGGTCGAGCCCTATCAAATCGCCCTTGTTGGCCCCATGAGCGGCAAGGATCAAGTATACGGCAAGGCGATGGAAAACGGGGCACGCCTTTATATTAACGAATATAATGCCAAACGCAGCAATGAAGAACGCCCGCTGGAACTTGTTGTCCATGACGATGCCAACAACGCTGAACAGGCTCAAAAAATCGCCCAGCAGATCGCGACAGATAACAAGACGATTGCCGTGCTGGGCCACCGTTCCAGCCGGACCACAACCCCGGCTTCAACCATTTATAATACCCATAAAACCCCCATGATTGCGGGAACAGCGACAGCCCCGGCTGTTACAAAAAACAAGGACTGGATTTTCCGGGTTGTGCCCGACAACACCTTACAGGGGCAGTTTGTCGCCCGTTACGCCAAATCCAACGGGCACCAGAACATCAGCGTCATTTATGATAGTGATACATACGGGACCTCCCTTTATGAATCTTTCAAAAACAGTGCAAACGAACTGGGGTTGAATGCCTTTTCCAGCCACAAGCTGGATACGGAGGTCAAAAACCTCAACGAACAAAGCAAAGCCATTGTCAGTGCCCTTGCCCAAGGCCCCAAACCCGATCTCATTTTTTTGGCCTTACATGATGATGAAGGCGCGATTGTCATTCGTGATATTAAAAATCGTGGGTTTGACTGGCCGATGATTGGCAGTGCCTCAATCGGGAAGCAAACCTTCCCCCAACTGTTTGACGGCCTGCCTCAGGAAAAGAAACAGCCGGGTTTCTATACCGACAATCTTCTGGCCCTTTCCTCTTTGATTTTTGATGTGGCGGGTGAAAAGGCACAAAACTTCACCCACCTTTATGAAAAACACTACGGTATTGAGGCGGATTCTTCTGCCGCAGCTTATTACGACGCAGCTCATCTGATCGGTCAGGCTCTGGAAAATGGGGCATGGACAGAGGGCATGAACCATCAACAGGTTCGAGAAAACATTCACGCCCATCTGCATGATATGAAAAGCCCCTCTAACGCCATGCGTGGTATCACAGGGTTAATTTCCTTTGACGACAACGGTAATGTGGCCAAATCCGTTCATGTTGGGATGTTTCGTGACAATCGTCTGGTCTCGGCCACCACCCAGCTCCAAGATATCCAGAACCCGCGCCTGGTTTCGTCTTTGGACCTCAGCGAAGGGCGGGTGTTGGAAATGAATGATAACCTGTTTTATAAAACAGATGTCATTTACACAGGTATTTCCCCCATCAACCTAACCAATTTTGACCCTGTCACCCTGACTTATGAAGCCGATTTTTACCTGTGGTTTCGCGGTGGTGCTGATTTTGATCCACACAACATTCATTTCCTCAACGCCATTGGTGATCTGGAAATTGGCGATGCGGTTGAAAAACGCCTGAACGGTCAAATCCCTTATCAGCTTTATCGGATCAAAGGGCGCTTTCAGGCCAAAGCCGTCAAAGGCCGGGATGCCTTTGGTGAATATAATCTCGGCATTTCCTTTCGCCACCAGTCCCTTCCCGGTGCCAATCTGATTTATGTTGCCGATGATATCGGTATGGGAGGCATGCAAAACTGGCGCAATAAAATACGCAAAGAACGTCTCTTTGATGGATCGACCGACTGGGCCATTCGTGATGCGGCTGTTTTTCAAGACAGCATGCGTAAAGAAGCTTACGGCAACCCGGAACTTTTATCAGCGGTTTCAGATTTATCGGATTATTCCCGTTTCACCATGATGCTCTCTGTTTCAGAAAACCGTTTGCGCCTGCGCGGCATTATCCCGCCAGCCATTCAGGGAACAGCTCTTGCCCTGAGCATTCTGGCTGTTCTTGGTTTTATGTTTATTGCTGAAAAGAACCCCGGCATTCATAAAGAATGGCCTGTCTGGCTGTCTGATGTTCTCACCTGGATGGTTCTCCTTTCAGCAGGCGAAGCCGTTATTTTAGGATGGTGTGCTGAACGTTGGGGCCATATGTATTTACAAGCCATTAGCAATGGTTTCGAAGTTGCCTGGTGGCTGATAGGTGGACACTTCATTCAGCGCGCCGTCGCCCTATTTGTCTGGGCCCCTCTTGAGAAAAAAACTGATCGCCCCATTCCCCGAATTGTGCGCAACTTTGGCATGGTGATCATTTATGCCCTGTCCGTCCTCGGGCTGCTTGCCTTTGTCTTTGAACAAGATCTGACCAAACTGCTGGCGACTTCTGGCCTGCTTGCCATGATCATTGGTCTGGCCCTGCAACCAAACCTGATCAATATTTTCTCCGGCATTGCCATCAGTCTGGAAAAAAGCTTCAAGATTGGCGACAAGGTAAAGGTTAATAATATTTCCGGTGAAGTCGTCGATATGAACTGGCGAGCTACCAAAATCAAAACCAATGATAAAACCATCATCTCTGTGCCCAATGGCACCATGGCCAACACCACAATCAATAACCTCAGCAGTTCCAATGCCGTGGTAAAAGGCGACCTGACCATCAGTCTGGACCGTTGTTTTGACCCCCATATGGTCATGGCAAAGGTCAAGGAAATTGGTGAAGCTATTGATGGCACAGATAAAATCGCCATTAGCGTAAAAACTGTCACCACCAAACATATCGAATACGCGGTTAAAATCGTTCATGCCACCGATGCCGACAAAGATGTGGTCAACCGCATTTGGAATGAAATCTGGCAGTTCATCAACGAACTGAAACCACCGCAAACTGAAAGCCTCCAAACAGATGCCGCCTGATGCCACAAGCCGAAACCCCCGCCATACCGAGCTGTTGCTGGACATTTCACAGGAAATTTCTGACAAGGATAGTCTGGATGAAGTCCTGTTCTGCCTGTTGGAAATCACCACAATGGAAAGTAACGCCGAACGGGGCACGCTGTTTCTTTATGACGACACAACACACGAGCTGTTTTCCCGCATTGCCATGGGCAACCTGACCGAAGAAATTCGCATTGCTCCCGACACAGGGATCGCAGGTCATGTTTTTTCCACCGGGGAAAGCCTGATCATTGATGATGCCTATGATGATGAACGGTTTAATAAAGAGATTGATGCCAACACCGGGTTTACCACACGCAATATTCTATGTGTCCCGATCCAAACACTGGAAGGCGACATTATCGGTGTTGCTCAGATGCTCAACAAACAAGGTGGTCCCTTCAGCAAAACAGACCAAACCCACCTTGAAAATATGACTATGAAAGTGGCCCATGAACTCACCACGGCCTACTACATTGAAAAAACCCAACCCTTCTTTCTTAAAAAATTAAAGGAACTGTGGCATGCGCTCTTTGGTGCCTGATCGTGTCGCCCCGGCTTCAGCCCTCCCGACACCGGACCATCATAACCTTGCAAGCGCATTGTTATCAGAAGCAACCTTTCAAAGTTGCTCCCCTGCCGAGTTGGCTCGCTTTCTGCCTTATGTAAAAGAACGTTCTCTCCAACCCGGTGAGGTCTTGCAACAAGAAGAACGCCCAGCTGCTGAAATGTTTCTTATTTTGGAAGGGGCTTTTGAAATTATCGAAAAAGATGGTCAAATAATCACCATCCAAAATGGTTTTCTTGGGGAAGAAGCCGCCATTGGCCTTGATCGCTATGGGGCAACCATCAAAGCCTCGACCCCTGCCAAAGTTCTTGTCATGCCAGCAAAGGCCATTTCCAAACTGGCCGAACAACCTGCATTAAAAAGTCGTCTGCTCGCCTCTTTTGGCGGACGTTTAAACCCCGATACCAATGAAACGGGCACCCGGCATCATACGGCCTCAAATAAAAGCAAAGACTCCCCTCGCCTGTTTCTGGGCTGGCTGGTAGCCTTATGCGCCCCTCTTTTGCTGTTTTGGTATTTTCATGCAAGCGATAGCCTGCCCAACACGCAGGCGCTTTATTTGCTTTGCACACTCAGTTCCGCCATTAGCATGTGGGTCTTTCGTTTACTGCCGGATTTCGTCCCCGCCCTGTTTCTCGTTCTCAGTATTATCCTAACCGGTGTTGCCCCGCCAGATATTGCCCTGGGTGGTTTTGCCTCTGACAGTTTCTTTATGGCCTTAAGTATTCTGGGTCTCAGTGCCGTCATTACCTTTTCAGGTCTGAGTTTCCGTGCCCTTTTATGGTTGTTGCAACTCGGCCCTGCCCATAAGGCGTGGTATAATTTCAGTTTATTCATCACAGGCACAGCGCTGACCCCTATGGTACCGACGACCAATGGGCGGATTGCCATTGTCTCCCCCTTTATGTCTGACCTGTTGCGCGCTTTTAAACCCGCTGATGCCAAGGCCGAAGCCTCTCGTCTGGCGGGGAGTGTCGTTGGTGGGGTCAGCCTGCTCTCTGCAGTTTTCCTCAGCAGTAAATCCGTTAATTTTGTGATTTTCGGTATGCTGCCGTTTCAGGAGCAATTTCGTTTTCAGTGGCTCTACTGGCTTTATGCAGCCTCCCTTTGCGGGGCGATTTTGATGGCACTTTATTTTCTGGGGCTTTGGCTTCTGTTTCGCAACAAAAGCAATCCGTCCATTTCCAAATCCCTGGTCCTGCAACAAAAGCGGATTTTAGGCCCGATCACCCCGCCAGAATGGGCCTGTATGTTCGGCCTTGGCGTCCTTTTTGCCAGTTTCCTGACCACGGGATTACACGGCATTGAGATCCCTTGGGTTGCCCTCGCCATTGTCATGTCCCTTCTGATTTTTGGCTTTCTTGGCAAAAAAGCTTTTCGTGAGAAAATTGACTGGAGCTTCCTGATTTTTCTTGGGGCCTTAATCGGTGTTGTGCGGGCCATGCGTTATGTTGAACTGGATGACTGGCTCAGCCAGCAAATTTCCTGGCTTGGGACTTATATGGAAAACGAGTTCAACCTGTTTATCCTCGTCTTGGCCGCAACGATTTTTGTCATCCGTTTGGCCCTGCCCATCAATGCCACCGTGATTATTTTCGCCACTTTATTAATCCCCACAGCCATCAATATCGGGGTCAACCCATGGGTTGTCGGTTTTATTATTTTGTTGTTGGCTGAAAACTTCCTATGGCCCTATCAGGCATCTTATTACACCATGTTTGTTTCTTTGGTCGGGCCACAGGGGCGTGCTGATGATCGCAAGCTGGTTATCCTGAACTTTTTGACCTTCGGCTTTAAGCTGATTGCAATTTATGCCTCTATTCCTTTCTGGCAGTATCTGGGGTTACTCTAATGACCGTCATTTTAAGAAACCTCACAATGGGGGCTTTTTTTCTGGGGTTTATTCTGTTTGTGCTGTGGCTCAATATGTCCAGACCAACTGTTTTAATCCTGCACAGTTATTCGACTGACTATATCTGGACCCGTGAAATTAATGTCGGGCTGGAGCGCATTCTGGAACAGGAAAGCTGGCTGGATATTCGCTACCATTATATGGGGACCAAGAAAAAAGGCGGCAAAAACTTTAAACACCGCGCAGGCGTTGCCGCACGCAAAGCCATTGATGATATGCAGCCCGATGTCCTCATCGCCATTGATGACAATGCACAAAAACTGGCCGCAAAACATTACATCAACGATCCCAAAATGAAGATCGTTTTTGCCGGGGTCAATGGCTGTCAGGAATCCTATGGCTATCGCGAAGCCACAAATGCGACAGGCATTTTGGAATGCAAACCCGTTGATGCCGTTGAAGAACTCGTCAAAATGCTTTTTGCTGATCATTTCAAAGACAAGCTGCCAAAGGCAGTCTTTGCCAGCGACACGTCTTTCTCCGCCTCAATTGATGCGAAATTTTTGACCGATAACCAATGGACAGCTTTAGACTTCCAGTCTCCCATCGCCTTCGATACGTTTGAAGCTTGGCAAAGCTATGTACGCACCGTTGATAACACGGCTGACCTCTTGTTGGTTGGTGCCTATCGTAAAATGTATCGCAATGATGAAGATAAGGCCAATGAGCGGAAATTCGTCACATCCACCGAAGTCGGCAGCTGGACGGAGGCAAACTCCCCCATTCCCGTGATTGGCATCAATGATTTCAACACACGCGATGGCATCATGATCTCGGTCGGGGCCTCACCTTATGAACAAGGCGAAACCGCCGCCGAATATGCCCTGCATATTTTAAAAGACGGTAAAGAAATCAAAGACATCCCGATTACCTCATCAGAACAATATCTTGTTGCCATGCGCAAAAGCGCCCTGGAAAAAAGAGGCATTCATGCCCCCAAAGTCCTGGAAGCCTTCGCCCGCGCCACAGAAAACTATTTTGAATAATCCTCAAAAATATTTCTTGCCGATTGATTAAATACGTAAAATCACGTCCGATCAAAAACATGGACATGCTCCTTAAACCTGGAGATTACCTTCTGTTAAATTGAGATTTACAGGGGGGTATAAATGAGTCTCAAAAAATCTGATAAATCTAAACATGCCGTTATTCCACTTGCACGGACAAGTAAGCTATCTCACAAACAAGTTGCAGCTCATCTTGACATTGGCATACCCACGTTGAACCAGTGGTTGTCCAAGGAAAGTGAAATGATGTCTGTTACCCCCAAAAAAAATTAAAACAGAAAAAGTCCATTAAGCACAACACCTAATGGACTTTCCTTTCAGGACACTCAGATGCCCTTCATTCTCTATCAGCCTTAAATAGGCTTTGAGATCTAACAATTACTCCCAATTTGCAGCAATAACCGGATCGAGTGCTCCTTGCAAATCCTGAGACAGCTCCATTTCGCCCTCAATTGGTGCAGTAAAGCTAGCCATTGCCTGTACGAGGTTCTCCACATTGGTAGACGTTATCGTGTCACCTGTTGATGTTTCAAATTCAGCAACCTGATTGGCACCATTATCCTCGTACCAATCATCAACAACGATAGTATCCTTCGTCCCAATAACTTGTACCTTCAGGTCATTGCCATCACGCGAGAACCACAACTGATCTTTGTCAATTTGCTCTCCAAACAAAAGGGTATCGTTACTTGCGCCTTCATTATGGTTGATAATTAAATCATTTCCATCACCAAGCTCAAACAAGTAGGTGTCATCACCGGCACCGCCGACCAGAGTGTCATCACCGCGTGCACCGGACAGAACGTCGTCGCCGTTTGTGCCTTCGACCAGCATGCCTTCATCGGTGAAGCGATAGATCTTGCTATAGATCCCGTCGTTGGAACCGTCCTGACCATGGGAATGCCAGGTTACAAGTACAGAACCGTCTTCAAGGCTGGACACATCAGGGGCAATCTGCCAACTGCCCGTGTAATTGTTCATCCGGAACTCATTGCCCATGGCCTGACCGTCAACACTATAACGACGCCCATAAACACCCCAGTTGTCGCCATCCTGACCATAAGACGACCAGGTCACAAAATAACCACCGTCATCCAGGCCCGTCACGCTGCTATGCATTTGATTGGAGCGAACATACTGGTTCACCAGCACATCACGTGTATCAATCGCCTGACCCTTGGCATCAAAACGACGTGTATAAACGCCATACCCATCGCCATCATGGTTTTTGCTGTGCCAGCTCACCACAAAGCCACCGCCACTTAGTGCAGAAATCTTCGGTTCATTCTGATCGTCACGCGTCTGCAGGTTGACCAGAACCTCGCCACCATTCACACGTTCGCTGTCGGCATCAAACACCTGTGCTCGAATGTCCCCACGCGAGCCCCAGGTTGCAACAAAGCCACCGTCTTCAAGGGACGTAACATCCAGGTAAGCCTGATCACCACTGCCCACATCACTCAGCATGAACTCCTTGCCAAACTTGTTGCCCTGCGCATCGTAACGTTGCGCATACGCCCCATAGCCAGAGCCATCCTGATGCTGCGACTGCCAGGTGATCACATACCCACCATCGGCCAGACCGGTGATTTCCGGACGGGTCTGATTATGAGGGGTATAGCTGTTGACCAGCCCTTCTGCACCAACCCGGTTGCCCTGTGCATCAAAACGCTGATGGTAAATCCCTGAATCCGACCCGTCCTGATGCTGGCTTTCCCACGTCATGACAAAGCCGCCATCTTCAAGGCTGGCAACCGCTGAATGGAATTGCCCATGAGAAGTCCGGCTGTTGGCACGGAACTCAACACCTTGCGGATGACCATCGCTATCAAAACGCTGGGCATAAACCCCTGCACCAGAACCATCCTGATTGTTCGACGTCCAGCTCACCACATAACCACCGTCTTTCAACGCCGTTGTATCCGGATTGGACTGCGCATCAATCACACGCGTGTTCACAAGCTCTTCATGAGCAGATGCCTGCATGACAGCACCGAGATCACGCACACCCAGAGCATCGGCCACACTATAGTCCCCATCGCTAAAGCGCAGGGTCTCAATCTCTTGCAGCACGTCACGGCCATCGCCCTGACCGACCAGACGCTTATCGCTGACCACCAGACCGTTGCTGGTTTGCACGATGGAATAATCCTCACGTGCCCCGCTGAACTCAACCACATCATCACCGGCACCGCCGACCAGAGTGTCATCACCGCGTGCACCGGACAGAACGTCGTCGCCGTTTGTGCCTTCGACCAGCATGCCTTCATCGGTGAAGCGATAGATCTTGCTATAGATCCCGTCGTTGGAACCGTCCTGACCATGGGAATGCCAGGTTACAAGTACAGAACCGTCTTCAAGGCTGGACACATCAGGGGCAATCTGCCAACTGCCCGTGTAATTGTTCATCCGGAACTCATTGCCCATGGCCTGACCGTCAACACTATAACGACGCCCATAAACACCCCAGTTGTCGCCATCCTGACCATAAGACGACCAGGTCACAAAATAACCACCGTCATCCAGGCCCGTCACGCTGCTATGCATTTGATTGGAGCGAACATACTGGTTCACCAGCACATCACGTGTATCAATCGCCTGACCCTTGGCATCAAAACGACGTGTATAAACGCCATACCCATCGCCATCATGGTTTTTGCTGTGCCAGCTCACCACAAAGCCACCGCCACTTAGTGCAGAAATCTTCGGTTCATTCTGATCGTCACGCGTCTGCAGGTTGACCAGAACCTCGCCACCATTCACACGTTCGCTGTCGGCATCAAACACCTGTGCTCGAATGTCCCCACGCGAGCCCCAGGTTGCAACAAAGCCACCGTCTTCAAGGGACGTAACATCCAGGTAAGCCTGATCACCACTGCCCACATCACTCAGCATGAACTCCTTGCCAAACTTGTTGCCCTGCGCATCGTAACGTTGCGCATACGCCCCATAGCCAGAGCCATCCTGATGCTGCGACTGCCAGGTGATCACATACCCACCATCGGCCAGACCGGTGATTTCCGGACGGGTCTGATTATGAGGGGTATAGCTGTTGACCAGCCCTTCTGCACCAACCCGGTTGCCCTGTGCATCAAAACGCTGATGGTAAATCCCTGAATCCGACCCGTCCTGATGCTGGCTTTCCCACGTCATGACAAAGCCGCCATCTTCAAGGCTGGCAACCGCTGAATGGAATTGCCCATGAGAAGTCCGGCTGTTGGCACGGAACTCAACACCTTGCGGATGACCATCGCTATCAAAACGCTGGGCATAAACCCCTGCACCAGAACCATCCTGATTGTTCGACGTCCAGCTCACCACATAACCACCGTCTTTCAACGCCGTTGTATCCGGATTGGACTGCGCATCAATCACACGCGTGTTCACAAGCTCTTCATGAGCAGATGCCTGCATGACAGCACCGAGATCACGCACACCCAGAGCATCGGCCACACTATAGTCCCCATCGCTAAAGCGCAGGGTCTCAATCTCTTGCAGCACGTCACGGCCATCGCCCTGACCGACCAGACGCTTATCGCTGACCACCAGACCGTTGCTGGTTTGCACGATGGAATAATCCTCACGTGCCCCGCTGAACTCAACCACATCATCACCGGCACCGCCGACCAGAGTGTCATCACCGCGTGCACCGGACAGAACGTCGTCGCCGTTTGTGCCTTCGACCAGCATGCCTTCATCGGTGAAGCGATAGATCTTGCTATAGATCCCGTCGTTGGAACCGTCCTGACCATGGGAATGCCAGGTTACAAGTACAGAACCGTCTTCAAGGCTGGACACATCAGGGGCAATCTGCCAACTGCCCGTGTAATTGTTCATCCGGAACTCATTGCCCATGGCCTGACCGTCAACACTATAACGACGCCCATAAACACCCCAGTTGTCGCCATCCTGACCATAAGACGACCAGGTCACAAAATAACCACCGTCATCCAGGCCCGTCACGCTGCTATGCATTTGATTGGAGCGAACATACTGGTTCACCAGCACATCACGTGTATCAATCGCCTGACCCTTGGCATCAAAACGACGTGTATAAACGCCATACCCATCGCCATCATGGTTTTTGCTGTGCCAGCTCACCACAAAGCCACCGCCACTTAGTGCAGAAATCTTCGGTTCATTCTGATCGTCACGCGTCTGCAGGTTGACCAGAACCTCGCCACCATTCACACGTTCGCTGTCGGCATCAAACACCTGTGCTCGAATGTCCCCACGCGAGCCCCAGGTTGCAACAAAGCCACCGTCTTCAAGGGACGTAACATCCAGGTAAGCCTGATCACCACTGCCCACATCACTCAGCATGAACTCCTTGCCAAACTTGTTGCCCTGCGCATCGTAACGTTGCGCATACGCCCCATAGCCAGAGCCATCCTGATGCTGCGACTGCCAGGTGATCACATACCCACCATCGGCCAGACCGGTGATTTCCGGACGGGTCTGATTATGAGGGGTATAGCTGTTGACCAGCCCTTCTGCACCAACCCGGTTGCCCTGTGCATCAAAACGCTGATGGTAAATCCCTGAATCCGACCCGTCCTGATGCTGGCTTTCCCACGTCATGACAAAGCCGCCATCTTCAAGGCTGGCAACCGCTGAATGGAATTGCCCATGAGAAGTCCGGCTGTTGGCACGGAACTCAACACCTTGCGGATGACCATCGCTATCAAAACGCTGGGCATAAACCCCTGCACCAGAACCATCCTGATTGTTCGACGTCCAGCTCACCACATAACCACCGTCTTTCAACGCCGTTGTATCCGGATTGGACTGCGCATCAATCACACGCGTGTTCACAAGCTCTTCATGAGCAGATGCCTGCATGACAGCACCGAGATCACGCACACCCAGAGCATCGGCCACACTATAGTCCCCATCGCTAAAGCGCAGGGTCTCAATCTCTTGCAGCACGTCACGGCCATCGCCCTGACCGACCAGACGCTTATCGCTGACCACCAGACCGTTGCTGGTTTGCACGATGGAATAATCCTCACGTGCCCCGCTGAACTCAACCACATCATCACCGGCACCGCCGACCAGAGTGTCATCACCGCGTGCACCGGACAGAACGTCGTCGCCGTTTGTGCCTTCGACCAGCATGCCTTCATCGGTGAAGCGATAGATCTTGCTATAGATCCCGTCGTTGGAACCGTCCTGACCATGGGAATGCCAGGTTACAAGTACAGAACCGTCTTCAAGGCTGGACACATCAGGGGCAATCTGCCAACTGCCCGTGTAATTGTTCATCCGGAACTCATTGCCCATGGCCTGACCGTCAACACTATAACGACGCCCATAAACACCCCAGTTGTCGCCATCCTGACCATAAGACGACCAGGTCACAAAATAACCACCGTCATCCAGGCCCGTCACGCTGCTATGCATTTGATTGGAGCGAACATACTGGTTCACCAGCACATCACGTGTATCAATCGCCTGACCCTTGGCATCAAAACGACGTGTATAAACGCCATACCCATCGCCATCATGGTTTTTGCTGTGCCAGCTCACCACAAAGCCACCGCCACTTAGTGCAGAAATCTTCGGTTCATTCTGATCGTCACGCGTCTGCAGGTTGACCAGAACCTCGCCACCATTCACACGTTCGCTGTCGGCATCAAACACCTGTGCTCGAATGTCCCCACGCGAGCCCCAGGTTGCAACAAAGCCACCGTCTTCAAGGGACGTAACATCCAGGTAAGCCTGATCACCACTGCCCACATCACTCAGCATGAACTCCTTGCCAAACTTGTTGCCCTGCGCATCGTAACGTTGCGCATACGCCCCATAGCCAGAGCCATCCTGATGCTGCGACTGCCAGGTGATCACATACCCACCATCGGCCAGACCGGTGATTTCCGGACGGGTCTGATTATGAGGGGTATAGCTGTTGACCAGCCCTTCTGCACCAACCCGGTTGCCCTGTGCATCAAAACGCTGATGGTAAATCCCTGAATCCGACCCGTCCTGATGCTGGCTTTCCCACGTCATGACAAAGCCGCCATCTTCAAGGCTGGCAACCGCTGAATGGAATTGCCCATGAGAAGTCCGGCTGTTGGCACGGAACTCAACACCTTGCGGATGACCATCGCTATCAAAACGCTGGGCATAAACCCCTGCACCAGAACCATCCTGATTGTTCGACGTCCAGCTCACCACATAACCACCGTCTTTCAACGCCGTTGTATCCGGATTGGACTGCGCATCAATCACACGCGTGTTCACAAGCTCTTCATGAGCAGATGCCTGCATGACAGCACCGAGATCACGCACACCCAGAGCATCGGCCACACTATAGTCCCCATCGCTAAAGCGCAGGGTCTCAATCTCTTGCAGCACGTCACGGCCATCGCCCTGACCGACCAGACGCTTATCGCTGACCACCAGACCGTTGCTGGTTTGCACGATGGAATAATCCTCACGTGCCCCGCTGAACTCAACCACATCATCACCGGCACCGCCGACCAGAGTGTCATCACCGCGTGCACCGGACAGAACGTCGTCGCCGTTTGTGCCTTCGACCAGCATGCCTTCATCGGTGAAGCGATAGATCTTGCTATAGATCCCGTCGTTGGAACCGTCCTGACCATGGGAATGCCAGGTTACAAGTACAGAACCGTCTTCAAGGCTGGACACATCAGGGGCAATCTGCCAACTGCCCGTGTAATTGTTCATCCGGAACTCATTGCCCATGGCCTGACCGTCAACACTATAACGACGCCCATAAACACCCCAGTTGTCGCCATCCTGACCATAAGACGACCAGGTCACAAAATAACCACCGTCATCCAGGCCCGTCACGCTGCTATGCATTTGATTGGAGCGAACATACTGGTTCACCAGCACATCACGTGTATCAATCGCCTGACCCTTGGCATCAAAACGACGTGTATAAACGCCATACCCATCGCCATCATGGTTTTTGCTGTGCCAGCTCACCACAAAGCCACCGCCACTTAGTGCAGAAATCTTCGGTTCATTCTGATCGTCACGCGTCTGCAGGTTGACCAGAACCTCGCCACCATTCACACGTTCGCTGTCGGCATCAAACACCTGTGCTCGAATGTCCCCACGCGAGCCCCAGGTTGCAACAAAGCCACCGTCTTCAAGGGACGTAACATCCAGGTAAGCCTGATCACCACTGCCCACATCACTCAGCATGAACTCCTTGCCAAACTTGTTGCCCTGCGCATCGTAACGTTGCGCATACGCCCCATAGCCAGAGCCATCCTGATGCTGCGACTGCCAGGTGATCACATACCCACCATCGGCCAGACCGGTGATTTCCGGACGGGTCTGATTATGAGGGGTATAGCTGTTGACCAGCCCTTCTGCACCAACCCGGTTGCCCTGTGCATCAAAACGCTGATGGTAAATCCCTGAATCCGACCCGTCCTGATGCTGGCTTTCCCACGTCATGACAAAGCCGCCATCTTCAAGGCTGGCAACCGCTGAATGGAATTGCCCATGAGAAGTCCGGCTGTTGGCACGGAACTCAACACCTTGCGGATGACCATCGCTATCAAAACGCTGGGCATAAACCCCTGCACCAGAACCATCCTGATTGTTCGACGTCCAGCTCACCACATAACCACCGTCTTTCAACGCCGTTGTATCCGGATTGGACTGCGCATCAATCACACGCGTGTTCACAAGCTCTTCATGAGCAGATGCCTGCATGACAGCACCGAGATCACGCACACCCAGAGCATCGGCCACACTATAGTCCCCATCGCTAAAGCGCAGGGTCTCAATCTCTTGCAGCACGTCACGGCCATCGCCCTGACCGACCAGACGCTTATCGCTGACCACCAGACCGTTGCTGGTTTGCACGATGGAATAATCCTCACGTGCCCCGCTGAACTCAACCACATCATCACCGGCACCGCCGACCAGAGTGTCATCACCGCGTGCACCGGACAGAACGTCGTCGCCGTTTGTGCCTTCGACCAGCATGCCTTCATCGGTGAAGCGATAGATCTTGCTATAGATCCCGTCGTTGGAACCGTCCTGACCATGGGAATGCCAGGTTACAAGTACAGAACCGTCTTCAAGGCTGGACACATCAGGGGCAATCTGCCAACTGCCCGTGTAATTGTTCATCCGGAACTCATTGCCCATGGCCTGACCGTCAACACTATAACGACGCCCATAAACACCCCAGTTGTCGCCATCCTGACCATAAGACGACCAGGTCACAAAATAACCACCGTCATCCAGGCCCGTCACGCTGCTATGCATTTGATTGGAGCGAACATACTGGTTCACCAGCACATCACGTGTATCAATCGCCTGACCCTTGGCATCAAAACGACGTGTATAAACGCCATACCCATCGCCATCATGGTTTTTGCTGTGCCAGCTCACCACAAAGCCACCGCCACTTAGTGCAGAAATCTTCGGTTCATTCTGATCGTCACGCGTCTGCAGGTTGACCAGAACCTCGCCACCATTCACACGTTCGCTGTCGGCATCAAACACCTGTGCTCGAATGTCCCCACGCGAGCCCCAGGTTGCAACAAAGCCACCGTCTTCAAGGGACGTAACATCCAGGTAAGCCTGATCACCACTGCCCACATCACTCAGCATGAACTCCTTGCCAAACTTGTTGCCCTGCGCATCGTAACGTTGCGCATACGCCCCATAGCCAGAGCCATCCTGATGCTGCGACTGCCAGGTGATCACATACCCACCATCGGCCAGACCGGTGATTTCCGGACGGGTCTGATTATGAGGGGTATAGCTGTTGACCAGCCCTTCTGCACCAACCCGGTTGCCCTGTGCATCAAAACGCTGATGGTAAATCCCTGAATCCGACCCGTCCTGATGCTGGCTTTCCCACGTCATGACAAAGCCGCCATCTTCAAGGCTGGCAACCGCTGAATGGAATTGCCCATGAGAAGTCCGGCTGTTGGCACGGAACTCAACACCTTGCGGATGACCATCGCTATCAAAACGCTGGGCATAAACCCCTGCACCGGACCCATCCTGATTGTTCGACGTCCAGCTCACCACATAACCACCGTCTTTCAACGCCGTCGTATCCGGATTGGACTGCGCATCAATCACACGCGTGTTCACAAGCTCTTCATGAGCAGATGCCTGCATGACGGGGCCAAGGCCCATCTCAGCCAAGCCATCAACATTAATATCAACCGTGGCTGTACTCAGGGCGCCATGAGCATCACGCATAGTATAGGAAAGGGTTACTGTAGCAACATCCCCACTTTCAAGTTCTTGATATGCAGCACCGGGATCAAAGCGAAGCTTATTATCAGCGATACTAACATTTCCTTGCCCAGAAAGGATCTCAACACTTTCAATGGTATGCGTATCGCTTTGATCAACATCTGTGTCGTTTGCCAAGACATCAATCAAGATGGCCGTATCTTCATCTGTTGTAGCTTCGTCCATAACAGCCACAGGCACATCATTTGTCCCTGTCACGATAATACTGGCGCTCTGGCTATCACTTCCACCAAAGCCATCTTCCACCTGATAGGTAAATTGAATAATTGCTTCTTCGCCCACAGCCAAATGCTGATAAGCAGCATGAGAAGCATCGAAACTGAAAGTGCCATCCGTATTAAATGTGAGTCCAGCAGGAACATCACTTAGTAAAGAGAAGACCAGGCGATCACCGTCAAGATCAGAGGCAACGACAGAACTTTCTAAAAGAGGTGCATCCTCAGCAATGATTGTTTCAAAATATTCAGCAACAGGTTCCTGATTTTCCTGAAAGAAGACAAATCCATCATCGAATTTAAGGCGTTCCACACCGACAACAGTATCGATTTCCCCATTACGTAAGTTCTTAACCCGATATTTTTCTCCAGACAGCTTCGTCACTTCATAATTTTGAATCTTGCCTGAAAACTCAGACACATCAACGCCGCTACCACCATCAACAACATCACTGCCAGAACCACCGTTCAACCAGTCATTGCCCGTATTACCGTAAAGACGGTCGTTGCCAGAACCGCCAAGCAACGTGTCATAGCCGTCCCCGCCTTTGACATAATCGTTGCCGCTGCCTGCATCAATGGTTTCAGAATTGGCAGAACCATAGACCGTGTCGTTCCCGCCCTTGGTGCTGATCTTGCTGCCGTCTTGCAGATCTGCGCCAGTGAAGTTCCAGCTTTCCTTACCGTCCGTACCGCGAACCGTCAGATCACCGCCATTATCGCGTTCAATCGCTTCAATCCCGTGGCTCTTGGCATTAAAGCTCGCCTGTAGACCATCAAAGTTCTGCGACGTACTGACAATCGTGTCCTGACCATCCTTGCCGTTGTCGCGATAGGCATCACGGTCATCGCCATTGTTCCACACATAGGTGTCAGAACCGGAACCACCATTGAGAACATCACTGCCGTCACCGCCAGTGATCACATCATCACCGGCATTGCCATCGAGGCGGTCATTGCCGCTGCCCCCAAGGATATGGTCATCACCATCGCCACCGGAGACATAATCGTTGCCGCTGCCCGCATCAATGGTTTCAGAATTGGCAGAACCATAGACCGTGTCGTTCCCGCCCTTGGTGCTGATTTTGCTGCCGTCTTGCAGATCTGCGCCAGTGAAGTTCCAGCTTTCCTTACCGTCCGTACCGCGAACCGTCAGATCACCGCCATTATCGCGTTCAATCGCTTCAATCCCGTGGCTCTTGGCATTAAAGCTCGCCTGTAGACCATCAAAGTTCTGCGACGTACTGACAATCGTGTCCTGACCATCCTTGCCGTTGTCGCGATAGGCATCACGGTCATCGCCATTGTTCCACACATAGGTGTCAGAACCGGAACCACCATTGAGAACATCACTGCCGTCACCGCCAGTGATCACATCATCACCGGCATTACCATCAAGGCGGTCATTGCCACTGCCCCCAAGGATATGGTCATCACCTTCACCGCCGGAGACATAATCGTTGCCGCTGCCGGCATCAATGGTTTCAGAATTGGCAGAACCATAGACCGTGTCGTTCCCGCCCTTGGTGCTGATTTTGCTGCCGTCTTGCAGATCTGCGCCAGTGAAGTTCCAGCTTTCCTTACCGTCCGTACCGCGAACCGTCAGATCACCGCCATTGTCGCGTTCAATCGCTTCAATCCCGTGGCTCTTGGCATTAAAGCTCGCCTGTAGACCATCAAAGTTCTGCGACGTACTGACAATCGTGTCCTGACCATCCTTGCCGTTGTCGCGATAGGCATCACGGTCATCGCCATTGTTCCACACATAGGTGTCAGAACCGGAACCACCATTGAGAACATCACTGCCGTCACCGCCAGTGATCACATCATCACCGGCATTACCATCAAGGCGGTCATTGCCACTGCCCCCAAGGATATGGTCATCACCTTCACCGCCGGAGACATAATCGTTGCCGCTGCCGGCATCAATGGTTTCAGAATTGGCCGAACCATAGACCGTGTCGTTCCCGCCCTTGGTGCTGA
The DNA here is from genome assembly GCF_004564135.1 of Terasakiella sp. SH-1. Classification (NCBI taxonomy): domain Bacteria; kingdom Pseudomonadati; phylum Pseudomonadota; class Alphaproteobacteria; order Rhodospirillales; family Terasakiellaceae; genus Terasakiella; species Terasakiella sp. SH-1. The sequence goes on along the minus strand of NZ_CP038255.1, from coordinate 147,322 downwards.
TTTTGCTGCCGTCTTGCAGATCTGCGCCAGTGAAGTTCCAGCTTTCCTTACCGTCCGTACCGCGAACCGTCAGATCACCGCCATTGTCGCGTTCAATCGCTTCAATCCCGTGGCTCTTGGCATTAAAGCTGGATTGCAGACCATCAAAGTTCTGCGACGTACTGACAATCGTGTCCTGACCATCCTTGCCGTTGTCGCGATAGGCATCACGGTCATCGCCATTGTTCCACACATAGGTGTCAGAACCGGAACCACCATTAAGAACATCACTGCCGTCACCGCCAGTGATCACATCATCACCGGCATTGCCATCCAGACGGTCATTGCCGCTGCCCCCAAGGATATGGTCATCACCATCGCCACCGGAGACATAATCGTTGCCGCTGCCGGCATCAATGGTTTCAGAATTGGCAGAACCATAGACCGTGTCGTTCCCGCCCTTGGTGCTGATTTTGCTGCCGTCTTGCAGATCTGCGCCAGTGAAGTTCCAGCTTTCCTTACCGTCCGTACCGCGAACCGTCAGATCACCGCCATTATCGCGTTCAATCGCTTCAATCCCGTGGCTCTTGGCATTAAAGCTCGCCTGTAGACCATCAAAGTTCTGCGACGTACTGACAATCGTGTCCTGACCATCCTTGCCGTTGTCGCGATAGGCATCACGGTCATCGCCATTGTTCCACACATAGGTGTCAGAACCGGAACCACCATTAAGAACATCACTGCCGTCACCGCCAGTGATCACATCATCACCGGCATTGCCATCGAGGCGGTCATTGCCGCTGCCCCCAAGGATATGGTCATCACCATCGCCACCGGAGACATAATCGTTGCCACCTTTGGCCTCGATCGTATCTGCCTCATCACTACCAATAATAGTTTCAGACCCATTCCCACCGGTATATTCAACGGACATAACACCCCTCCTGTTTAGCAGCGAAAGAACAATAAAATACAATTATAAATACGAATTAACCAATCTTATGTATCAATATAAAATCAAAACGCAACTAAAAATTATTTATTAAAATTTTAATTAACTTCAGATTATTGCCTTTTTAATTGCATTTCTATAAGTTGCAATTCATTCAATCTGGCGAGAAAAGAGATTTCAATGACTGCACAAGAAGAAACTTCCCCCCCTCTTCTCGACACGGGGCTTCTTTGCCTGGTAATGTTGTCACAGTTTTTTGAGAGACCTGCTGAGGCCGAACAAATCCGTCATTCCATGGGGCTGCAAAAGGCATTTGAAGCCGATGATCTCTTGCTCGCAGCCAAGGGGCTGGAATTCAAGGCGCGGATGGTGGAGACAGGTTTTGATCGCCTGGCAAAAACACCGCTGCCTGCCATTGCACGTCGTCCTGACGGGCGGTTCTTTGTTCTAGCGAAAGCAGCCGAAAACAAAGTGTTGATCCAATGTCCGGAGGCGGGACAACCGGAACAACTGTCTCGTGATGAACTTGAGGAAGCCTGGGATGGGACCTTGATCTTGCTGACCACGCGTGCGCAGATCGCCGGGGAGCAGCGCAAGTTCGATATTTCCTGGTTTATCCCGGCCTTTATGAAATACCGCCGCCTGTTTGGCGAAGTTTTACTAGCTTCTTTTTTCCTGCAAGTATTTGCAGTGATTTCGCCCCTGTTCTTTCAGGTTATTATTGATAAGGTTCTGGTTCATCGTGGCCTGACCAGTCTGGATGTGCTCATCATCGCCATGATTGCCGTGGGTATTTTTGAAGTGCTGATCGGTGGTTTGCGCACCTATATTTTCTCCCATACGACCAACCGGGTGGATGTGGAGTTGGGGGCACGTCTTTTCCAACATATGATGAACCTGCCCATTTCCTTTTTTGGCGCACGCCGGGTGGGCGAAACGGTTGCGCGGGTGCGCGAGCTGGATAATATCCGCAATTTCATCACCGGTTCCGGCCTGACCCTGATCATTGATCTCGCCTTTACGGTCGTCTTCTTTGCCATCATGTTTTACTATGCCCCGACGCTCACCTGGATCGTTGTCGGCTCTATTCCCTGCTATATAACACTGTCCATTATTGTCACCCCTGTGTTGCGCAAACGTACCGAAGAGAAGTTTCAGCGTGGGGCAGAAAACAACGCCTTTCTAACCGAAAGTGTCTCCGGTGTGGAAACGCTTAAAGCCTTGGCGGTTGAACCGCAAATGCAACGCCGCTGGGAAGAAAAGCTGGCAGGTTATGTGAGCAGCTCCTTCAAGACCTCTAACCTGGGTAATATTGCTTCACAAGCCACACAAGGCATTCAAAAACTGACCATGGCCCTGACGCTTTATTTTGGCGCAAAACTTGTGATGGATGGCGATTTAACCATGGGACAATTGATCGCCTTTAACATGCTGTCTGGTCGTGTATCTCAGCCCATCTTACGCTTGGCTCAACTGTGGCAGGATTTCCAGCAGATGCGGATTTCTGTGGAACGGCTCGGCGATATCCTGAACACCAAACAGGAACTTGGTGGCGGATCACGCGCAGCCCTTCCGGCCATTAAGGGCGATGTGTCTTTTGAGGGGGTAACTTTTCGTTATCGCCCCGATGGACCAGAGATTTTAAAACGGGTCTCCCTTGATTTTCCCGCAGGCCAAGTTGTGGGGGTCGTGGGCCCATCTGGGTCTGGTAAATCGACCCTGACCAAACTGGTGCAACGTCTTTATGTCCCGGAAAGCGGGCGGGTGCTGGTGGATGGCACCGACCTGTCCATGGTCGATCCCGCCTGGTTGCGCCGTCAAGTCGGTGTGGTCTTGCAAGAAAACACTCTGTTTAATCGCACCGTACGTGAAAATATTGCCTTATCCGACCCTTCTTTACCCATGGAACGGATCATTGAAGCCGCCCAATTGGCCGGGGCCCATGACTTCATTTTGGAACTGGCAGAAGGCTATGACACACAAGTGGGGGAACGCGGTTCAACCTTATCAGGCGGGCAACGTCAACGCATCGCTATTGCGCGGGCCTTGATCACCAATCCACGCATTTTGATCTTTGATGAGGCCACTTCCGCCCTTGATTATGAGTCCGAACATATCATTCAGGAAAATATGCGCTCCATCAGTAAGGGGCGCACTGTATTTGTCATTGCTCACCGCCTTTCAACTGTGCGCGATTGTGATCGCATCATTACGATTGAAGCCGGTGAGGTGGTCGAAGATGGTTCTCATAATGAGCTGTTAAAAACAGGGGGGCGCTATTCCAAACTGTGGAACCATCAGGCCGCAGGTCCACGAGGAACAAGTACGCCTGAGGTCAAGCTCAATCCGGTTCCCTTTAAAGGCTTACAAGCTGAACCACAGGCGGGGGAATAAGCATGAGTGTTTGGGAAAATGTGAAAGAACGCTTCTTTCCAGATTGGCTATTTGGCCTGATCGCCGGGGCCAAGCATCATGCTCATATTGCCCGTGAATCCTGGCAACAGGAAAATGAAAAAGAGAAAGTGAAAAAGGATCGCCATGAACTGGCCTTTCTCCCGGCTTCTTTAGAAATTATGGAAACCCCGGCCCATCCCATTGGCCGGGCCGTAGCCCTGACTATTGCCTCTTTCTTTACACTGGCCATTTTATGGGCCGTATTTGGCAGTATTGATATTGTGGCGACGACCACCGGAAAGATCGTGCCAACAGAACGCACCAAAACCGTTCAACCGTTGGAAAGCGGTATTGTGCGTGCCATTCACGTCAGGGATGGACAAGTTGTACAGGCCGGGGAAACACTCATTGAGCTAGACCCCACAGATACGCAAGCTGACCTGGAACGGCTAAAAAAAGAATTTCTTAATGCTCGCCTGAATGTGGCGCGTTTATCTGCCTTGCTGGAAACCTCCCCGCAAAAGGCGTATCAGGTTCCTGAAGGTGCGCCGAAACGCTTGGCTGAGATGTATTTGACCCAAATGCTCAGTCAGTGGGAAAAACAAAAGGCCGAAGCCGCAACCATTCGTGCAGAAGTGGCCCAACGTCAAGCCGAGCTTGTAACAGTTAATGCCGACATCAATCGTTTAGACAAGATCCTGCCCAAAGTCCGCCAACGGGTGAATGCCCGACGCGCCCTCGTTGATAAGGGGATTTCATCACGCACGGACTTTCTGGAACTTGAACAGGAACTGGTTGAATATGAGGGCCAGTTGGCTGTACAGCGCGCAAAAGTGATTGAGACAGAAGCCACATTGGGCGCTGCGCAAAGTCGCTTGCAAACACTCAAAGCAGAATTCCGTCGCACCATCCTGACTGAACTTGTTGAGGCTGAACAACAGGTCTCAACATTGGAACAGGAACTCATCAAAGCCAAGGAACGTGCCCGTCATCAAAAGCTCATTGCTCCTGTGGCAGGAAAGGTTCAGGAACTGGCTATTCATACGGTCGGCGGTGTGGTGACGCCAGCCCAAGAACTTTTGTCCATTGTGCCAGCTGACAGCGGTTTGGAGATTGAGGTTAAGGTGCTGAACAAGGATATCGGCTTTGTTCATGAAGATCAGGAAGTGGAGATCAAGGTCGACAGCTTCCCCTTCACCAAATACGGCACCATTGCAGGCAAACTGCTCAGCCTGTCCCTAGACTCCGTAGAAGATGAACAACAGGGACTGGTCTATCCCGCACGTATTTCCATGGCAGAAACCCAAATACACTCTGGAAACAAAATGGTCGACCTGACACCGGGGATGTCTGTGACAGTTGAGATTAAAACAGGCAAACGCAAGCTCATTGAATACCTGCTCGCCCCGCTACAAGAATATCAGGATGAGAGCTTAAGGGAGAGGTAAGGTAAGTTGGACCTGTACGGAAAAAGTGGAGTGCGTCTCACTCACTTAGACAGCCCGTTTTTCAAATTTAATCGGACTGAGGCCATTCAGATATGAATGGCGTCTCTTTGCGTTATAAAATCCATTTATATATTTGAACAACTCCTTTTTAGCATGGTCGCGTGTCTGGAAGGCGATTTTCCAGACCATTTCCGCTTTCAAGGTCTTAAAGAATGTCTCCACAGCGGCATTATCGTAGCAGTTCCCCTTGCCGGACATTGACTGTTCGAACTTGTACTTTGCCAGCAGTTTACGGAATTTATTTGAACAATATTGTGAACCGCGATCTGAATGAAAAATCACACCAGCAGGTGGCTTGCGAAGGGCAATTGCCTTGTTTAGGGCATCCATCACCAAATCCTTTTTCATACGTCGACTTGCAGACCAACCAATCACGCGACGGGAGTAAAGGTCGATGACAACCGCCAAGTAAAGCCAGCCTTCACCCGTCCACAGGTAGGTAATATCACCCGCCCATTTTTGATCCGGTGCTGTCGCGGCAAAGTCACCATCCAACAGATTAGGCGAAATATTATGTTTGTGATCGCTGTCAGTGGTGCGTTTGAATTTCTGACTTCGCACGATCCGCAAATTGTTTTGCTTCATAATACGGGCAACGCGGTGTTCACCGACACAAATTCCCTCTTCCTGCAATTCATCTTTCATACGGCCTCGCCCATAGGATTGGTAATTGGCATAATGGATGGACTTGATATGGGCCAGCAGTACCATATCTTCTCGTTGGCGTTTGCTGGTAGGACGATTACGCCAAGCAAAAAGCCACTCTCAGAAACGCTCATCGCACGACACAGACCAGCAATGCTATGGTTCTCACGTTGCAGGTGGACAAACTGGAACTTCACGGCTTTTGGCTCGCAAAGTAACGAGCCGCCTTTTTTAGAATGTGCCGTTCCGTCCGCTTCGCGAGCCCTCTCCTCCCGCAGTTCTCGTACTTCACGGCGAAGACGGGCTAACTCCTTTTGAGCATCATCGTTAGGGGATGAACCTTCTCGTTCACGATATTGGGAAACCCAACGGTTCAAACTGCCGACACTGACACCAAAATCGGCGGCGACCACTTTACGCGGCTGATTACTGCTTAAAGCAACACGGGCGGCTTCTTCTCTAAATTCTGGGGTACGTTTGCGACTCATCATATTCTCCTGTAGTCAGCATAGTTAACTCAGGAGACACACTCCACTTTTTCCGTACAGGTCCAATCTGCTCCTTGGGCGAATAAAGGACGGTTCACCTCAAGCAGGTTTAGATAAAATTGAAGACATGATTGAAGATGCAGAAGAATGGGCTCAGATCGTTAACGCAGCATGGACATTATATAATAGCTTCGAAAAAGAAAAAGCCGCCCAAAGTAAAGCAGACACCAAGTACAATGAGTATGAGGGCTTTATATCTGAACGCGATCGCATCAAGGATACAGCTGCAGCCGCGCCGTATCACTGTCGTATTTATGGCTGGCGTCAAGGTTAGTGCCTCAATGACAAGAGATCATAAATTTCTTGTCATTCGGGACAGTTAGTTCTGCGAAAGAGCCAGCGTTTTTCTTTGCTTCTTCAAGTTCAGTTTTTACGCTGGCTCCATTTCGTTGTGCCATTAAATACCAACCATAAGCATCCTTATTGTTTTGCCGGGCACCAAACTCTCCAGTTTGGGATAAATGCGCTAGCTTTAACATTGCAGGTACATATCCACATTTAGCAGACCGTATTAAATGCATCTCACCTTCACGTTTAAGAGGTTCTCCAAATGTACCTTTCAGCATTTCAAACCCCAAATGATATCGAGCTTTTCTATTATCTGAACTCAATTGGTTAAGAGCATACATTGCTGCCAATTTATCGATTGGAAGTGCCGTATCATCATAATATCGTCCACTCCCATCTATCAGTGAAAGAGCCAAGGACACTGCACTTTCGTCAGTCTTGGTCATTTTAGTGAACCAACCCACACCTGCAGCCAAGATATCTGGCATCCCTCTATCACGTAATATTTCATGGAAATGCTGCTCATTGGTTGGCTGCTTCCAAGTTGCATTTCGAATAAGCAATAACTTGAATGCGTCATGTGCCTTAGCATCAGATTTCTCTATACCATGACCATGAAAATATTTCCAGCCGACCTGTGCATAATAAGTTGGTCCACCCATATCCGCAGCCTGTTTAAAATGGTCAAATGCCTTGTCAGGGTCAAACGGCACACAAATCGCACGATCATACAATTCCCCATAAACAACATGCGCTGCATATTCTCTGTCTTCATTTGGGTCCTGAATTTCTTTTTCAAGGCGAGACAGTAGTGAGACGCAATCCCCATTTACACCCTTGTCAAAATCACTGTGAAAGTGGCTTGAGTTTTTCCATAGGATTTCAGAAGCGCTACCTTTAGGAAGTGGCTCAGAACTCGCATCCGCATTTACAGGGGTCAATAGTCCGACGATAAGAATTGTGAAGATAGCTCTATACATAATTTCAGCTCAAAAGGGATTTCATCTTTTCATTGTTCACTTTGTCATATGAAAACACTAGAGGGAATATTTTGAATTTTTTATCAATCTTCTTAGGGAATTAACAATTATGACCAGTTTCGAGAATTCCGGACCAGTATGTTTTTTTGTTAAGCCGCCTTCATGTCTAGACCTCTTGCGCTTTCTTTTAACTATTCACAACGGCAATCTGCACGTCGGTGACGTGACGGACTTCGGCATAGATGCGTTCTTTCAGGGCCTGAGCAATAAGATCACTCTCATAGACCTTAAGCGAGCCACTCACCCCGATGGAGATATCAAGATGGATGTCTTCGCCCACGTTACGACCGCGCAGGTGACGGACCTCTTCAATATTCGGCACGTTGGCGGCAATATTGTAAACATCTTTAAGAACGTCCATTTCAACAGAAGTATCCATCAAGCCGTCAATGGCATCAATGTTCAGCTCAATCCCGATGCGTGCCACCAGGATCGCCACGACCATGGCGGCCACAACGTCAGCGATGGGGAAGCCAAGAACCGCAAACAAAATACCGATCAACACCCCGACAGAAGACAGCGCATCCGAACGGTTGTCCCACGCGTTCGCGATAATTGCCGGGCTGTTGTTTTCTTTGCCCACACAATGCTGGTAGCGATACATCAGCTCATTGACCACAACAGACATACCGGCACCGAGCACGGCAAGGAAGCTTGGCGCTTCAATATTGCCTTCAATGATCTTGAGGATCGATTCATACATCAGGTAGATCGCCCCCAAAATCAGAATGATCCCGACGATGGACGAAGAGATAAACTGGATGTTCCCGAAGCCATAAGGATATTTATCAGACGCCTTGCGCTTGGAGATTTTCACACACAACATGGTCACGATAGAGGCGATTACGTCCGCACCAGAGTGCAGCGAGTCTGCCACCAAAGCCACAGATCCGGTCATGGCGCCCAACAGGCCCTTATAGGTCATTTGGCAGATATTGACGACAATGGCCCACCAGACGACTTCTTCTTTACATTGCTTACATTTATTAGGAATCATGGCTCAAATACTCAATTATGCTGCTACCGGGAACGCGGTAATTGCCATTGACAAGGCGCCCGCGCATGCGTCCCTGTTCTAAAAGTCGGATCACTTCCTTACGTTCAACACCCAAAAAACGGGCCGCTTCCGTAGAGTTATAAATCCTACTTGAGTTCACTTCGCGATGGCGCGAATTGTATAGTTCCATCAGGGCGGCGCCTAAGGACATTAAGGTGCCCACCCGTGCGATCATTGTCCACATTAGTGTCCGCCTCCCTCATCGATGAAAGGAACCAACGGGCGATAGGTTTCCAGACCCAGTTTCGGGGCGCTGTCGGTGATGGTTTTCTCGTTGAAATATTCAAAGCGCGGGAAGTTGGTGAAATCCGCCAAAATCTTCCAGGGGAATTTGGAGATGGCTGAATTATAAATCCGCAAGGACTCGTTATAATCCATACGACGCTGGGTAATCAGGTCTTCCATCTGCACCAAAGCCACCATGGCTTCCGTATAAGTCTGGGCGGATTTAATATCCGGATATTTTTCTACAACGGCAAGCAAGCGACCAAGCGATGCCCCCATGTCATTAAGATCCAGCCCGTCTGCCCCATTGGCTTCGCCCACACCCAAGGCACCTAAGCCTTTGGCCAGATCCTTGTTTTTCCCCAAGGCATCTTTCACCGCTTCGGGTGGCAGCACATCACCAGTTTTCTTGATGATCTCGGTGCGCATTTTGGCGGTATAGGAGAAAATGGAATGTTCAAGAGACGCATGGTTCAGGGTCAGGTTGACCAGGTTGGAGAACAAGTCTTTGCGCCGTTGTAAGGCTGATTGCAGGTTCCCGGCCTTGGCCAGCACGTCTTCACGGAAAATAATGAAGTCGTTGAACTTGTAAAATAGTGTGCCGGAAAACAGCAAAATCCCCAGCACCGAGACCAGAAACAGGGTTTTGACCCCTTTCATGGACGGCACGGAAAAGCGCGGTTCCGTCTCATCACGATAGAGCTGCGCCAGCATCGCTTCGGAGCGTTTGAGCCGTTGCAGTTCCTGAGACGGGGCCTGATTGCCGGTATTAAAGAAATTCACCATGGTTCACACTAACCTTCGCTTTTAAAAGCGATTACTCCCCACCGCCGAGCTCGTTGGCACGTTTGAAATGCGCCATGGCTGCTTCGTGATCATCCATCTGTTCAAAGGCATACCCCACGCTGCGGTGGATACGCGCTTCATCCGGCTTGATCTCAAGCGCACTGAGGAAACATTCCACCGCGCGCTGATAGTTACCTGTATTGTCGTAAGCCACACCCAGACGATAGAGGATATTGGCCGAGTTCGGCGTATCTTCAATGACTTTTTCCAACAAAGGGATGGCTTTTTCAAAATCTTCATTCTGAATGTAAGACAGGCCGAGCACGGTGGCGAGTTTGATATCGTCCTTATGTTCATCGCTGGCTTTTTCCAGAAGCTCGATCCCTTCATTGCGATGGCCGAGTTTAAGGTAGCACACGCCCAGATGCAGCATGACTTCGCCGTCTTCCGGGTTGGATTTATAAAGCTGTTCCAGCAATTGGCCGGCACGCTGGTGCTTGCCGGCTTTCGCCAGATTGATGGCCTTGTCACGGAAATATTCCATGCGCGTTTCATCATCGATGGTAAACAGGTCGTGGAAGCCCCCAACCAGTTTGGTGCCCAAACGTTTTAAGATGATCGCGGTATATTGAGCGTATTCTTCCGAACGCCCAACCAGGTCGCCTTTGATAATGCTCATGGGTTCTTTCCTTTTTGGTCTTTACGAATCAAATGACAGGCTTCACAGGGGCCACGGTCGCGGTGCGGGCGAATACCCTTAACCACAGTGGCATGATCGATAACGGGCGGCGGGACAGAGACCAAATCCGGGTCCGGGCTCAGCTCAAAACCATCACCCACTGTGTGGCAATTGGTACAGACTCCGCGGTGCGGGTGCGGGCGCGGATCACCGGGCAGGATCATCGGTGCCCCTTCCACCTGTGCCATACCCAAATCCGGCTGGCCCATCATGACCAGGGTGAGCGTGCGCATGGGGAAGCGGCCGTCTTGCTTTTTCTTACCCGGACGCATGAGGCGCAGCTTCACATTGGTCTGGGTGCGCACTTCACGGGTCGCCATCTGGAATTCTTCAAGGGAGCTGACTTTGACATCGCCCACCTTATTGATGATATCACCTGCGAGAATACCGGCTTCGGCGGCGTTCAGCGTGACTTCACCGACCAGAATACCCGTCAGCCCCTTGGGATATTTAAGTTTGCGGCGCAGCTCATCGGTCCAGGCGCGGCTATCAAGGCCCTGCCAGTGCGCTTCAAACAGCTCCACCGTCTTGGGGATATAGTTTGGCGGCACCTCAGCCGCTTTTTCCGGCTGGATCAACTGGCTCAACGGCTTTTGAAACTGGATGGCCGGGCTGGATTGCGCCGCCATATCCGGCTGAACCGGGGCAGGCTGTGCCTGAGCTTGTTGCGGTGACTGAATGTTCACGTTCGGGCTCATCGGCTGAACCGCCCCTTGCACCGGGGACACCCCCACATTACCCTGAAGAGACGGGCTCTGATAGGCTGCCACAGGCGGAACCGCCGCCATGGAGGGTACAGAGGTCGAGCCTTGAGGCGCAGGAGAAGCAAGCGACGAAGAGGTCGCTGCAGAAGCCTGATCACCCGCCGCCTTCTTGCCAAAGCCGAAGCTATCGACAAAAAACACAACAAGTAAAACAAGCAAAACCGCCCCTAACGTAAAACCAGCCAATATGACATTGCGTGTCATCAGCCTCTCCTTAGCTTAAGAAGAGGATACGAACCGCGATGGCCGCCATGATGATGGTGTAGAACCATTTCAGGAAGATGGAAGGCAGAACCTTCATCAAACGTGCACCCAACGCACCACCAGCAAAGGCACCCGGCACCATGATCATGGTCATGATCAGCGGTGTTTCCCAATCAATCAGGCCCGCGCTCGTGCCGTGGATAAAGGCAACCAATGCCCCCATGGCCGAGGCCCAGAAGACAACGATGGAGCTGTTGGCAATGGCGTTTTGAATGGCTTGGCCTTTAAAGAAGCGTTGCAGCGGAACGGCCAGAACACCACCGGAAATACCCAGAATACCACTGATCAAACCGATGGGCAGACCAAGCAAGACATCCTTGATATCCAGTGCCCAGGACCCGATCTTCGGCTTGTCTTTTTCTTCGGCCAGAAGCTCGTCGATATAATCGTCATCATCAATACCTTCATGAATGACGTTTTTATCTTCTTTATCATCACCTGTTTTGACCAGAATATTTTCCTGAACAGGGACAAAAATTTCATGCAAGCCCTTCAGGGTCATAATCGCAGCGAAGGCACCGAGCAAGAAGGCAATGCCACCATCCCCGATATAGTTACCGATAAAGTAACCGCCAACCATACCAATTACCGCCCAAGGCAGGAGCTTTTTCACCGTATCCCACATGACGAGACCGGATTTCAGGTTACGCTGTGCTGCGGCCCCGAAGATAAACAAGTTGGTCAGATAAGCCACCGGACGAATGAGGTAAATCCCATAACCAAAGACAATCATCATCCCGGCCACATGCAAGATGCCGCCGCCCATAGTCATCATCCCGCTGATCAAGCCAGCCCCCAGACCCAAGAGGGCCAAGCCGATAATATCTTTCAGCGGAAAACCCAAAATACGCGTGCCGCCCAGATGCTCCAGATCGGTCATGGCGTGGTTCACCCCATTGGCAACCACATTCATGCCAAAGGTGTTAGACGTGGTTTGGCTCGGGTTCAACGTTTGAACTTGCGGGTTCGGTGTTGCTGTAATCTGCCACATCGGTGGGGCAGTCACTTGGGCGTTATTACCGACTTGGGATTTAGGTTTCCACATCACCGGAACCACAACGTCTTGGCCCACCTTGAATTTCGCAATATTTCCAAAATGGGTCATGACCACATAGCTGGGGATCATGAAGCCATCAACAACACCGTTTGGCCCCTTAAAGGCAACGTTGACACCGACAATTTCACCACGGGTATTGACCAGCGGGCCACCTGTTTGCTGCCAGGAAAAGACCGCGTCGGTCGCCGCCAATGCTTTCATCGGGCGACCATTGACTTTCAAGGATGTATCCAGCGTCTGCACTTGGCCTTGGTTAATAACGATATTGCCATTGCGGGTTTGGCCCAAGGCAACAACTGTTGTTTTGACCTTCAGGTTTGAGGTATTTGCCAGCGTGAAATATTGAAAACGTTCTGGCGATGTAATCTTCAACAAGGCCAGATTATGATTGGCATTGGTCTCAATCACTTCGGCCTTAAAGGGTGTAATGCCTTCAACCGTGCGTACATGGACATAAAGCTGATCAAGGTTTTTCAACGGATGAAGAACCGTCAGTACATGGCCTTCAGCACTCACGATAGAACCAGACGCCATCATCGGCATATTGGGTTGAGAACCACTGATCCCGACAATCCCCGGTGCCAAGGCATCGGCAATGGCTTGCGGGGCACCCGCAGCATCACGGAAGAGGAATTCAGGGATGGAAAGATCGTGGAAACGATCAAAATGATCGTCTTCCTTAAAGCCATCCAGAACGACAAAGCCCCAGGCAAAGGTCAAGAAGACCAGAGCCGTAAAGCCAATGGCCAAACCTTGCCACGGACTTGCGCAAAATCCCCGATCGCCCCAAAAGGCCAGTTTCTTTACGTTTTCTTTCTCGCTCATGTCTTTCTCAACCTGTTGGTTGTCACTTTAATTTCGTCTATTCACTACTTGGCTTTTTAAGCCGTTCCACCTTGCGGTGCGGGACCCTCATCCAGCAAGCTCATGGCATCTGCGGCTTCTTCAGCAGCCGTGCTTTCCTTGCTGCCTTGTGCTTCAGCCTTGACCTGAATCGCGCCAATGCGTGCCACCGTATGGACAATGGTGTCTTTCACCTTATCGGCAATGGCCGTGGCCTCATCGACGGTGCAGTTTTCATCCACCCCGATGGTGATTTCCGCAGAGATGTTCTGACCGATATAGCGTGTGCGCATTTCTTTGAGCTGCTTCACACCTTCCACACCCAGCACCAGATTGGTGAGGATTTTGCGTTTCGGCATGTCGATCTGACGGTCCATCAGGCCCATGACAGAATCTTTAAAGACATGGCCGCCCAAATGCATCAGGTGCAGGGTTTCCACCACAGCCACACCCGTATCAATCCAGGGCATATTGAGGTAATGTGCCCCAACGATCCCCACCGCAACCGCGCTTGAAGAAAAGGCATCGGCGTGATGATGTTTGGACAGGGTCTTGATTAGCGGGCTGTTGCTCTCATTAGCCGCACATTTGGAATAGGCATACATGACCACATTGACAACCGCACAAAGCACAGCGGTCCAAAGCGCGATTAGGTGCGGGGCTTCGTGGATATTATCGCCAAACAGCATGGAGATGGCGTAAACCAGCAAGAAGCCGGTGACGACGAGAAAGACCACACTGACAAAGAGGGAGAGGACAAATTCGATCTTGCCGTGGCCGTACGGGTGTTCCTTATCCAACGTCTGTTCAGACACCTTGCCGCCGACAATGACGAGAAGAGAGCTGACCACATCTTTAAAGGAATACAGGGAATCGGCCAAGAGGGCGTGGGAACCGGAAACCAGCCCGACAAAAGCCTTGAGAAAAGTCAGCACGGTATTGACCACCAAGCCGACCCAGCCAATGGTTTTTATGCACTTACCGCATTTATCGTATTTCATTCCCTAAAATCCTAAGTCTTTAAAGTCGTCTCAAAGGTCATTTGGAAACAAAGCAAACATCATCTCATTTGGGATGATATTCGATCTGTTCCCGGTTTTTCTTTTTCATTGTTATGCGCGCCACACTAAAGAGTGCCGCAATGAAGCCACTGAAAAAGGCCAGAGCAAGGACCAAAATCATCGGCATCTGCACAGGGGGCAAAAAGATCAAATCAATCACCACCGGCACATTGTTTTGCAGCGCAAATAACAAGATAGCAATCGCCAAGATCAAATATATGATCAGTTTTGCCACGTTCTATTCTCCAAATGACCTGTAAGACAGCTCAGACTTAGTTGTCTGTCACGCTGCCCAATTGGTCCCAATATTGCGGTGGCAGCTCTTGTGCCAGTTTCAACGCACCGGACGCCACAGCATAGGTGGGATCAGAAACGCGGGACACCTGCACATCGCCAAAGCTAACCAGACGTTCTGCAATCATCTTGTCCAGACCGCCAATGCGCGAGCCGCCGCCAGCCAGGAAGATATTATTCAACATGGTGGCCTGATCTTCTGGTGAACAGGTCTGGATCAGTTTTTCCACACCTTCGATGATACCCGGAACGATCATTTCGCACGCCGCGCTGACTTCGCGGGTAATATCGAACTGTGCCGGTTTACCTTCTACACGCAATTCAGCCATGGCGGGTTCCGCAGCCGTACCGACAAAACCATGTTTTTCCTTAATGGCTTGAGCCATATGGATATTCATCTGAACTTCCGGGTGGGCCTGCATGATCAAGGCTTCGATCTGTTCGTCAATAAAATTACCGGCCTTATTAATCGTAATCTGGGATTTTTGACCCGGCATGGCGCCTTTAAGCGCACAGATGTCAACAGTCCCTGCCCCGATATCAATGACCAGGCTGTTCACCAGCGAACCACGACCATAAGCCACGAGGAACGGTTCAGAAATCACCTGAACCGTATCAACAAAATCTTCAAAGACCTGAACCATCAGGTCCTTGTTGGTGTTTGACGCACGTGCTGGAACACCCACAATCACAGCAACTTCATCGCCCTCTTTGGCAATGGCATTGATGGTATGGTCAACGAAATCACGCGCGACTTCCATATCGCGTTCCACATATTCACGCAGAACACCGTCTTTCAGCGGGCTGCGCAGATCAACGAAAGAACGTTTTTCAAAGGCTGCATCGCCCACCACATAAGGTTCACCCAGCAATTTTACCCCGATCATATCTTTGGGATAACCCACAACAGAACGGAAAACCTGCTGATGCCCACGGTTTGACATCACCGCAGTATAAGAAGTGCCGAAATCAAAGCCGATCAGCAGTGGTTCATTTTCACCGCCTGCATTTGTTGTGTCGTTGCCAGTGTTCCAGCTGTCTTGTGTACTGCTCATATGTTCAAACCTTTAATAAACCTGTTAACTTTGCGGAGCGCTCTCTGCCTTTTCGTCCGCTTTGTTATCCCCACTAACAGCAGCGTCGATTTCTTCCTCAACAGAAGCATCTTTATTGGAAGAGAGCTTGTCATTTACATATCCACGCAGATCAGTAAAGCCATCCTTCACACCGCTTACCATTTCATTGAAGCTGCTTTTGGCATGAGGGAGAACATTCTGACGCGCAGATGAACTTGAATTGATGATCGCTTCCAGACCGTCACCAAGAACATTGATCACACCGTTGACCAGATCCTCAACCGGGATTTCCTGACCATTGGGTGCATCTGCATTCTCAGCTTCAGTTTCAGAAGCTTTCTTTGGAGCTGCTTCAGTCTTTGTTTCAACAGATTTATCTTCCGCAGGTTCAGCTTTTGCCGCAGCCGGTTTGTCAGCCGCTTTTGGCGTAGTCGCTGTTTTTTCAGCTGAGTCAGTTGTTTCTGTTTTCTCAGCTTCTTGTTGTGTTTCTGTTGCTTTAGTGACCATTATACAGTTCCTATTTTTTCAGAAATCCGACGCTGGGCCGGACCCCCATGTTTGATACCAGTTAGACCCTTTTTTGTCTAACATAATTCAGACTCAATCCTTTGAAGATGTAGGCTTTTTGATTCCATCCACAAAACCGTGTGCAGCACCGCTTCCGGCATTTTTTATCCGGGTTACGCCGCCTTTCACAGATTGCACGCCGCAATCAATCCCCATGCCGATCCCTTTGACCGCACAGGTGCCTGCATCCACAATGGCTTCCACCCCACTTCCCAAGGCATCAACCGTGCCTCGGGCAATGTTTTCAACTAAGACTTCATCCTTATCCAAATGACGTGTCGGCTGCTCCCCGATTGAGGCCACAGCCCCTTTTGCCGTATCGACAACAGCCTCCACCCCATCACCAAGGGCATTGATAATACCGATAGCCATACCTTCAACCGCGATATCCTGCGGCTGTCTTTCCGGCTGTTCTTCTGCCAGACGTTCAGATAATCGTTTTGTTTCTGTCGCCGGATTCCCATCCCACGCTGTCGGCTTTTTACGTTTTGATACACGCGGCTTGGCAGCTGCCTGTTCAATCTGCACCTTGGCCAGTTCTGGCGGAATAACCGCTTCTGGTTCACGCCATGGAATTGATGCTTTCGGCTTTTGTGCAGGCTCAGACGTTTTTTCAACGGGGGCTGCTGGCTGTTTAGCCCCTACAGTTGGCTGCGAAGGGGTTCGTGTTGGAATCTCACCATCCCCATTTTCATGTAGCCAATGTTCAATATTTTCAGCCCGCATGGCCTTACGTTCACCACGTTTAAGGCGGCGTTTGACTGTTGCTACAGGTTCCATAGGGGGAGAAGACTGAGCAGGCGCAGGTATTGGCGTTGTCGAACTGCGAATGACAACAGCAGGCTCTACTGGTTTAGCGTGTGCCTTATAGGTAATGGTTTCGCTGTCACTGGTTTGCTGTGCAGGTTCATTGTTGAACGTCTTCCAGGGCGAATCAATTGTTGCGCCACTGGCATTTTTGAACACAGGCTTGGCTGGTTCTTGTACTTTTGCAGGCTCTACTGTTTTTTCCGGTTTATTTTCTTCGGCCTTGGCTTCAACTTTTGTGGGCTCAGGCTGTTTTTCAACCGTTTTTTCTTCTGCAACAGGGGCCTTGACAGTTTCCACATGAATAGGTTCTGCACTAACAGAATTGACCGGATCTGCGGGGGGGGTCTCAGGTGTAATTTGCGGCTTTTCTTCCACAATCAGTTCAGCTTCCGGCACCTTGATAATTTCATCAGGCTGAATAATGGGCTGTGCACCCTGCCCCATGAGTGCCCCGGCCCAAGGCGAGACATTAAAGGCATCCATCAAAAGCGGTGAAATAGGTTCAGGCTTTTTTTCTTCAACAACAGCTTCTTTCTTTTCCTCAACAGGCTCGGCCTTTGGTTTTGGCTTCGCCTTAGTTGTTGTGGTTTTGGTTGTTTTCTTTGTCGTTGTAGACTTCACTGTTGAAGAGGCTGTCCTTGCCTTTGTTGGCGTCTTCGCAGTTTCTTTTTTGGCAGCAGACTTTTTTTCGACGACCTCAGCCTCTTCTTCTTTTTTTGAAGTTGCTTGTGGTTTTACAGTCGATCTTGTTGTCGCTTTCTTCGCCGCTGGCTTATCTTGCGCAGCTTTATCATCTTCAACCTTTTTGGCAGCTGCCTTGGTCGCCGTTGCCGTTTTACGCGGCGTTGCCTTGGGCTTTGTCGGCGCTTTTGGAGATGCAGGCTTGCTTTCCGTTTCAGAATCCTCTTTCGGCTCGTCCCTTACCTCGGCAGTTTTCTTTGCCGGAGGCTTCTTAGGCGCAGCTTTGGGCTTTGGCTCCGGCTCACTGCCTGCCAACATATCAAACTGCTCCTGTTCAGGGGCCTCTTTCTGATCTTTCGGATCGTTTGCCATGACTAAATCCCAACTGCTCGCTTATGGTTTAACGCTGATCAGCGCAACACAAGGAACTTTTCTTGGCCTGCACGATCAATTCTCAAAACGATCATACGCTCTTCTCGCGCTTTTTTAATCGCTTTATTGAATTTCTTCGCATTTTTGGCAGAACGGGCATTGACCTCAAGAATCACATCATTGCGCATGACCCCCGCACGTTCAGCAGGGGAGCCCCGTGTCACATCCCCCACAATGGCCCCACCGGGTTGTTTACCCATCGGAGAGTCTGCCGGGGTGGGACGGCGGAAGTTTTCAACCTCAATGCCACGCCAGTTAAATTCTGTCGGAACAGGTTGTTTGATCTGTGCCTGTGCTTTTTTGCGCAAGGTTGGTGTGTTCGGCTTTTGCTGAACCGCAGCTTGCTGCATGGTCTGCATATCTTTCAGGGTTGGAGCTTTTTTCTTGATCAATTCAAGATCAGCACGACGCCCTTTATGCATCACCGTCAAACGCACCGGATCCCCGACAAGGATTTTGTCCATCGCTTGCGTCATCTCTAACGGAGAATTCACACGACGCCCATCCACACGCAGGATAATGTCACTGATTTTAATCCCAGCCATATCCGCTGGTGAATTTGGCATAACTTTATTTACAAAGACGCCTCGCCCCGGACTGGGACCATTGTGCTGCACCAACGGTGAATCGATTGGCAGAACACTAGCGCCCTGGATAAAAAAATCGCGGGCCGGCAATGTAGCTTTATTCATTTCCTTTGTCATACCACCGAATTGCGGGGCTGCTACATTCAGGCCGAAGGATTTGTTCGGACCTGCAAAGGAATAGTTAAAAGCCGCTGGCGTTGCTCCACCTGCCCCAATGATCTGGTGACAAGTTGCACAGTTCATGGTCTCACGCCCATCTGTATGGGGTGGCTTGGCATTGGCCGGAATTGGCGGTGCCCCAGTGGGCTGTGTCATGGCAACCGGACGACCTGCGGGCTGTCCACCGCCATTGATCTGGTGACACATCGCACAATTCATCTTGGCACGTTCATCATTATGCGGGTTACGCGCATTGGCCGCAATCGGGGGACCTTGACGCATCTGACGTTTGGTCAAGGCCACAGCTTGCATGGCAGGCTGACCACCTGCTGCGGCTTGCTGGCCGTTGCCTGTGAATTGGTGACACATGGCACAATTCATCTGCGCACGTTCATCATTATGCGGGTTACGTGCATTCGGTGCAATCGGCGGGCCTTGGCGCATCTGACGTTTGGTCAAAGCCACAACCTGCATGCCCGGACGCTTACCATTTGCGGTTTTCGGGCCCCCATTAATCTGGTGACACATGGCACAGTTCATTTGATCACGCTCATCGCCATGCGGGCTTTTGGCATTGGCTGCAATCGGTGGGCCTTGACGCATCTGACGCTTGGTCAAAGCCACAGTCTGTGCCGCAACACCACCACCTGTGATCTGGTGACAAGTCTGACAATCCATCATTTCACGGCCATCCGTATGCGGCGGCTTGGCATTGGCTGCAATCGGCGGTGCCATCGCGCCCCCTTGCGGCATCGCCACAGTCTGCATCATCGGTTTTTTAACGCGTGTCGGCAGGCCATTGATTTGTTCGAGCAAGAAAGTACGAACCTGATTACTGGGAACAGCAAAACCAATCCCGGCAAAAGAGCCTGTTGGCGTATAGATCGCCGTATTAATCCCGACGACCTGACCCATTGCACCGACAAGCGGGCCACCGGAGTTCCCCTGGTTAATGGCCGCATCTGTCTGCAACAGGTTCGCGTGCGTAATATTTTCAATGGTCAATGATTTACGCTTGGCAGAGATAATGCCACGGCTGACCGTTTGGCTGAGACCAAAGGGGCTGCCCACAGCGATCACCTCATCGGCAACCTTGACCAGATCACTGTTGGCCAGAATACCTGCTGTCAGTGGTTTTTTCGGTTCGATTTTCAGCAACGCCAAATCAAGCACTTCATCGAGCTTGATAACGGTTGCAGGATAACGATCTGTCAAATCACCCGTAAAGACATTTACGGTGACGGAACCAGCGTCCCGGATGATGTGATAGTTCGTTACAATGTATCCGTCGTCGCGCACAATTACGCCGGAACCGATATTCTCAAAAGAACGCCCGGAAAACGGATTACTGAAAATATTACCCATAGCCGGATTAGGCTTATTTTGTGGTGCTTGTGGACCGACCCCACGAACAGCTGAAATATTGACCACACTATCGTGGATCACATCAGCAACAGAGGCAAAACCACCCTTGAGCGCCTTAGGTGCTTTCTTGCCACCTGGCATCGCCACAGGCATAGCAACCGGCATACCAGCTTGACCCATCGGCATTGCAGCCGGGATCAGCGGGTTCCCCATAGAAGGAACAGACACACCAAAGCCCGGTGCAGCCCCACCCGGTTGGCGCGGGAACCAGTTCACCAGCTGCGCCTTGGGACCCGTGGGCTGGGCAAACTGCTTTGACGTTTCAGTCACAGCAGTGTCATTGCCCAGTGCCACAGCAGCGGTTTCAACACCGATGCCTTCTTTGTAATAGTTGATATACCAGAAGGTACCAACAAGGATCATGGCAGCGATCAAACCGACAAACAGAAGGTATTTGCGGATTTCAAGGCTGCAATATTCTGGAACGTTGTCTTCCAGTTCGTCTTCCAGATCCAATAATACTTTTTGATCTTCCACTGTGAATTATCCTTCACCGTTAAGTAGGTCTTCGTCATCGACAGGTTTGTCTTCACGTACTTTGGACAGGCCAGCTGCAACAGCGACAATACCCAAAATAACGAGAATGATAGGCACCAAGCCACGCATTAGCTCGGTTACAGACCACCACCAGGCAGCCATCGCCC
This sequence comes from Terasakiella sp. SH-1, assembly GCF_004564135.1. Classification (NCBI taxonomy): domain Bacteria; kingdom Pseudomonadati; phylum Pseudomonadota; class Alphaproteobacteria; order Rhodospirillales; family Terasakiellaceae; genus Terasakiella; species Terasakiella sp. SH-1. Next base: position 126,497 of record NZ_CP038255.1, on the reverse strand, counting down.
AAAGACCCAATGAAATGGCCACCAGGCCAAAAATCACGACAGGCATTAATTGTCATCCTCTCATTTTGTTTCTTCCTTCATAAATAAAAGAAGAAACTTTGCAAAAAAATGCTGATCGTCAATTTGCGATCAAAATTTCTTACTGTTCAAACACCTTGTTGATGTCTTCCCCATCTTCCAGCGTGTCTTCACAAATCTGTTCGTCCGTTCCATCACCGCGCAACACCCAAATGCCATAAGTCACAACAGCGAAGTTCGCCACACCGATTAGCACAAACGGGGCATGGGGTCCAATATGGTCAAATAGGAAGCCGCCAATCTGAACAAAAATCACAATACCGATGCCGCCAACCACGTTGAACATGCCCAGCATGGAACCGCGAATATCCTTTGGCGTCAAATCAATGGTCAGAACCTGCGGCGCCACAAGGCAGCCAGCCTGGCCCAAGGCAGCTAAAACCAAAAACGGGACAATTTCCCACTCAAACGGATTGACGATGAAGCCCAACCCAACGAATCCAACACCGGAAAAGGCCATACCAAGAGCCAGGGTTTTCACACGACCCATGACCTCAATGGCACGTCCCCATGCCGGAAGGGAAACCAGAACCACAATACCGACCAGACCGATGAGAGAACCAGCTTCCGCAGCGGCCACTTCCTGTTCGATTTTCACCAGATCGGCAAAGTAGATAAACCACATCATCAGGAACAGCCCGATGAACACCATGTCAGCACGGGCAAAAAAGGCACTGGCAAAGCTCAGACGCAGGCGATCATCTTTTTTGAGATGCTCAAGAATACGCTTCCACGGAAATGCTTTCTTTTCCAGCTTGGGCGCGATATCGACCAGACAACGATGCGAAACATAGGCCCCGATCAAAGCCACCCCTGCGGTCAAAACCATGACAACGATATAGCCTGTATATTGTGGCATCTGCATCAAGATGGCGTAAACGAGGGTTCCCCCCAAGGCCATCATAAAGGCCATATTCGCCATAAAGCGAGGACGATTATCAAAATCTGTCCCATCCCCTGCCAAAGCAGAGATTTGCGGCCAGACCGCGCCTGTGCCCAGGGACATGATGATGCGCATGATATAATAGAATGCCAGACCGCCGATCCCTGTCCAGACACCGATTTGGGCACTGGCAGGTGCCAGCAAGGCACCAAGGGCGGCAACAAGGAAGCCGATTGTGGCAATCGGCACCCGGCCAAAACGATCCGACAAATAGCCCAGATAGAAGATCAAGGCGAGATCGAGGATCTCTGTCACAACCTGTACGCTGGCATTTACCGCACCGGCTGTTTCAAAAGAAATATCCAGAACATTGCGCAAGAACAACGGCTGAACAGCAATTGCCAAAGTCATAAAGACCATGCAGATCGCCGACAGGAAATATAAGGCGTTACGTTGTTCTCGTTCGAAAGAGTGATCTGACATAATTTTCTTTAGTCGATTCGTTTTTCTTACATTAAAAAGTCGCTACAGCCGATAAAAAACAGCTGAAGCGACTTGTGTTATTCAGGTCTTCACCAAGATTTAAATCTTTGTAGAAACACCATAAATAAACGGAAGCTTCCATGCGCGGTTCAGCATCACAGATACAAAACCGATCAGAGAAAACATGACGATTGCCATGGCAGACACACTGAAGAACCACTTGCCAAGACCCGGCAGGTGCAGTGCAAAGACAGCCAGAACGCCCCAGACCCAAATAACCAGGCCCTGTTTCGCGTGAAAATAGACAAACTCGTCATCTTTGTTAGAAAACAGAGGTACAAAGCACAAAATACCGAGATAGCTCATCGCTGCCATGATGCGAGACTTCATCCCACCATTACTTTGAACTGTTGACATAACCATATCCATTGGTTCCTTAAAATATTACTTCCGACTGGCCGCCAAAATAAACGGCCAGCCCCCAAAACTCAGCCTACCCTTAGCTGAGTGCCTCTTGAATTTCAGCGTCTGTTTCAGACTGGTCGATACCCGCATTTTTCTTGCGCATATAACCATAGACCGCCAGAGCACCAATAGCTGCAACCGCAACCGGTGCCCAGAAGCTCAGCCCCAGACCAAAACCAACAGTTTTGGCTGTCGCCGCAGCAGCCCCAGTGCCAGAAGCAGCCTTCGTTGCTGCCGCTTTGCCTGTTGTTGCCGCAGCCGCCTTCGCCGTAGCTGCTTTGGTTGCACCAGCTTTTGCCGTTGTCGCTGCAGCAGCTTTACCCGTTGCACCAGCACCATTAGCTGTTGCCTTGGCCGCCATAGCCTTACCGCCGTTTGCCGCTACACCTTTACCGGCAGCACCTTTCGCAGCGCCACCTTTTGCAGCCATGCCTTTGCCCGCAGCCTTGCCGCCAGCATTACGCATGCCTTCGCGTTCCATTTCACCGCGAGCGGCCTGCGCAGCACCACCTTTGGCACCTGCACCTTTGCCAGCCATGCCTTTTGCACCGGCTTTACCGCCTGCATTACGCATACCTTCGCGTTCCATTTCACGACGTGCAGCGCCCGCAGCACCAGCTTTAGCAGCACCAGTGCCTTTACCAGCACCGGCACCTGCCACACAAGCTGCTGCATTACCACCATTCATCGCAACCATCCGCTAAATTCCTTTTTTTCCCCTAGATTTAGGCCGGAGCCACATTACCGCTTGGTGCTGGCGGGTTGATCAATGCTTCTGTGGCATCCAACTCTTCCGCTTCACACTCTTCGGCGTCTTTATTACGCTTGTACAGGAAGTACCCGCCTGTTGCAGCCGCTGCTGTCAACAAAACCGGACCCAACGCACCAAGACCGAGGCCGAGACCAAGGCTCAGACCTGTACCAGTCCAAATTGTACCGCTTGCTGCTGTACCGGCCGCTGCCGCACCCGCAGAAGCTGCCGCAGCCTTACCAGCTGCTGCTTTACCTGCTGTCGCTGCTGCCGCTTTGGTTGCTACTGCTTTTGTCGCAACCGCTTTTGTCGCAGCCGTTTTGGCAACAGTTGTTGCTGCTGCATTACCAGCCGCATCTGCACCGATAATCGCAACTGGGGCTGCCGCAGCCGCGCCTTTTGTTACAACACCGGCAGAACCGATTGTCGTCTTACCGATCATCAAACCTTTGCTCGCTGCCGCACCACCTTTGGCCGCAGCCGCCGCACCAGTCTTAACACCCGCACCTTTAAGAGGTTCAAGCACCAGCATGTTATTTGCAAGGTTATTGCCCATAACCGGCGCTTTACCGATTACGAAAGCTTTACCTTGGAACGCTTGCAGCTGAGCTGCTGCTTTTGTGTTTGCCAGCTTAACCGCAACCGTACCTTTTGTACCTGCTGCCGCAGCACCAGCGGCTGCTGAACCAGCCTTGGCCGGATAGAGCGCCATGTACTTCATGCCAGCGTTGCCCAGAACCGGAGACTTACCGAATGTAAAAGTCTTACCCACCAAAGACGGCAATTGCTGGCCCGCACCAGTCACTTTAACCATAACAGTTTTGGAACCCGCACCAGAGCCTGCTGGGTGCAACACCAGCCAGTTGGTCAAGCCTTTTGCGCCGCCACCAGCTTTGGTGACTTCACCGACTTTCCATGTCTTGCCAACAAGTGCAGGAACTGATCTCGCTTGTTCCGCTTTAAGTAATAACATTCAGGTACCCCCGATAAATCTAGATGTTTATTTGCACCTAACATACATAAGCATTCACTTTTAAGCAAGTTTAAAAAGCCCAAAAAGCCAGTTGCAAGTCATTATTAACACTGGTGTTTTCCGCAGTTTTCCGGTGTTTTTCGCCCCTTTAAAACCTCACCAATCTTAGGGGTTTTTATCTTTTTCGATAAAACGCATTCTCAACCAAGACTGGAAACAAGCTTTTTCTTCTTTTTCTCCAGAAATTCACGAATCTGGTTTTGCGCCATGGTTTTGTCTTCAACAGCCATTTCTTCAAAATGTACAATGATTTGTTCAAACTCATCATCAATCTGACGCACCACCTCATTGCGCATCCCCGCCAATGCGCTTTGATAGTCCTGATTAAAGCGTTCTTCGAGGCGTTTTTTCTCTTCAACCGACCAGTCCATGACTTCGGCCAGCGCCCTTTTCTTTTGTTCTTCCAAGGCCCCATTCATTTCTGTCAGCTTTTGTTCACGATAGGTATTCAGGTCATTTTCCATGGCCTGCACCTGCTTAAGCATCTCGCGCTCTTTTTCAGTCATCGGTTGAAAAGCTTGCGCCGCACCTTGCGCCCCCTGTTTTTGTAAAAGGTCCGGTTTCTTTTTATCCTTCACCTTACGGCGCACGGTAATATTATGTTTTTCATCAACGGCCTGAATCAAAACGGCCGTTCCGAAAAAAGTCCAAAAAGCATAAGTCGCAGAAAGCATTATCATACCCCGTCAATGCGTGTTTGCAGTTCGATCCAGGCCATCCAGCTGTTTTCATTATCCTGAAATCGTTCCAAAGCAATTACTACCTGATCCCCGTCACTATCGCGCACATGTGCCTCTTCAACAATGAAGCGGTGCTTAGTGAGAGAGACGGTGATTTCCTTTATTGTATCGCCATTAAAATTCGGCGCATCAAAAATTACTTCTTTGGTCGTAATATTTTTCACAACCGCCGCACAGCTTTCTCCGGCCAAATTCACCCATGTCACACTCATTGCACCCTCAGGAACACAGACATGCCCAAATGATATTTTGGGAGGCTGCACCAAAGGCCCCTCCTCCTCTATTTCCTCGCTGATATCTGTTTCAATTTCTTCTTCAGGTTTCGGTGAAACAGAAGGGGGCAAAAAACGATGCACCGCATATCCCAAGGCAACAAACAGGGCAATCAGGAAAAAAAATACAAACCAGACAGCAATATCTGAACTATTGTTCATATAATATTGCGCGTGTGTGATTTCCTCAGAAGTCTTTGTAATCAGCTGACTTTGCCAAAGAGCCATCTTAAATTCTTTCCCATTTCATCTCAATGCCCCCTTACAATAGCTTGCCCAACCTTTGATAGCCAGACTTGACTTAAACAAAACAGACTGCCTATTCTACCCTCACAGATGATCACAACCCATTGAGGTATAAGGTGTTTATTCAACTCACAGACGAATATCTACTGGGCGTACAAGTCATTGATGAACAACATCGGCAACTTTGTGGGTGGATTAATACGCTTCACGACCATCTTTCGCAAAAGCTCAGTACGCAAGAAATTACAGACACACTGAATAATCTGTCTGATTACACGCAGGAACATTTTTCTTTTGAAGAAAAAACCATGCATCAGGCAGGCTATCCTGAATTTGCCCTTCATATTAAAGAGCATCGCACCTTCCTTGTAAAAATTGAAGAGCTGATGGATGAATATCTTTTACTGGATGAAGAGGATCTGGAACCTTTTGCCAATAAGCTCACCGCTTATTTAAAAGAATGGATTTTGCACCACATTATGGAAGAGGATATGAAAATTCGTGATGTCCTTCAAAACAGTGCGAAAAGTGAATAAAATCCGCCTCTTAATATTGCACTGCCCTGCGTAATTGCATAAAGTCTAGAAAAGGGTTATAGCGCGAATTTGGGTCGCGCTTTTCATGCGTGAGGGTAAATCGACATGATCAAGCATCTTCTTCAAGGCAAAGCCTTTCAAACGGGTTTTATCGTCCCTTCTCTGATTTGGACATTCGTTTGGGCAAGCTACATTTCGGTTTACATGGGCTGGGGGAACTTCTTCTACCTCCTGCCCCATGAAGTTGCCGGGGTCTTATCTGCCTTTATCTTCCCACCTTTCCTGCTGTTTGTTGTTGTGGTCGGATTGTCTTTTTATCAGGACATCCTGCAAAAAAATAAAGAACTGGTCGAAAAGCTGGCCCTGCACTCCAAAGCGCAATCAGACGAATTTTCCCAACTGAAATCCGATCAGGTTAAAGAGAGCGAAGCCCTGTCCGCCATGTCAGACCTGCTTGGGAAAATCTCCCAAAGCGGCACAGCCAATCAACAAGCGCTGATCGAAAACGGGGAAATGCACCGTGCCTTTGCTTCGGCCCTGAACAGCCATCATGCTGATCTGGGGTCCATAGAACATAAACTTTCCATGCTGGTGCAACTGGAAACAGAACGCGATGAACGCGCCAAACGCGCACAAGAAGAACTGGAAAATGATCCGCTTAAGGCGATCACCCAGCAAACCACCCTGCTGGGCATGTTTGACATTATCCTCAACGACACCAACGTCTCCGCCACCCGCTTGCTGGTGAACCTGCTGGACGGTAACGGCCATCCCAAAACAGAAAGCCTGCAACTGGTCCAAGGCTTGATGAGTGCCTATAGCGTGGGGGAAAAAAATGTCTTCCTTACCGTTTTATCCCAACAAATTGCCGCGTCGAAAAATGGGGTGAAGCCATTGGCCGACCTGAGTGTGAAATCCGAACTGGTCCGCGCTGATATCGCCAAAGTCTTAAAATCAGCCCAGGATGTGGAAAATGCTCTGGCCCTGTGTAAAGAAGGCGACCTGACCAAAACAGCCTTTAATGATGCGCCGCTCAAAACATTGGCCCTGCAACTGGATAAAGAATTCTATGCCGATGGTTCTGCCAAAAACGGCCCGCGCACGGTAAAATCCACCTCCAGCCCTTTTAAGGCCATGTCCTAAAAGCTGAAAAACCCACACACGAAACACCGCCAGTTCAGAACAGTCTGCTGGCGGTTTTTTGTTGCCCGATCATCCCCCCCATCCCCCACCTGTCGTCCTCGCGGATGCGGGGACCTTTTTGATGACGGACAAAGATCCCCAGTCAAGCTGGGGATGACGCGCCTCATCCCCGTCATCGCGCACCTGTTGCGCGACAACCTTGGAAAGGCAATCTCTGGCCCATCGGGATTGTCCCGGAATAAATCCGGGATGACGACAGATGGTTTGGACCTTTTTCCAATCCCCCCTTGTTCCCCACGGTTTTTCACCTTATGGTGAAGATGACGTTTAGCAACGTTCTGTTAGCGGTTTACTGCCCCCGACTGGGCGGTCTTTGTGTGTCTGTAAAACGGCATGCAAGGCTTTTCCTATGGTCGGGAGTGGGCTGAATATAACACCCTCGGGAAATAGGTCCGCATGTCTAACAGCATGTTGCTAAACTCCCGGTCACCAGAAAAAACTCTGGTGACCAGAGATGGAGTTTTAAAAAGGAAAAGCGACATGCATCTGGACCAAAACAACGATTACGACATCTTCATTAACCGTATTATCGACGCCCTGCGCGACCATACGGACCCCACCAAATCCACCGCAGATGAACGCAAAAGCGGGGCCAGCCTGTGGCGCACAACCACACCGCAGGATTATCTGGCAACACTCAGCCAAACGTATGGGGATAATCTGGATGCGGCCTTGCGCAAGCAAATCCATCATGCCTTGGATGATCAGGAAGTCGATGTGGCGTTTTTCCTGATTTTAACCCTGTCGCGCCTGCCGCTTTATCGCTTAAACGACACAGAACGCAGGCCGTGGGGATAAGGGTCAGCCGTTACTCGGGGCCAGCTTCGCACTGACAATGGCAGGGATGCGTTTCACAAACAGCAAGGCCAGCAAAATACCGCACGCCTCTTCCATTCCGGCGGGTAGAACATGGGCACTGGCTGCAAGTTCAGCCTGAATATCAATGGCCCACAGGTTCACCAATTGGTTGACGATAAAGCCAATGGCAAGACTGGAAACGCACACACCTGTCAGATACACCCACATGGTGCGGGTGCCCATTTCGTTGCGTACAACCGCAATGGTTGCCATGTTGGTTGCCGGACCAGCCAGTAAAAAGACCATCACGGCGCCGGGCGACACACCCGCCAACAAAAAACTGGCTGCCAAAGGGGTGGAAGCTGTAGCGCAAATATACATGGGAATTCCAACCACCAGCATGACCAACATGGCCAGCGGGCCGCTGCCCCATTCCACCAGCGCCTGTTCCGGTACATAGGTGGTGACAACACCGGCAATCAGCAAGCCGATGCCAAGCCACAGGGCGATATCATCCAGAATATCGCTGAGTGCATACGCAATTCCGTCATAGGTTTTGACAAAGGCATTGGGCTTTTTCGGCTCAACAGGCTTGGAAGACCCGCAACAGGTGCTGGTACAGCAGCTCGATGGTGCTGCGGCTGGCGTAGGCTTTTGATCTTCTTCGGGAAGGAACAAAGACAAAAGCCCGGTAAAGACCGCGCTGCTTACCGCAGCAATCGGGCGCACAATTGCCATGAACGGCCCCAGCAAAGCGTAGGATACGGCCACAGAATCAACCCCGGTTTCCGGAGTAGAGATCAAGAAAGACAGCGTGGCGGGGCGCGAGCCGCCTGCACGGCGCATACCGACGGCTGCGGGTAACACCCCACAAGAACATAAAGGTAAAGGCGCCCCAAACAAGGCTGCGCCGAAAATGGACCCAATACCCCGCCCGCCGACATATTTTTGCACGGCCTTTTCAGACATCCAGGCTTTGATCACACCGGCCATAATCAGGCCGAATAACAACCAGGGTGCAGCCTCTAGATAGAGGTGAAGCGTATTACCAAGCAGGTCCATTTTTGATCTTCTTGATTATTTTTTTTCAGTCGTGCTGCAGGTCGGCTGAGAGCTACAGCCCCCGCAACCACTGCCACAGCCATCACTGGGATTAAACTTGGTGCGGATATGACGCATCGCCAGAAAAACACAGACGGCAAAAATGATGGTGAGGATTAAAGCTTCCATTGTCACTACCTTTTGATATGAGAATAAGTCTCAATTTAAGCGATATTAGCAAAAAAAGGATCGAGGTGTAAATAATCACACGACGATCCTTTTTTAAGCCTGTCTAATTATCAGATCAATATATTCCCGATAATCGAAATAACGAAAGCCAAAGACCAGGCAACGGTAACGGAGAAGGCAACAGAGAAGCCTACCCATTTCCAGCCACCGGCTTCACGCTTGATCACCGCCAATGTGCTGAAGCACGGCGCATAAAGAAGCGCAAAGACCATGAAGGTAAAGGCAACAAGCGGCGTCATAATGCCCGTCATGGCTTCACGAAGGGAGACGGATTCTTCAGTAGATTCCTCATCCTGACCGTAAAGCACGGCATATGTGGCAACCACAACCTCTTTGGCAACAACGCCAGTCAGGATCGCAACGGTGTCTTTCCAGTTAAAGCCAAGCGGCTCAAACACGGGGGTTACGGCTACACCGATTTGACCCAGATAGCTTTTTTCCATTGTTTCCAGCGTCTGCTGGCGTGACAAGGCTGTAATCTGCTCGTTACGAGCCTCTGTTTCCGGCTGGGCCTGAAGCGCTTCGATGTTCGCTTCAAAATCCTGAGAATATTCAACATTCTGCGGGAAGGCTTGCAAGATCCAGATGATGATCGAACCAACAAGGATGATACCACCAACTTTCTTGATAAAGCCCATGGCCTTTTCAAACATATGGAAGAAAATGCCGCTGAATGTGGGTACGCGGAACGGCGGCAATTCCATAACAAAGGACTCGTTTTGCCCTTTGATAATAAATTTAGATAAGAAGATCGACGACAGCATGGCCACAACGATACTCAGCATATACATGGCAAAAACCATGGTCCCTGCGACATCGGCAAAGAAGGCCCCGGCAAACAGTACGAAAACCGGAAGACGCGCTGTACAAGCCATGAACGGGTTCACCAAAATGGCGATCAGGCGTGCACGCGGGCTTTCGATCGTGCGACACGCCATAATGGCGGGAACGTTACAGCCAAAGCCCATCACCAGCGGGATCATGGCTTTCCCGTGCAGACCAAAGGCATGCATGGTGCGATCCACCAAAAAGGCAGAACGGGCGAGATAACCGGTTTCGCTGAACACAGCCATAAAGAAGAACAGGATCACAATGTTGGGCAGGAAGATGATCGTGCCCCCAACCCCGGCCAAGATACCGTCAACCATCAGGTCACGCAGCAAGCCTTCGCTCATGGCGCCTGCAACAACATCGGTGAAATCACCCATCAGGCCATCAATCCAGTCCATCGGGTAAGTCCCCAATGTAAAGGTTGCTTCAAACATGGCCCAAATCAGGCCAAGGAAAATCGGCAGGCCGAGGAAACGATGCAAGAAGATGTGATCCAGTTTTTGTGTCAGGCTTGAAGATTGTTCAGACGTTGCAGGCAAAGTCACCGCTTCTTGAACAACACCGTTGATGAAACCGTAACGCCCTTGTGCAAACATCACTTCCGTGCTTTCACCATGGGTGCGTTCGATCTCTGCACGTTTGGCATCAACCGCTTCAATCAGTTCTGCATGTTCTGCTTCACGTTTAAGCAGGTCATCATCGCCTTCCATCAGCTTGATTGCCAACCAACGGGTCTGATGTTCATTCATCTCCCCAGGGTGAAGGTCAGAAATGATTTTCTGTACATCAACGATGGCTTCTTCAAGGTGGCTGTCATATTTGATGTTAATGCTGTCTTTGGGCAGACCTTTTTCCGCCATCTCAACAATGGTGTCGAGCAGCAGTTCAAAACCAAAACCTTTGCGCGCTTCTGTCTCCACCACCGGGCTGCCGAGGATTTCAGCCAGCGCGAGGGTGTCAAAAGAGATATCCTTGGCATTGGCTTCATCAATCATGTTGATGTCGTAAATGCGCGGCACACCCATTTCAATCAATTGGGTGGACAAAAACAGGCTACGCTGAATGTTTGTTGCATCCAGAACGTTCAGGATGAGATCCGGCTGTTCGTCCTGAATAAAATCACGGCCAACGATTTCTTCCGGGGACTGGGAGCTTAAAGAATAAATCCCCGGCAGATCAATCACATTGATCGTCCAGCCTTTATGGGTCAGCTTGCTGCCCTGTTTGTCAATTGTCACACGGGCATAGTTACCCACGCCTTTATGAGAGCCTGTCAGTTTATTCAACAGGGTCGTTTTACCACAGTTCGGGTTCCCCGCCAAGGCAACCGTCAAGGTCTTGGTTTGTGTGTTCACGAAATGTAACTCCGAATGCCTTGATTAAGGCTTTGTGCTGTCAACGGTGATATTGGCCGCTTCGTCATTGCGAAGAGACAGATCATAACCCAGCAAAGAATAGATGCGTGGATCACCCAATGGGGCCGTGTGAGACAAAGACACTTCAACGCCTTTGACAATCCCCATAGACAAGAGCTTACGCTTCAGAGTTGAATCGCCCCCGATTTGATTGATATAGGCCCGCTGGCCTTTTCCCAGATTTGCTAAAGTCGCCATATCTTACCTTCCAAACTTTAAGCAGTTTCCCCTATTGAATACATATGTAGGTATTCAATTTTCGCATCGTATTGCGACTTACTTGCACTGTCAACTACGTAGATTCCCTCTTTTACTTCATTATATTATAATGATACTAATAATTAGCATAAGAGCTTGCGCATACGGCCTTATATTATACCTCTGAAATATACTTTTTTACCCAAAAAGATAAATTGCACCGATTAACGTAGAAATCGAACCACCTTTAATTGCTTTACATGCACCTTTTTAATTATTTTGAAACTGAGTCAAGCTGCGCCTTATACAAAACGCTATCACGTTCGTGCTTTCTTGAAGCCATGAAAAAAGGCCCCTGATTTCTCAGGAGCCCTCTTCATTGGCTTGTCTTATTCAGCCCGTTCCTTAACAGCGTAACAGAGCACCTCAATGGTGGGTCCGTCTGCCTTGACACTGGCTTTCATCCAGCGCCGGGATACTTTGGTGAATTCAAACCTTTCAGTTCTGATTTCCGGTCGATTAAACAATTCATCCAAAATCAAAACTTCCCCCGGATTAGCCACAGGCATAAGCCGCGCCATGGGTGAAATTGAGGAAATAATCAAATCCTTAATTTCAGACCCGGCTTCCCCGGTTGAGGTCGCATTGCCCCAGTTGATGCCTACATAGGCATCGGTTTTCATGTCACGCAGGATATTGAGATACCCACGTGCACAAGTGATCGCCGTATTAGGGTTTTCAAAGGCACCGTAGAATGCATCTCCACGGGTTGCCATAGGTACCCCTTTTTGATCACTGCCATCCATAAAATACTGGTTATAACGACGCAACAGTCCGAGAAGGTCCTCTTCCTCCCCATGTTTTTTCTCGCTAAAGCCCGGTAAGCACAGGGTCAGGATCGCAAAATCCTTTGTTTCATAAACCTGATAGGCATCATCATCTGGCTTTTCAGGTTCAATCACTTCCTGCACTGGTGCGGGTGCGGGCATAGGTTCCGGCTCGGGCTCAGGTTCCGGGGCAAGCTGAACAATGGGTTCAGGCTCTGGAATGGGCTCGGGCTCGGGTTCAGGAATTGGTTCCGGCTCCATCACGGGTTCCATGACGGGTTCGGGTGCCACCTGTACCACAGGTTCCGGTTCCATAATCGGTTCCGGCATGGGCTGCGGTGCGGGCTGTGGCTGCGGGAAAGGCTCAACCGTTGCCGTTTGCATGGGCTGCGGCTGTGGCTGAGGTTGCGGCTGCTGAGGATAAGGATAGGGCTGGGCTTGCGGTTGTGGCACAGGCCCCATCTCCATCATTTCCTCTGGTTCGTCTTCTTCTGGCAGGTATAAATCAATGGAATGTTCCAATAACGTCCCACGAAGATCGGCCCCACCAAAAAAGGCACCGCTGGTATCGGTATTTTCAAAATTTGCCCCGGTCAAATCAGCATCGCGGAAATCCGCCCCTGCCAAATTCGCACGGGTTAAATTTGCACCGGACAAATTAACCCCGGTCAAACGCGCCCCACAAAGGTTCGCCCCGGTTAAATCCGCCCCCGTCATATTGGTTTTGCCCACAAGAGCAGCCCCTGACAGGTTGGTCCAGCGTAACTTACAGCCAGACAAGTTGGCTTTCATTAAGTAAGCCCCTGCACAGTTGGCCCTTTCCAGGTTGGCCCCGGCCAAGTTGATCCCTTCCATGTTGGATCCGGCCATATTGGCGCCTGAAAGATTGGCCCCGTTCAGGTTGGTTCGTTTAAGGTTGGCTTTGGTCAGGACAGCGCCCTGTAGGTCAATGCGAGCCAGATTAACTGCTCTGATCTCCGCATTGGACAGGTCCGGGGTCATCCCTTTTTCGGATTCACGCCACGCATTCCATTCCGATGAGCCCATCCCTAAATTCTGTAGGTGGTATACATTTGGCATCAGACCATAATCCTTACACATGCGCATTACCCTGGACAAAGCCATTCTAAGCCTCATCACAGTCTTACGCGTTCATTAAACTTGCCCAACAGACCTATCCGATTCTAGAATCGCACAGAGTCTCCTGATCGAGTTTATTGTGCCATTTTGGGATTAAAAAAGAGTTAACCTTGAGTCTCAACCTGAGTCTCAGCAAGGGTTTCAGACTCTTCGCGTGCCTGCTTTTGAAGGTTCTCTTTGCGGCGTTCTTGCTCAAAAAATTCCTTTTTGCGCCTGCGATCCGGGCCGGCATAGTTTTCAACTTCGATGAAGGGACGCGGATGGGTGATAACCGATGAGATATGGTCAAAGGTTTCTTTTGGTGAAACCGGCTTAACCATAAATTCATTCACACCAATATCACGTGCCATGCTGACATTTTTTTCACTGGCGTCCGCCGTCATCATGATAATCGGGATATGCTGGTAATCTTCAAAAGAAGAGGCTCGAATTTTCTTAACCAGATCAAAACCCGTATCATCCCCGCCCAAATCACTTTCAACCAGAATGATATCTGTATGTTTTTCATGTAAATGGGCATATGCCTGAATGGTACTGGGCGCAAAATCAATATCACGGGCATAAAAGTTCCGCAAAATGGTGCGCAATACCGTGGCTGCGCGGCGATCCTTATCCACAATCAAAAAAGAAAGATCGCGGAAATTTAAGCCAGTCGTATTATTTTGCGTATTTCCAGTTACATCATTCATACAGAGAAAATATCACTTTTTGTCGTTAAGAATTCGTGAAAGCTCTTCCTGTGACATAGCATTCGGCGCTGTTTTTTCCTGTGACCGCTTTTCAACCTCAACCCCATCTGACTTTCGGGTCTGCGCGGCTTCTGGTTTATTTTTTACTACCTTAACCTTATTTTCTTCAAGGTTTTTTTCACTCTGAATAATATCTTGTATGACCTGAGGGGTTTTCGTCGCCGATTTTGGCTCAGGCTTTGGTTTCGCTTTTGCTTTTTCCCGACCAGAAAATTTTAGAATTACGCTATTGAGATTATCCAGCAACTTACGACCCAGCGCCCCGCCATTGCCCTTGATCCCTTTGGCCACAACGATTTTAAGGGCTGATAAATAGGCTGAGAGAATTTGGAGATGTGCGTTGGTTAATGGCTTGTTTTCCAGGGTTTCGATGAAATACATCAACCGCACCCCTAGAAATGACACCATCGGATAATTAAACGTCCCGCCCATCCCGGTCAGGTTATAGGCAATATCATGCATGGTGCGGTAATCGTTTTCGTCAAAGTCGCCGGTACTTTTGATCAGATTAATCCGGTCCTGTAAAAGTTTCACATCGGATTTAACCCAGCTTTGATAGGTATCCGTCAGCTCTTCAACATCTTTTTCTGCGGCAGCGATATCGTTAAAATCAATCGCCAGCATGGTTTCATCTGCGGCAGCCTTTTCTGACAAGGGGACGTAGTTTTCAACATCAAAGGTCTTAACGGCCTCAACCTCCCCCTTTCTGGCAAGGCTAAGAGCGGCTTCTTCATCATCACCATCAATAACAAACAGCTTGAAAGCCCGCTTTCCCTGTACGGATGCCTCACCGCGTTTTGCCTGATCAACCGCGTTTGACCAATATTGGGAAGCCCGGCCCTTTTTTTCAAAGGCTAGAAACTCATCATCACCGGCTTGTGCCAAAATTGCGATAACATGCATCTTCCCCTCCCCCTTTATCACGCTTACTTGCGGCGGCGATCAATCGGTACGGGCATCCGGCGGCGGCGGCGGTCCGGCCCCTTATAGGTCGAACAATCCACAAAGGGGCGTGGATTGGCAACCATCGCACAAATCCGGCTATAGAGATTTCCCGGTGAAAATGGCCGCGCAATAAATTCGTTGACCCCGGCATCGCGGGCTTCTGCGACATTTTCCATATCGGTCATCGCCGTTGCCATAATGATCGGCGTATGTTGATAGGTTTCAAAAGATGCTGTTCTGATCTTTCGCACCAAATCAATACCGCTATCTGACTTGAGCTTCCATTCCATGAAAATGATATCTGGACGGTCACGCAACAGCGATTCCATCATATCGAATTCATTGGTGGCAAAAACACATTTCTTCACCCCGAATGTCCGCAAAGTGGTTTCGGTCAGATTCGCCGCCCAACGGTCTACATCGACAATCAAAAATGTTAAATCCGTAAAACCGTAGCTTTGGAATTTTTTCATTATTCTTCTTCCCCAATCCACGCCTTGGGCATATCCATTTCCTGTAAGAAGCTGGAAATCTTTTCAGATTTTGCCTGCATACTATTCTGATAGCCTGAATCTTCTTCCTGAATATGGCCGCTTAACCATTTCACAAACATATTACTGACTTTCTTACCGGCTTCTTCATCCGTCAACATCACATAATAGTCACGCATTTCTTCCAGTTCGACCATCAGCTTTTCATGCTGCTTCACATGTTCGACCGTCTTGTCATACCCTGCGATGGCCATGGCAGCTTCTTCGCGGCCAAAGTGGACACGGGCAAAAGCTTTCAAGATGGAGAAAATAATATCCACTTCATACAAACCGCCATCACGTTCGCTGGTGAGATAGAAGTGCTTCATCAAATGGAAGAGATAACGATGGTCTTCATCCAGTTCTGGAATACCAACCGAATATTTCTCTGACCAGTCAAAGGTCTTTTCATTGACCTCATTGGCCTTGCCTGCATTTTCAGGTTCAGGCTCGGCTTTCTTCTGTTCGAAAAGTTCTGCCAAAGACTCCTGCGAAATAACACCAGGTTCCGGCTTCGGCTGAACAGGTGCAGCAGGCATTTCTTCTTCGATCGGTTTTTCGACAGTGGGTGCGACTTCTGGCGTCGGCTTGACCTCTGGCTTGACTTCCGGCTTGACCTCTGGTTTGGGCTGCGGTTTTGGTTTCGGCTTTGGCTTGGCAGCCGCACGTACAGCGGCCACATCAATATCGGCGTTCACACCTTTAATGACTTCATCCAATTTCTTGATCAACGTGCGGCCCAAATCCCCGCCTGTACCTGTGATCCGGTTATTCAGGATAAATTCAAATGTAGTGACATAGGCACGCAGGATATTCACCCCGCGTTCACTGACCATATCTTCATCCTGGGCGCGCTTAAGGTATTTTTCCAAATGGCCGGCGACGAATGTAATCAGTGTGTAGCTATATCCCCCGCCTTGGGCCTTGAGGTTATAGCAAATCTCGTCCATCACGACCTTGTGATGGGGATGGACCTCCTTGGCAGAGGCCAGCGCTTCAACCTTTTTCTGGAAGCTTTGAACCGTTTCTTTGGTAACTTCAACAAAACGGGCCCCTTCCGCCTTAATCTGGCGTTCGGCTTCCATAATGGTTTCAGGTGTGACACACCCCGGTCCTGTACGTTTTATCTTTTCATAAAACGGGACGTTCTCATTCATTTTATGGGTTTTGATCGGCTGAAGCCGATTTTGACGCGCTTCTTTGATACCATGTTCAATAGAAGAGGTTTCACTTTCATAAAGCACCACCTCGCGAACAGCATCGCCTTCAAGCTTGCGTCGACTCGAAATAATATTTGACCAAAATGTAGCCGCTTCTTGTTTATTCCAAAAAGCTTCGAAATTTTTTTGTCCAGAGTTCTTAAGAACAGCTACAATAAACATAATTATACCAACGTCATAACCACTACTCTTCCACAGGGAAGTCTAATACACTATGGGTTGGTTGAATACTAATATTTTTTTGCGGTTTTCAGAGAAAATAATCAACCTTAAATTGATTTAGCCCAATCAAGATGCAAATTTTCTCATACGCTTCAACTGCAAATCCTCTTGCAGAATATGATTCACAACCCATTGATTTAAAAGAGTTGCCAATTCATTGATCGGCTTATCCAAAAGCCCTTTCTTTCGTTCTTCCTTGAATTTGGCATAAGCCCCCATCAACTGCTTAATCAATTCCTGATGCAAGATGATATGGCGTTTAATATCTGGAAATTTAAGGGCCTTCATAATCATTTCCTCACGGCGGAAATGTGTCTTGGTGAAATCATGAAGAAGATAAAAAACCTGATCCAATTCGATGGCGGCTTCATCAGGGTCTTTTTCGTTCAGCGTCTCTACAAGGCCGCGAAACTGTTCAATCATTAACAACAGTTTTTTATGATCATCATCAACGACAGAAATGCCGACGGACATGCTTTCTTGCCAAACTAAAGACAATTTCGTTACTCCTGATATAACGACACAATATCTATTCCATATGACCCACAGTTGTTCATCTGTCAATAAGGTTTCTTACGGGTTTATGATCCTTTTAAAACCCCTGCCTCACAATGCATTCCATCGTATGCAAAGACCTTTCCCTTTTATGCCACATCTGGCTTAACAGCAGGCAAAACCTCCTGATTTGGCTGCTGTTTTTTCTCAACTTCCTGCAATTGTTTTTGCAGGCGTGCGACTTCGGCTTCGGCATATTTCGTGTCTTTTCTTCGGCTCATGGCAATCACACGCCACTTTGCCACCGACATCCAGGTCAGCAGTGCACCAAAGAAAAAACCAAAGGCCAAAGTGCCCAAGCTCAACAAGTAAAGGGGGATATCCTGACTAAAGGGTAAGGGCCAGAAATTCACAGCAATCTCTTCGCGGTTTGAAATGGCAAAAAAGACCACAACCGCAGCAAAGGGAATAAAGATCAGCCAAGATAAGATTTTCATAAGCGCCTACTTTCAACACAACACCAATGACCAACGACATACAATAGCATACGTCGTTTACACCAGATTCCCCCTTACCACAATGGGAAGAAGGCGTTTTCCTTTTAGGCGGTATTCAGGCGCTCTCTCAATTTTTTGCCTGTTTTAAAATAAGGCACAGCTTTTTCCCCCACATCCACAGACTCACCTGTGCGCGGGTTGCGTCCTACACGGGACCCTCGTGTTTTCACCGAAAAAGCCCCAAAACCACGTAGCTCGACGCGATTGCCCTCAGCCAAGGCTTGCGTGATTTCATCAAAAATCGTTGTCACGATCCGTTCTACATCACGCTGAAAAAGGTGAGGATTAGCTTCAGCCAAACGTGCAATCAGTTCCGATTTTGTCATGGGCACCTGCTCCCTTTCTTTCAAAGTAGGTTTATCGACCTAACACAATGCTCATTACTTCAATTCAGGTTGCCAGACAGAAATCAAGCCGTCAAGACTAAGTCCCTTAGAAATCAATGTTTTATCGAAAAAGCTTTTCGCAATTGCACTTTGTGCACCTGCCCACAAGTCTTCTTCCCCATAAATGGCATCAATAACCTCCAGTGTAGAGGGCACCTTTTTTTCCCGTTTCAACCACGCCAAAGCCGCAGCTTCACTGCCTGTTTCATCTATAAGGCGTGCATTTTTGGCCTGCCTGCCCGTATAAATACGCCCATCGGCAAGCCTGCTGACTTCGGCCTTGCTCAGATTGCGTCGTTCCATAACCATGGACTGGAACATATCAAACATATCCAAAATCACCGCTTCTGTCGCTTTTCTGGATTGCGGTGTCAAATCTTCCATAGGATTCGGTGCAGCCTTAAGTGGAGCACTCTTGATAATCACAGGCTTGACCCCGATTTTTTCCATCAAACCTTTCACATTGGCTGATTGCATCAACACCCCGATGGAACCGGTAATCGTCCCTTCACGCGCCACAATATAATCCGCAGCCAATGCAGTCATATAGCCTGCGCTTGCCGCAACTTCCCCCATGACAGCAACGACGGGCTTTTCGTTCGCCAAGTCGCGCAAGTTCCTATAAAGAGCCTCTCCTCCAACAACGGACCCGCCCGGACTATTAATGCGCACGATCACAGCCTTGACCTTGGGGTCGCGCTTGAGTTCTGCAATCATCTCATCTCGAGCAACATCATCGCGAATAATGCCCTCAACCCACAGCCGTGCAATATGATCCCCATGACCAAACACATCAAAACGTGCTGCCAAAGCCAAAAGTGCTGCGCAAATAGCAAGAATACCAATCCCCTGCCAAATGCGCAGGCGGCGTTTAAGGCGAATACGGTCCAAAAGATAGTCAGCTGAAAAGGTCATTTAATTCTCCTTCGTCGTCCTCGCGAAGGCGGGGACCTTTTTCCATGGTGACATACCAAGACACCTACATGATTAGGGCGTAAACCCATAAAATAGACTTGCTTTGGTTTCCCAGAAATATAGGCAAGACAAGGCAAAGGCTTGCAGGAAGTACTTGTACTTTCAAAAGACTTTAACGCAGTAATGCCTATATTTCTGGGAAATCCCGTAAGGGACGGGATGTATTTGAGGATAGAACTGCGTTATAAAACCCTTAAAGTGCTTGCACTTCTGCGGGTTTCATGCCTTGTCTATCCTCAAATACATCTCCGCCAAACAAGTCTATTTTATGAGTTTACGCCCTAATATAAAAGAAAAACCCCTTCCTGCAAGAACAGGAAGGGGTCGATCTTAAACTTCAAAAAGAAGGAACTAACGAATTAGCCTTTCTTTTGTTCCAGTGCTGCACCCAGGATGTCACCCAGAGACGCGCCGGAGTCAGAAGAGCCGTATTCAGCCATTGCTTTCTTCTCTTCTTCAACTTCCAGAGCTTTCACAGACAGGGAAACCTTACGGTTTTTCTTGTCAAACTGAGTTACCTTGGCGTCAATCTTGTCACCTTCGTTGAAGCGGTCTGTGCGCTGATCACCACGATCACGCGCCAGATCACCACGACGGATGTAGCCAGTCAGGCCGCCGTCAACTTCAACTTCCAGACCATTTTCTTCAACAGCAAGAACTGTACAAGTCACGATTTGGTTTTTCTTGATGTCAGAAGACGCAGATTCAAAAGGATCTTCAGACAGTTGCTTGATGCCCAGAGAAATACGTTCTTTCTCAACGTCAACGTCGAGAACTTTCGCTTTCACAACATCACCTTTGTTGAAGGAAGCCAGTGCTTCTTCAGGTGTGCCTTCCCATGCCAGATCAGACATGTGAACCATACCGTCGATTTCGCCGTTAAGGCCGATGAACAGACCGAATTCAGTGATGTTCTTAATCTCGCCTTCAACTTCAGAACCCTGCGGGTGTTCAGCCAGGAACGCATCCCATGGGTTTGCCAGACACTGTTTCAGGCCAAGGGAGATACGGCGTTTAACCGGATCCACATCCAGAACCATAACTTCAACTTCTTGAGAAGTAGAAACGATTTTGCCCGGGTGTACGTTTTTCTTCGTCCAGGACATTTCAGAAACGTGTACCAGACCTTCAACGCCCGGCTCCAGCTCAACAAACGCACCGTAGTCAGTGATGTTTGTAACGCGACCAGAGAACTTGCCATCAACCGGATATTTGCCGTCAACGCCTTCCCAAGGGTCAGCTTCAAGCTGCTTCATACCAAGGGAGATACGCTGAGTTTCAGAGTTGAAGCGGATAACCTGTACTTTAACAGTTTCGCCAATTTGCAGTGCTTCAGACGGGTGAGCAATGCGGCGCCATGCAATGTCAGTAACGTGCAGCAGGCCGTCGATGCCACCAAGGTCGATGAACGCACCGTAATCAGTGATGTTTTTAACAACACCGTCAAGAACCTGACCTTCTTCCAGACCTTTGATGAGATCGCCACGTGCTTCAGCGCGTGCTTCTTCAAGAACAGCACGACGAGAAACAACGATGTTGCCACGCTGGCGGTCCATTTTCAGGATTTGGAACGGCTGAGCATTGCCCATCAGCGGTGTTACGTCACGTACCGGACGGATATCAACCTGAGAGCCCGGCAGGAAGGCAACAGCACCGTTAAGGTCAACTGTGAAGCCGCCTTTAACACGACCGAAGATAACACCGTTAACACGCTCTTGAGCTTCGAACTGCTTCTCGAGGTTTTTCCATGCTTCTTCACGTTTCGCTTTTTCACGAGACAGAACAACTGTGCCGTCTTTGTTTTCGTAGCGCTCTACGAATACGTCAACATTGTCACCGGCAGACAGTTTCTGTGCTTCTTCGCCGAAACCGAATTCTTTAAGGGGGATACGGCCTTCAGATTTCAAACCGACGTCAACCATTGCGAAATCATTATCAACGCGAATGATTGTACCTGTCAGTACTTGACCTTCAAAAAGGGCTTCTTCACCGAACGCTTCGTTAAAAAGCGCTTCAAAATCTTCAACTACTGGAGCTGCTTCAGTCATAATATATAAGTCCTATAATAATGTTGTTTCATGCCAAACGGTTGGTTCCGTTGGTCTGTCACCCGCAATTGCGTCAAAGGTATCAGGACCAGACAGCGCAGTGACTAACTGCCGATCCACCTTCATGAAAGTGAAAAAGACCCTCAGCACTTCCTTCTAAAAGAAAGCGTCAAAAGTCAGTTCACAGACGTATCTATTCAGGCTTTTTCAGAAATGATTGATTTAGCCTGTGCAATAACTTCTTCAATCCCCAGATCAGAGGTATCCAAAATCACCGCATCATCAGCTGCCTTTAATGGCGCGGAGCTGCGTTGGCTGTCGCGCGCATCGCGGTCTTTCATATCCTGTAAAACCTGCGTGTATATAGCTTCAAGGCCACGCTCTTGCAACTCTTTTAGTCGACGTTGAGCACGTACCTCTGTTGAGGCTGTCACAAACAGCTTCACATCCGCATCCGGGCAAACCACTGTGCCAATATCGCGCCCATCCAGAACAGACCCAACCTTGCCCTGTGGTGGTTCCTTGGCAAAGCGACGCTGAAACTCCAACAGCTCGTCTCTAACCGATTGAATTACAGCAACTTTTGAGGCTGCTTGCGCGGCTTCGTCATGGCGTAATTTCTCGTTTGTCAGGTCATCAGCCTTCAAGTTTTGTGCCGCTTTCAGCGCATCAGCTTCATTCTCCAGATCGCCACCTGCCTGCACAACGGCAAACCCCGTGGCACGGTACAAAAGCCCCGTATCCAGATAAGCCAAATTCAAATCCGCTGCGACTCGGCGCGCCAATGTGCCCTTGCCTGCCGCGGCCGGACCATCAATTGCAACAACAATGCCCATATAAACTCTCCGTCGTCCTCGCGAAAGCGGGGGCCTTTATCCATACTGAAAGAGATCCCCGCATCCGCGAGGATGACGTAAATTAACTGATTTTCGCACCCAGCCCGTTCATCAGATCAATAAAGCCCGGGAAGCTGGTGTCAATCGGTGACGCATCATCAATAGTTACAGGCTTTTGAGACGCCAAACCAAAGACGATGAAAGACATGGCAATACGGTGATCCAAGCGCGATTTAATCTCGCCCCCACCCAAGGCAGGCTGACCATCGGCCTTAACGATCATGAAGTCTTCGCCTTCTTCCACATCAACACCACAGGCTTTCAGGCTTTCCACCACCACGGCCAGACGATCACTTTCCTTCACACGCAACTCTTCCAGCCCTTCCATATGGGTTGTGCCTTTGGCAAAAGAGGCTGCCACGGCCAATACTGGATATTCATCAATCATGGAAGGAGCACGTGAGGCTGGAACCGTCACGCCTGTAAGTTCGGAATATTCCACCACCAAATCAGCAACTTCTTCCCCTGCCTCAATGCGGGTATTCACTTCGGTGATCTTACCGCCCATCTCTTTCAGGGTTGTAAAGAGACCTGTGCGCAACGGGTTCATCCCGACAGCTTCCACCGTGACTTTAGAGCCCGGTGTGATCAAGGCAGCAACAACAGGAAAAGCTGCTGAACTTGGGTCCGTCGGCACAACCACATCACGGGCAACAAGCTCCGGCTGACCAGTCAAGGTGATGACACGTCCGCCCTTATCCGTTTCTTCCACCTCAACCTCAGCACCGAAATGCTGCAACATTTTTTCGGTATGGTCACGGCTGGGATTGGGTTCAATCACTGTTGTTTTGCCCGGTGCATTGAGCCCGGCCAACAAAACAGCCGATTTGACTTGTGCTGAGGCCACCGGCAATTCATAAGAAATCGGCATGGGGCTGTCTGTCCCCTGAATGGCAATCGGCATGCGGCCATTTTCACGCGACACGAAATTAACACCAATCAGGCGCAACGGCTTCATCACCCGTTCCATTGGGCGCGAACACAAGGAGGCATCGCCTGTCATGAAAGTGGTGAAAGATTGCGTCGCCAACACGCCCATCAACAAACGCGCAGCCGTACCGGAATTGCCCATATCCAGCACCCCAGTCGGTTCAGAAAAGCCACCAACACCACGCCCCTGAATAACCCATGTGCCATCATCCTGACGCTCAACCTGTGCCCCAAGGCTTTGCATGGCTGCGGCTGTACACAGCACATCTTCGCCTTCCAGCAGGCCCGTCACTTTCGTTTGCCCGGCCGCCATCGCGCCAAACATTAAAGAACGGTGCGAAATGGATTTATCACCAGGGACACGGATTGTGCCCGCAAGATTTTCAGTTTGATGAGATGCAACGGTTTTCACAGCTTGGGCCTTTACATAAAGTCAGAAATTCAGCGCACTTTCGTACAGTGTGACGCGTAAGTCAATTAAAGAAAAATCAGAAAAATTTAAATTAGGATCACTCTAAACGAGACTTTTTGTCATTTTCGTTTTACAGTATTGGAGAATTAGATGTGTACGTGTCATTGGAGCGGGCGAACAAACCGCTTCAAACAGTTTTTTTAAAGGGCAAATGTCCTGAATCTGGTGGCTCATACAGATATTTATCTGCGCGCTTCACCAGCCTTTGTCAGGATTTGCGAAGGAGGGCTGAACATGAAACCGGAATGGGGACAAAAACACGAATGCCCTGGTTGTGGCGCACACTTTTATGATATGCGCAAACCGGATGCCACCTGTCCCAAATGCAATGCCCCCGTCAATGACGAAGCCGCCTTGCTGGCCAAAACCAGTGACTATGACAGCACGCCCCCACCCAAAGAAGAAAACAAAGACATCCTCGCTGAATTTGAAGATGTTGAAACAGATCTAGAGCCCCGTGAAGGTGAAGATGACTTCATCGAAGATGCCGACGATCTGGTGGGCAGTGATGAAATGGATATGTCAGAAGTCATGGAACATATCGACGAAGGGGTTGCTGACCAAAACCTGTAAAGTTTTTTGCTCAAAGACACATTTTTATCTTGCAACCCCATAAAAATCAGCTATCTTCTGCGCCACCAACTTATGGGGCTATAGCTCAGCTGGGAGAGCGCTACAATGGCATTGTAGAGGTCTGCGGTTCGATCCCGCATAGCTCCACCAAAATTCACAGGTACCGATGCTGCAACGCTCGGTACCTGTTTTACTTTTACCCTTATATTCTGCTGATTACAGACCGTTACAATGACGGTGTATGGACGATTCTTGATGCCGGTTTGAAGGCTATTTTCAATCAGAATCGGCAAAGTGATACACAAAACTGGTACACACCGTGTATCGGGAATGGTCATTATGGCTAATCTCCCCAACCTATATCGGCGTGGAAATATCTGGCGATACCGTCGTCGGGTGCCCCATGATATTCAAGATAATATTGGTCGCAAAGAGTTCCTTAAATCGCTGAATACTGCCGATTACAGTACCGCTGTGCGACGTTATCGAACCGTATGCAATAATGTTGAGCAGATCATCGCCGAAGCCCGTGGAGTGGTTTTAAATGACACAACTGAACGATACACGGTGATACACAAAAGTGATACACACGAACCACAAATCAAAGCTCCACCAACATCCGACGATGACGGTCTCAGAACGTTAATTCAAACGGTCGTAGAGGAAGTATTATCGGTATCTGCACCACGGAAGCCATCCCTCACTCTGGATGAACTGTACCACCGTTATATGGACGATCCGGCACGTTCCAGAAGCAGAAAGACCATCATGACGTATCAATCTGTTTATAACGTGTTGATGGAAATATTTGGTGACGATAAACCGATTGGAGATATTGATCGCGAAGACTGCCGTCAATTCATGAATGTTGTTCGTCACCTGCCTGCAAATGCGAAGAAACGCTTTCCACGGAAATCACTGGTGGAAATATCTGAATTGGCGAAAGAGCGTCGCATGAAACCGATGGCACCACTTACCATCAACAAATATGTCAACAAGTTGTCGGCGATGTTGAATTGGGCTGTGGAAGAAGAATTGTTGGACCATAACCCAGCGATTGGATTGAAAGTCGCCGACCCTATTCATGCCCAGGATAAACGATTGCCGTTCTCAGATCATCAATTGATTAAAATATTTGAAGGGCTAGCTGATAAATTTGGTGCCGAATACTGGGTTCCACACATCGGACTTTATAATGGTCTTCGTTTGAACGAAATCTGTCAGTTGAATGTCGAAGATGTTGTTCAGAAGGATGAAACCTGGTGCTTTAATATTACCTGCGAAACGGATCGTGGGATTGATGACAAAATCTTGAAGACCAAAGCATCGGAACGAGTCATTCCCATTCACCCGCAGTTATTGGAATTGGGTTTTATGCGATATCTGAAACAGTTTGAGAAAAATACCCGTTTAAAATTATTTCCTGATATCAAACTCGGGACCACAGGGTATAGATCAGATACATTCTCCAAGCGGTTCGCCCGATTTCTTAAATCAATTGATGCCGATGCCCCAAAAACATCGTTCCATTCGTTCCGCCACAACTTCCGGGATGCTCTGCGGGAAGCCGATGTGCGGCATGAAATTGCAATGCAATTGGGAGGATGGGCAGACGGATCACGCGGAAAGTCTGCCCAACTGTTTTATGGTAAAGGCTTTACCATAAAGGCTGTTCTGACTGAGCTGAATAAAGTCAGATATGTGATGTTAAATGACATTCGGCCATAACACATCAATGCCTTCAATGACATCATACCCCTTCTCCTTGAGGATTTCTGTCATCTCTTGAGCATGCTGATCGCTCTTGGCCAATAAAGCCATATGATGCCATGTAGGGTCATGACGACAGTCCAGGGAACAGTCGTTGTAAGCTGTTGTAGTGAATTCATCTACTGCCATTTCCAACTTAAGGGATTCGCCTTTACTGACAGAGCACGTCTGAAACGTACCCCAACATGTTTCATGAACATCTGAACGGACGAAAACATATTGGTTCTCGCCATCGTGGGGAAGATGGCTGCGATAAGGGGCTTCTTCGTGATGAATGATTTCTACCATCGGATTTACTCCTTGTTATTTTTTGTGTAACTCGATGGTATTTTGACGCAGCAATGCAAAGAAAGTCGATAAACTTATCTTCAAGTATAGATCGTCAAATACATGGAATTGGATTTTCTTGACGCAGGGATTTTAGTTTTGCGGCTTCTGTATTTTGTCGAGCACCCGCTGTCGGTTTTTCACCCTCTATTAAAATTCCGACAACGGTACAGGCTCTGAATGCATCTGAGTAGCTTGTGTGCTTGATCATAAAATTTCCATTCCAGTGATGAAATAGTTTATCAACTGGTCCCGGATGCGCGAAACAGGTCAATCTTTGGGTTTTTGTGATCTTAAGATCCACAATTAAACATTCTTCTGAGTTTCAATGAAACAATCGAACAAACTTGCAACACCTTCGTAGCCTTGAAGCATTAACCACTCTTTTCTTTTGTTTTTCTCATTATGTGCAGCTTTTTCAGCTCTATGTTTTACGCAAGGAGCATGACTAATCCGGTCATTTCCGTTAGCCTTTTTCAGATCTATCACTTTATTACTCCTCATTTTTGAGTAGAGATGAGTTGGGCAACGCAAAAGCTCTCTTTCAGCACAACCAAGATCTAATTGGGAATTTTCGGTGCATTCAATTCCTGAGGATGGAATACACAATGAGAGACTAATTGATCCACAATGGAAAATTGGGTGAAATGGTAAAAGCCAAATTCTAGGTAAACACAACAAGGAGATCCTTCATATCTATTTGAGATCCTGGTCCTGTAATGATTTTGTCGATCACCCCGTCTCGTTCTGCCAAAACAGATGTCTCCATTTTCATCGCTTCAATGGACAGTAGGACATCGCCGCGTTTGACTTTGTCTCCCTCTTTTACAGAAACAGATACTACAAGTCCTGGCATTGGCGCACCGACATGGTTTTCATTGCCATCTTCGGCTTTGGGCGCACTTTCTTTTTTGGGCGTCTGTGAGGTGTCAGTAATTTTGACGTTGCGTGGCTGACCGTTTAGTTCGAAAAAGACGGTGCGGCGACCTTCGTCATCGCCATCTGAAATCGCACGGAAACTAATGAAGAGCGTTTTACCTTTTTCAATATCCACCACCAACTCTTCGCCCAGCTCCATACCATAGAAGAAAGCGCTGGTCGGCAGGACTGTCACATCACCATATTGGTTTTGATGCGCGACATAATCACGGAAGACCTGCGGATACATGATGTAAGAAGCCAGTTCATTGTCACTGATGTCACGTCCGGCCATCTCTTCAGCCGTCTTGCGCGCCAGATCAAGGTCAAGTGGTTCCATGGCAGAACCCGGACGGACAGTGATAGGTTCTTCACCTTTCAGAACCTTTTTCTGCAGTTCTTTGGGAAATCCCCCTGTCGGTTGGCCCAATTCCCCGCGGAAGAAGCTGACAACGGATTCTGGAAAGGCAATTTCCTTGTCTGGTTTTTCCACATCATCACGGGTCAAAGAAGACGTCACCATCATCAGAGCCATATCGCCAACTACTTTGGAAGACGGTGTCACCTTGATAATATCGCCAAACATCTGGTTGACATCGGCATAGGCATCAGACACTTCTGACCAATGCTCTTCAATCCCCAGGCTACGTGCCTGCTGGCGCAGGTTGGTATACTGACCACCCGGCATTTCGTGGTTATAAACATCAGATGTGCCACAACGAATGTCACTTTCGAAACCGACATAGTTGGCACGGACATCTTCCCAGTAATCAGATACTTTACGCATCGCGCCCTGATTAATACTGGTGTCGCGCGGGGTATTACGCAATGCTGCCACGATAGAGCCCAGATTGGCTTGTGAGGTCAAACCACTCATGGAGTCCAGCGCACCATCGACCACGTCGACACCAGCCTCACTTGCCGCCAAAACAGATGCTGCGGCAATGCCAGATGTGTCGTGGGTATGGAAATGAAGAGGAATGGATATTTCGTTTTTCAAAGCGGTAAAGAGCTGCGTCGCCGCGGCCGGTTTCAGCAAACCCGCCATATCTTTGATCGCTAGAATATGGGCACCGGCGGCTTCTAGCTCTTTCGCCATATCAACATAATATTTCAGGCTGTATTTGTCCCGGTTCGGGTCCAGAATATCACCTGTGTAACAAACTGCGGCTTCACAGATTTTACCGGTTTCATTAACTGCATCCATGGCAACGCGCATGTTATCCACCCAGTTCAAACTATCAAACACACGAAAGACATCCATACCTGCTTCAGCAGAACGTTTCACCAGGAACTTCACTGCATTATCCGGATAGTTGGTGTAACCGACACCGTTGGAAGCGCGCAGCAACATTTGTGTTAGATGGTTCGGCATAGCCGCAGACAAGCGTTCCAGACGATCCCATGGGCATTCCTTGAGGAAACGCATCGCCACATCGAAAGTCGCCCCGCCCCAACATTCAACCGAAAATAATTCGGGCAATCGTTTTGCATAAGTTGGAGCAATTTTAACCAAGTCATCAGTACGTACACGGGTTGCCAGCAAGGACTGATGCGCATCTCGCATGGTGGTATCGGTTAAAAGCAGGCGGTCCTGGGTCAGTATCCAGTCTGCCACCGCTTTTGGACCTTCTTTAGCAAGTTTTTGTTTCAGACCCGACTTGGATGATACATTGTAATTTTCGGCCACGGGATGATGAATATAATCCGGATGTTTGCGCCCTGCCACTTCCGGATTGCCATTGACCATAACTTCACCAAGGAAATTCAGCAGTTTGGATGCCCGGTCTTGACGTTTGGGCATATCAAACAATTCAGGGCTTGTGTCGATGAATTTGGTCGTATAGCTGCCTGTGAGGAATTTTTCATGAGACAGGACATTTTCAAGGAACGACAGGTTGGTCGCTACACCACGAATGCGGAACTCCCGCAAGGCACGGTCCATACGGGCCACCGCTTCGTTCGGCGTTTTGCCCCAGGCAGTTACTTTTTCAAGCAAACTATCATAATACCCGCACAGCTATACCCCGCCGTGCGCGCAATTTTCAACGCAGCCTCACACAATTCTTTGCGTTTTTCATCTGAGAAATAAGGAGCCGGGGCGCGTTCCACGACTTTTTGATTACGGCGCTGAACAGAACAGTCGCGTTCAAACAAATGGACGATATTTCCATGGGCATCCCCCATGATCTGGACTTCCACATGACGGGCACGACGTACCAATTTTTCCAGATAGATCTCGTCATTACCAAAGGCCGCCTTAGCTTCACGTTTGGCAGCATCGACTTCGCGCAACAGATCTTTTTCACACGTGATTTCACGCATGCCACGGCCACCACCACCCCAAGACGCTTTGGTGATCATCGGGTAGCCCACTTTAGCTGCTTCTGCTTTGATGATTTCTTCATCTTCCGGCAAGGCATTGGTTGCAGGTACAACCGGGGCACCGGCTTTGACCGCCAGCTCGCGTGCAGAAACCTTGTTGCCCAGACCTTCCATAACTTCCGGGCTTGGCCCAACAAAGATAATACCTTCTTCACGGCAACGACGCGCAAAGGTCGGGTTTTCAGACAGCAGACCATAGCCAGGATGAATGGCATCTACATTGGTTTCTTTGGCAATGTGTACGATAGTTTCGATATCTAGGTAGGCTTCAACTGGCCCTTTGCCTTCACCGATGAGGTAAGACTCATCTGCTTTAAATCGATGCAGGGCAAATCGGTCTTCGTTGGAATAAATCGCCACCGTTTCAATGCCAAGCTCTGAAGCAGCACGGCAAATACGAATGGCAATTTCACCACGATTGGCTGCCAATAAACGGCGAATTTTTTTGGGACGATTGATCATTTTAAAGGCTCATTTCCTGCATGTCAGAATGACTTTAGGCACATTCATTTTTCTTCTAGAAATTGAAAAGGTGTCCAAAGGCTAAAAGAAGTACGGGAACCGACCTTTTAGCCTTTGGGTAAGTCAGGCACATGCTTTCAGAAAGTTTAAAACGTGTGCAGTACTATAAGTTGCTTTAAAGGTACAACTCTATGAAAATCCCGTATCTAACCCGAGGACTAGATACGGTAGTTTCCTGCGTCTAGGGAGCGCCGCAGGTGAAATTGTCAAATTTAACCCAGCTCTTTTTCCAGTTCAGGTACCGCGTCGAAGAGGTCCGCAACTAGGCCGTAGTCTGCCACCTGGAAGATAGGGGCTTCTTCGTCTTTGTTGATCGCAACAATCACTTTGGAGTCTTTCATACCTGCCAGGTGCTGGATCGCACCGGAGATACCAACTGCGATGTAGAGCTCAGGGGCAACAATCTTACCTGTTTGACCAACCTGAAGGTCGTTCGGGACAAAACCTGCATCAACAGCAGCACGTGATGCACCAATGGCCGCACCAAGCTTGTCTGCAACAGCTTCAAGGATCTTGAAGTTTTCACCGCTGCCCATACCACGACCACCTGAAATCACAATCTTGGCGGATGTCAGTTCAGGGCGTTCAGAAACAGACAGTTCTTCACCAACGAAGGAAGACTTGCCGGAGTCACCTTGGGATGCCACAGCTTCAACAGCCGCAGAACCACCTTCGCTTGCGGCCGCATCAAAGGCTGTGGTACGAACCGTGATGACCTTCTTTTCGTCCGAAGACTGAACGGTCGCCATGGCGTTACCGGCATAGATCGGACGCACAAATGTGTCAGCAGACTCAATCTTGGTGATGTCAGAAATTTGAGCAACATCAAGAAGGGCCGCAACGCGCGGCATGAAGTTTTTGCCGTTTGTTGTCGCCGGTGCCAGAATATGTGTGTAATCGCCTGCCAAAGATACAACAAGGGTACCCATGTTTTCAGCGATTTCATGATCGTAAGCGGCGTCATCCGCCAGCAATACTTTGGCGACACCGTCGATTTTTGCAGCGACTTCACCGGCAGCAGCACAACCGTTACCGGCAACCAGAACTGTTACGTCACCGAGCTCTTTTGCAGCCGTAACTGTGTTTAACGTTGCGTCTTTGATGGACGCATTATCGTGTTCCGCAATAACAAGAATGCTCATCTTAGATCACCTTCGCTTCGTTTTTCAGTTTGTCGACCAATTCGGCGACTGTTTCCACTTTTACGCCAGCAGAACGTGTCGCAGGTTCTTCAACTTTCAGAGTTTTCAGGCCTGGTGTTGTATTCACACCAAAGTCAGCTGGAGTGACTGTTTCAAGCGGTTTCTTCTTGGCCTTCATAATATTGGGCAATGATGCAAAACGAGGCTCATTGAGGCGCAGGTCAGTTGTCACAATTGCAGGCAGGGCCAGTTTCACAGTCTGCAGGCCACCGTCAACTTCACGGGTGACATTGACGGAACCGTCGGCCATTTCGACTTTGGAAGCAAATGTGCCTTGCGGCCAACCCAGCAAAGCGCCGAGCATCTGACCGGTTTGACCATTGTCGTCATCAATTGCCTGTTTACCCAGGATGATCATATCCGGGTTTTCTTTTTCAACGATGCCTTTGAGCAGCTTGGCAACGGCCAGCGGCTGTAGGTCTTCGTCAATTTCAACCAAAATACCACGATCAGCGCCCATAGCCAGAGCGGTTCGGATGGTTTCCTGACATTTTTTCTCACCCATGGAAACAACCACAACTTCTTCAGCGGCACCTGCTTCTTTGAGACGAATGGCTTCTTCAACCGCGATTTCGTCAAACGGGTTCATAGACATTTTGACGTTGGCGGTTTCTACACCTGTGTTGTCTGATTTAACGCGGATTTTCACGTTATAATCAATGACGCGCTTTACTGCGACGAGGATCTTCATCACTTTTTACCTCATTTACGTTTTAAGATGTTACGTGCTCGTATGCGAACAGGTTTATCAACCATGGCACCATCTACTGTTACGGCACCTTCTCCTGCTTCAAGTACTCTATTCGCCCACTCAATTTCAGCTTCACTTGGTTTAAAACCATTGAGCGTAGGGGAGACATGTTTTGGATGAATGCACAGTTTGCCACCGAAACCCAAATCACAAGAATAACGAGCATCATCTGTGATTCCTTGAACGTCTTGGAGTGAGGTGGTGACCCCATCTACTGGTTTTAAGATGTTGTTTAACCGCGATGCCAAAACCAGTTCGTTTCTCGCAAACAACAGAGTTTCACGTGTATGGGCGCAACCTAAATCAGCACAAAAATCAATTGAACCGAATATCAATCGCTTCACGTTTTCCAAGGCGGACAGTTGACGCGTATCGGCTAACCCTTTTGCCGTTTCAACAAGGGCGATAACTGGTAGAGACACCTCTGCCAACGAAGAACAAAGCTGTTCAAATTCAGGGCTTAGCTCGGCTTTAGGAACAACAATTGCACTAAGAGATAACTTGGATACAGCTTTGATATCTTCCTCATGCCAAGGCGAGGAAATGCTGTTGACACGTACAAGAACCGGCAAACTTGTGAAATCACTGGATAAGGACTTGCGTGCCTCTTCTTTTGCCTCATCTGCCACAGCATCTTCCAAATCCAAAATAATTGCATCAGCCCCGGAAGTCGCAGCTTTATCGAAAATTTCTGGTCGGCTCGCTGGGACAAAAAGTGGAGCAACAAAATCTAAATCATGAGTCTGTGTCATGACATGTCCTTCCCCATAAAGTTATTATTCTTCAATTCGCAAAATGAAGGTGTTATTGCAGTCTATAGTCAAGATGGGTTCAAGAAATGAATCAGATGGCGCGTCAGTACTATACTGGTGAAGAAAAGCTAGTATAGCTTCAATCCACAGACCAATTTTGATCAGTGCCATTCGGCTTCTCCCATCATGGCAATCGGACCATTTTTACGAGCTGTCCAGAGTTGCATTTTTCCATTCTCCTCACGGGCATGAAGATAAAATGGTTCATTATCAACCAGCGGCGTAGCACCACGAAAAGTGAATTTATCAGGCTCCTTGCCATACAGCTCAGCGGCAAAATGCAACATCATGGTTGCTTGAAGAGGGCCATGAACGACCAATCCATCATAGCCTTCAACTTCAATGGCATAAGGGCGATCATAATGAATTCTATGGCCATTAAATGTTAGCGCTGAATAGCGAAAGAGAAGCGTTGATGTCGGGACTATCATGCGTTGATGCTGGCCGTTTTCTGCTACAGGTAATTCCTTTTTCGCAGATGTGCCTGTATCTTCTTCGCGATAGACGATATTTTGACGTTCGCTAAGAATAGATTGTTCACCGACCATAACATTATGGTCAACTGTCACAAAACAAAGCGTTCCCGTGCGGCCTTCCTTGACTTTAAGGTCGGCTATTGTGGATTTACGTGTAACCGTATCACCCACACGGAGGTCTCCATTGAATTCCAAACTACCCCCCGCCCACATACGACGTGGCAGAGGAACGGGAGGTAGAAAACCGCCTTTTTTCGGATGACCATCTCCCCCCAACATATCTGCGGGAAGAACGGGTTGAGCCAAGCAAAAATGCAGAAGTCTCGGTACCGCTTGCCCCACAGCAGTATCTTGCATTGGTAAGCCTATTGTTGCCCGGAACTTGTTTACCAAATCCAGAGAAATAACATCTGACACATTTTCCTCACGGCCAATCCAGCTGCTTAAATGGTCTATATTTATAGATTTATTTTGCGATACCATCGACCGTTACTCTCCTTTGTTTAAAATGGAGTTATCAGCCCCAAGGGCGGGAACAGAACCGTAACTTCTTGTTTGATTTGTAAACACAGGCGCCGGTGCAGGATAGGAAACAGGACCATTTGGCGTTTCAACTTCAACCTTGCGTAAATGGGGGTGGTTGGACAGACCGTCCATATCATTGACCGATGCATAGGCAATTTTGGATTTATCCAAAAGATTTCGTGCTTCAGCAATGTCAATATTCGCAAAAGCCGTTCGTACCAATACATCCGTAGCTTCACGATTTTTAACTCGTGCCACGTTCGTATTAAACTGAGGGTCTGTCGCAGCGCTTTCATTGTGTAAAAAATCTTTACACAGAATGACCCATTCCCGATCACTTTGGATCGCGATTAAAATCAATTGATCATCTTTTGTTTTAAAGACGCCATAAGGGGCAATGGATGGGTGTGCCATGCCAATGCGTGGCGGTAGCTTACCCGTTCCTTCATACTGCATCAATGGAACCGTCAGCCAATCAGCCATTACATCAAACATGGAGACACTGATATTGGCACCTTCACCACTGATACCACGTGCAAGTAAGGCTTCCAAAATGGCAGAGTAAGCGACTGCGCCGGTTGCAATATCAACGATTGAGATCCCGACTCTGGCAGGGGCATCAGCATTGCCTGTTAATGAACATAGTCCGGCTTCGGCCTGTATCAAAAGGTCATAAGCCTTACGGTTCACCATCGGGCCCGTTTCACCGTAACCGCTAATAGAGCAGATAATCAAACCGGGATGGGTTTTTCTGAGTTCTTCAAAACCGAAGCCTAAACGCTCCAACGCGCCGGGCTTGAGATTTTGCAGAAGGACGTCTGCATTTTCCAACAAGTCGCGAAGAGAGGCTTTCCCTTCAGCGGATGCCAAATCGACAATAACAGATTTTTTGCCACGATTAAGCCAGACAAAGTAGCTGCTTTGGCCGGAGGCGGCATCATCATAACCACGTGCAAAATCACCTTCGGGTCGTTCAATTTTGATGACGCTTGCCCCCGCATCAGCCAGTCGAGCTGAACAATATGGTGCTGCTACAGCCTGCTCAATAGCTACAACGTTTAAGCCTTTTAAAGGAAGATGTGTATTTGCTGACATTAGAAGGACCTCGGCATACCCAGAATATGTTCTGCGACATAGCTTAAAATCAAATTTGTAGAAATTGGCGCAACCTGATAGAGGCGAGTTTCGCGGAATTTACGCTCTACATCGTATTCATTGGCAAAACCGAAACCGCCGTGGAATTGCAAACATGCGTTCGCTGCTTCCCATGATGCTTTTGCGGCCAGATATTTTGCCATATTGGCTTGCGCACCACATGCTTCGCCATTGTCGTAGAGACGACAGGCTTCATAGCGCATGAGATTTGCAGCCTCGACTTCAATGAAGCTTTCGGCGATGGGGAACTGTACACCCTGGTTCTGACCAATGGGACGGCCAAATACAACGCGATCTGTAACATACTGGCTGACCTTATCAACGAACCAATAGCCATCCCCGATACATTCCGCAGCAATCAAGGTCCGTTCTGCATTCAGACCGGTTAGAATGTATTTGAAACCTTGACCTTCTTCACCGATCAGATTTTCTTCAGGGATCTCCAGGTCATCAAAGAACAGTTCATTTGTTTCATGATTGACCATGTTCGGAATGGGTTGAACCACCATGCCTTTTTTCATCGCCTCTTTGATATCGACAAGGAAAATGGACAGGCCTTCAGATTTTTTCTTTACATCTTTCAGCGGGGTCGTACGGGCCAAAAGGATCATAAGGTCTGAATGCTGTACACGTGAAATCCAAACTTTCTGTCCGTTCACAACATAGCGACCGTCTTTTTTTACAGCTGTAGTTTTGATCTTGGTGGTATCAGTACCTGTTGTCGGTTCTGTCACGCCCATGGACTGTAAACGAAGTTCACCACTGGCAATTTTTGGCAGATACAGGTTTTTCTGAGCCTCAGACCCATGACGGACCAAAGTGTTCATGTTGTACATTTGACCATGGCAGGCACCTGAATTGCCGCCTGCACGGTTGATTTCTTCCATAATGACAGAGGCTTCTGTCAAACCGAGACCTGCCCCCCCATATTCTTCAGGGATAAGAGCTGCCATCCAGCCGTCACGGGTTAGTGCATCCACAAACTCTTCTGGGTACGCTTTATCTTCATCAATTTTGCGATGGTATTCTGCAGGGAAATCTGCACAAAGGGCACGCACTGCGTCGCGAATATCGTCAAAACCTTCACCAATAGTAGACTGCATTTTTTCACCTTTCTCAAAAAATGCTTTCCTGACACATGAGCAATGTTGCATTGCTTTGAAACGGAAGCATGATGGGAATAAGGAGACGATGTTGTCGAGTAATTATGCTTTCTCGACTAGGCCTCTTATCCTGTTAATCTTGTGTATCTGTCGGTAAGTATATGGAGGATAAATCGATACAACAAATATCTATTTTGAAAAGGAGCTATAAGGAAATTATATACCTTTGGGGTCGTCTAACATATGACCTGACCAAAGGTTTCGCCTCACAAGATCGCGTGCAGTCTCAATTATCACTTCCCCGGCAAAGCGTGCAGCAGGGTTGATGGAATGATCCGCAGCAAAGGCGAGAACAAGTTTTCTTTCCGGTGCTGGATCAACCAGGGGCGCAACACGCAATTCACCCTGATCAATTAAGGAGTGAATAGAGGCAATCGGCAAGACTGTCACACCCAGTTCATTCTGAGCCAAGCCTACCAGTGCAGAAAATGAATCAACTTCAACATTTATATTTAATTCAATTCCCGCCCGTCGTGCATATTCATCCATCAGAGTTCTTAATCCATGACGCGGACAAGGCAGAATGAGTTCTTTGTCAGCAAGCTCAGTGAATTGCACCGCCTTATCCTGACTTAAGCCACTGCTTGCGCCACCAACGAGAAATAAATTCTCCATCATAATAGGAATGGTCCGCAGAGATCGCTGAGCTGGCGGATTGTAGGAAACAATGACATCCAGATCACCACGTTTGAGCCAATCAATCAGAAAGCCACTCAATACAGGGATGATGCGCACTTTTAATTGAGGGTGTGCTTCTCTAATCTTCTGAACGAGTGGCACGCTTAAGACTTGAGAGACTGTCGGGGTTACACCGATTTTCACAATACCACGAAAAGATGACTTGCCATCCAGGGCCGTATTCCTAATAGCATCCATCTCACTCATGATATGGGTTGCATGTTCAAGTATTTCTGCGCCCATACTTGTTAGCACCATCCCACGACCATGTCGTTCAAATACCTGTACACCCAACTCCTCTTCAAGAAGTCGAATTTGTCGGCTCAATGCGGGTTGGGCAATATTTAAACGATCTGCCGTTTTACTCAGGCTTCCCAACTCCGCCACATGGATTAATGTTTTTAACTGATTAACATCCATAACTGTCTTCCATTTTTTGCTATCGCCACAACCATCATGCGATCAAACGTATAAAATTACGACATATTTCATCTTTAAAAGTATATAATTTTTCAATATCAAATATAGATAAATTATATAGAATTCTCAATTGACAGCTCGCTTATTAATCTTGTTACAATGTCAGGATGGATAGAAAACAGAATAGTGAAGTTCTCAAAGAAAACATCGTTTTTGCTGGGAAAAAGATCCTCGATATTGGCTCTGGCAATGGAGGATTAACTCGTTTTATGGCCCGGCTTGGGGCAACTGTAACAGGCTTGGAGCCATCCCCCCTACAACTTGAAAAAGCTCACGCCGCAGAAGCTGTGCCCGGTGCATCTTATATCTGCGGTGGTGCTGAAAATCTGGATTTTGAAAAAGGTAACTTCGACAGCGTAATCTTTTTTAACAGTCTTCATCATATTCCTGAAGATATTCGCTTTACATCCTTGAAAAACGTTTCCGAAATCATCAATGAAACTGGCCTTATCTACATTAGTGAGCCTTTAGCTCAAGGCAGCTACTTTGAAACGATGAAGCTCATCGAAGACGAAACAGAAGTACGTGCTGATGCCTATCGGCAAATAAAACGCTGTGCAGAAATTGGTCTCCGCGAAGACCAGGAAATTTTGTACATACATACTGTCTTTTATAAATCATATGAAAGCTTCAGAAGCGCGATTATTGCGCCGAATGAGGATCGTAAAAGAATTTTTGAATCTAAAGACAAAGAAATAAGGGCTTTATTTGATGAGCACGCTCAAAAAACCTTTAAAGGTTATGAATTTTCACAGCCGATGAGGGTTAATATCCTTAAAAAGGTATAGAACTTTTTGATGGGGATTTTAAGATCGTATGCAACAAAAAAACTAGAGAACCTCTCTTATCAGCTGCCTGATCTTTTAAGGCATCCCCCTCTTTGCCTCTTTCAAAAATACATACCTTGCATGCTTGGTATATAATCTGGATATAGCTGTTAGACAATAATGATTATTGTTTCAGCAGTCACTAAAACGTAACTTTATGCAGTATGAAACAGAGAATGAATATCTCATTCTTTAATGTAATTCTAACGTCGTATTGATGAATAACCTGTTCTTTTTAATCAGTCATAAAATACGGTGCTTTTCCATAATTGGGAGGAAAAAATATGCGTAAACTTACTGCTGGCCTTTTCATGGCGGCTGCCATGATGACTTCAACTGTAGCATTAGCTGCTGATCCAATCGTAATTAAACTGTCTCACGTTGTTGCTGAGAACACACCTAAAGGTCAAATGGCCAATAAGTTTCGTGATCTTGTTTCGGAACGTCTTGGCGGTAAAGTCGAGGTTGAGGTTTATCCAAGCTCTCAGCTCTACGGTGATAACAAAGTTCTGGAAGCGATGCTGTTGGGTGACGTTCAGATCGCTGCACCGTCTTTGTCGAAATTCAAAAAGTACACAAAGAAACTGCAACTGTTCGATCTGCCGTTCCTGTTTAAAGATATGGCGGCTGCTGAGCGTTTCCAACAAGGTCCAGCTGGTCAGAAACTTCTCAGCTCCATGAAGAAAAAAGGCATCCTTGGCCTGGGTTACCTGCACAACGGTATGAAGCAGATTTCAGCTTCCAAACCATTGCGTGTACCTGCTGATGCTTCCGGTCTGAAATTCCGCATCATGAGCTCTGACGTTCTGTCTGCACAGTTTGAAGCCGTAGACGCTGTTCCACTTAAAAAGCCATTCTCAGAAGTCTTCACGCTGCTACAAACCAAAGCCATCGATGGTCAGGAAAACACCTGGTCTAACATTTACTCCAAGAAATTCTTCGAAGTTCAGGACTACATCACAGCATCCGATCACGGCTTGATTGATTATCTGGTTGTGACTTCTACTGAATTCTGGGACAGCCTGCCAAGTGACATCCGTGGTGACGTTAAACAAGCACTGGATGAAGCAATTGAACATGGCAATATGATCGCTGCGCAAAAAGCAACAGGTGATCGTAAAGCAATTGAAAAATCTGGACGCTCTAAAATCCTCGACCTGTCTGATGCTGAACGTCAGCAATGGGTAGATGCCATGAAGCCGGTTTGGTCTCAATTTGAAGGTGCCGTAGGTAAAGATCTTTTAGACGCCGCTATTGCAGCCAATAACTAAGCTGCCAGTTAAAACACCCCTTAGGAAGAGCGAACTCGCCTAAGGGGTGTTTTTTATCCAAAATAACTTACAAACTTTTTCAAGGGCACTGTGATGGTTGCAAATTATACACGCCAGTTAGAAGAAGGTGTTCTGAGTTTTCTACTCGTTTTCATGACCCTTCTCGTCTTTATCGAAGTTGTCTTACGTTTTGGCTTTAACACCGGTATCCACTGGGCACAGGAAGTTACCCTTCATGCGTCAGCCTGGTTTGTTCTGTTTGGTGCGTCCTACGGGGTCAAAGTCGGGGCCCATATTGGTGTTGATGCCGTCATCCGTTTGCTGACACCGAAAGTAAAACGTATTGTCAGTATCGTTGCCGTCCTTCTTTGCTTAGCTTACTGCGCGCTGATCTTGATGGGCGCTTGGGTCTATCTGGCCAAGGTCTATAAAATCGGTCTCTTCATGGAAGACACCCCGACACCAGCTGTTTTTCTCTGGCTTATCCCGGAAGACTTGCAGTGGGACTTGTTTAAAATTGACCCGGAAGAACCGCTCCTGCCCATGTGGTTTGCTCATGGCCCACTACTGATCGGTTTTATCCTGTTGGGTTATCGCTTTCTTGAAGTTTTTAAGAAACTGGCTACCGGTGAATGGCATTCCATGCATATGGCAGATGAAGCCAAAGAAGCTTTGGAAGAAGCCGGGATTGATGCTGAAATCATTTCCGATGAAGAAGACGAAAATAGAATGAAAGAGGGAGCCAAATAATGACCATCGCATTCCTGTTTATCGCCCTGTTCGGCTGTATGTTCCTAGGCATGCCGATTGCTGTTGCACTCGGCCTATCCTCTGTCAGCACAATTTTGTTGTTCTCCAGTGACTCGTTGGCTTCTGTTGCCCTCAAATTATTTGAAGCCCTGTCTGAGCACTATACCCTCTTGGCAATCCCCTTCTTTATTTTGTCGTCTGCCTTTCTGTCTACAGGTGGTGTGGCGAAACGTCTTATCCGTTTTGCCGTTGCGCTTGTCGGTCATATTAAAGGGGGCTTGGCGATGGCGTCGGTTCTCGCCTGTATGCTGTTCGCAGCAGTTTCCGGCTCAAGCCCGGCCACTGTGGCCGCTATTGGGTCCATCGTTATTGCCGGTATGGTGAAATCCGGCTATCCGGAAAAGTTCGGTGCCGGTGTTATCGCCAACGCCGGTACACTCGGTATCCTGATCCCGCCATCCATCGTGATGCTGGTTTATTCCGCAGCAACCGAAGTCTCTGCCTCCAAAATGTTCATGGCTGGTTTTATTCCGGGTATCATGATGGGGTTGATCCTAATGATTGCCATCTATATCGCTGCACGCGTCATGAAATTACCGTCTGAGCCTTTCCCCGGTGTCAAGGAACTATTCAATTCTTTGTTGTCCGCCTTGGGCGGGATCATGTTAATTGTGATCGTTCTTGGTTCCATTTATGGCGGCATCGCATCCCCAACCGAAGCTGCGGCTGTCTCTGCTGTTTATGCATTCTGGGTATCCTGTTTTGTCTATCGTGACATGGGACCTCTTAAAGACAAGAACTGGTCTCATAAAGGAGAAAATGCTGTCAGTGCATTTGGGCGCTCCGTCGTTCAATCCATTATCGCTCTACCGAAATGTTTCAATGATCCGGATATTCGCAAGGTCCTGATTGATGCCACAAAAGTTTCTATCATGCTTTTGTTCATCATCGCCAATGCCATGCTGTTTGCCCATGTACTGACAACAGAGCGTATCCCGCACACTATTGCTGAATATATTGTCGGCTGGGGTCTGCCCTGGTGGGGCTTCCTGATCGTGGTCAACCTGCTGCTGCTGGCTGCCGGTAACTTCATGGAACCGTCTGCTATCATCCTGATCATGGCCCCGATCCTGTTTCCGATTGCTGTCCAGCTGGGTATCGATCCGATCCACCTCGGTATCATCATGGTGGTAAACATGGAAATCGGTATGATCACGCCACCCGTGGGGCTCAACCTGTTCGTCACCGCTGGTATTACGGGCCATTCCATCGGCTGGGCTGTAAAAGCCGCCCTACCATGGCTGTCGCTGCTGCTGTTCTTCCTCATTCTGATCACCTACATCCCGCAGATTTCCCTCTTCCTGCCGGAATTCTTCGATCAAATGCGAGGGTACAAGTAAGACGACTCTTCTTGAGCTGTTGCTTCCAAAATTGCATCTATCAAATTTAGAAACCATCTATGAGGTTTTAATCTGAATAGACTGCTTTTTTGGGAGCAGGTTCTTGAATATTATAGACGAAGGAACACAAACGATGATACCTGCGTTTGTTAACACCCAAATAAAATTTGGAGAGAAGTTTTGTTTCATCTCATAGACAAAACGCCAGATCGTGCTTTTGAAAGAAAAGTCCTTGGAAGCATAGAAAATGCATTTGATGCATGTAAAATAACTGATGGTATGACACTTTCTTTTCATCATCATTTACGAAATGGCGATGCTGTTGTTAATCAGGTTCTGCATGTTGCAGAAAATAGAGGACTTAAAGACCTTTGCATCGCAATTAGTTCAATCTTTCCCGTACATGAACCTATGGTTCAACTTATTCGATCAGGAGTGATCGCACGTATTCGAACTGATTATGCTCTAGGGCCTGTAGCAGATGAAATCTGTAATGGAACGTTAAAAGAGCCCGCCCTATTTCAATCACATGGTGGTCGAGCTCGGGCTCTTGAAACTGGTGAATATACAATTGATATTGCTTTTGTCGGTGCGCCGTGTGCAGATATGTTTGGTAATATTTCAGGCGCAATTGGTAAAAATGCTTGTGGCCCTTTAGGATATCCAAAAGTTGATGTTGATTATGCCGATAAGGTTGTCGTGATTACAGAGGAAGTGAAAACTTCAGCTCTGGATGTTGTCGATATTCCTGCTAGTCGAGTGGATTATGTTGTTAAAGTTGATAGTATCGGCGATGCATCTGGAATCAAATCGGGTGCAACTCAAGTTGCTACCGATCCTGTTAGTGTCAAAGTTGCCGAACAAGCAGCAGAAGTAATTGCAGCCGCAGGCGTAATGACAGAGGGTTTTTCTTTTCAGACAGGTGCAGGTGGGATCTCACTTGCAGTCACCAAACAGATTGGTGAAATGATGAAAGAGCGTGGAATTAAAGGCGACTTTATCGCTGGTGGTATAACAAAATCGCAAATTGATCTCGTTAAAAAGGGCATTTTTAAAAGAGTCGTCAATGTTCAAAGCTTTGACCAAGATGCCGTTAAATCATATAAAATAGACAGTTGGCATGAAACAATGTCCGCTTCAAAATATGCGAGTCCTGCAAACTCTGAAGCAATTGTGGATCAGTTGGGGGTTATGTTGCTTGGGGCAGCTGAAATTGATCATGAATTCAATGTGAATGTTACAACAGGTGGTGACGGACGGATTATTGGTGGTCCTGGTGGCCATCCAGATACTGCTGCGGGATCCCGCTTGGCTGTGGTTACGACGCGCCTGACAGGTGGGGGCTATCCGAAAGTTGCCGATAAAGTAGGCTGTATTACAACGCCTGGAGATACAGTAGATGTTTTGGTAACAGATCATGGGATCGCTGTTAATCCAAAGCGTGAGAACCTCAAAGAGCGTTTGATAACGGCAAATTTACCAGTAGTCGAGATGAGCGATCTTGTTGATAAAGCGAAAAGCCTTGCCACGAAAGCACCTTATAAAGCGACAGGAAAGGTCTGCGCTTTAATGGAAGGGCGTGAAGGACAGATAATCGACGAAATCAATTCGCAGGTTTTATGATTTTCCCAGTTTCAACATCAAAGATTGGCTTTAAGGGAAAAGACGAGCTTGGTTTAGAAATCACAAAAACCCAAAGATTGACCTGTTTCGCGCATCCGGGACCAGTTGATAAACTATTTCATCACTGGAATGGAAATTTTATGATCAAGCACACAAGCTACTCAGATGCATTCAGAGCCTGTACCGTTGTCGGAATTTTAATAGAGGGTGAAAAACCGACAGCGGGTGCTCGACAAAATACAGAAGCCGCAAAACTAAAATCCCTGCGTCAAGAAAATCCAATTCCATGTATTTGACGATCTATACTTGAAGATAAGTTTATCGACTTTCTTTGCATTGCTGCGTCAAAATACCATCGAGTTACACAAAAAATAACAAGGAGTAAATCCGATGGTAGAAATCATTCATCACGAAGAAGCCCCTTATCGCAGCCATCTTCCCCACGATGGCGAGAACCAATATGTTTTCGTCCATTCAGATGTTCATGAAACATGTTGGGGTACGTTTCAGACGTGCTCTGTCAGTAAAGGCGAATCCCTTAAGTTGGAAATGGCAGTAGATGAATTCACTACAACAGCTTACAACGACTGTTCCCTGGACTGTCGTCATGACCCTACATGGCATCATATGGCTTTATTGGCCAAGAGCGATCAGCATGCTCAAGAGATGACAGAAATCCTCAAGGAGAAGGGGTATGATGTCATTGAAGGCATTGATGTGTTATGGCCGAATGTCATTTAACATCACATATCTGACTTTATTCAGCTCAGTCAGAACAGCCTTTATGGTAAAGCCTTTACCATAAAACAGTTGGGCAGACTTTCCGCGTGATCCGTCTGCCCATCCTCCCAATTGCATTGCAATTTCATGC
This sequence comes from Terasakiella sp. SH-1, assembly GCF_004564135.1. NCBI lineage: Bacteria > Pseudomonadati > Pseudomonadota > Alphaproteobacteria > Rhodospirillales > Terasakiellaceae > Terasakiella > Terasakiella sp. SH-1. The sequence continues at coordinate 82,404 of NZ_CP038255.1, read as the reverse complement.
CGCACATCGGCTTCCCGCAGAGCATCCCGGAAGTTGTGGCGGAACGAATGGAACGATGTTTTTGGGGCATCGGCATCAATTGATTTAAGAAATCGGGCGAACCGCTTGGAGAATGTATCTGATCTATACCCTGTGGTCCCGAGTTTGATATCAGGAAATAATTTTAAACGGGTATTTTTCTCAAACTGTTTCAGATATCGCATAAAACCCAATTCCAATAACTGCGGGTGAATGGGAATGACTCGTTCCGATGCTTTGGTCTTCAAGATTTTGTCATCAATCCCACGATCCGTTTCGCAGGTAATATTAAAGCACCAGGTTTCATCCTTCTGAACAACATCTTCGACATTCAACTGACAGATTTCGTTCAAACGAAGACCATTATAAAGTCCGATGTGTGGAACCCAGTATTCGGCACCAAATTTATCAGCTAGCCCTTCAAATATTTTAATCAATTGATGATCTGAGAACGGCAATCGTTTATCCTGGGCATGAATAGGGTCGGCGACTTTCAATCCAATCGCTGGGTTATGGTCCAACAATTCTTCTTCCACAGCCCAATTCAACATCGCCGACAACTTGTTGACATATTTGTTGATGGTAAGTGGTGCCATCGGTTTCATGCGACGCTCTTTCGCCAATTCAGATATTTCCACCAGTGATTTCCGTGGAAAGCGTTTCTTCGCATTTGCAGGCAGGTGACGAACAACATTCATGAATTGACGGCAGTCTTCGCGATCAATATCTCCAATCGGTTTATCGTCACCAAATATTTCCATCAACACGTTATAAACAGATTGATACGTCATGATGGTCTTTCTGCTTCTGGAACGTGCCGGATCGTCCATATAACGGTGGTACAGTTCATCCAGAGTGAGGGATGGCTTCCGTGGTGCAGATACCGATAATACTTCCTCTACGACCGTTTGAATTAACGTTCTGAGACCGTCATCGTCGGATGTTGGTGGAGCTTTGATTTGTGGTTCGTGTGTATCACTTTTGTGTATCACCGTGTATCGTTCAGTTGTGTCATTTAAAACCACTCCACGGGCTTCGGCGATGATCTGCTCAACATTATTGCATACGGTTCGATAACGTCGCACAGCGGTACTGTAATCGGCAGTATTCAGCGATTTAAGGAACTCTTTGCGACCAATATTATCTTGAATATCATGGGGCACCCGACGACGGTATCGCCAGATATTTCCACGCCGATATAGGTTGGGGAGATTAGCCATAATGACCATTCCCGATACACGGTGTGTACCAGTTTTGTGTATCACTTTGCCGATTCTGATTGAAAATAGCCTTCAAACCGGCATCAAGAATCGTCCATACACCGTCATTGTAACGGTCTGTAATCAGCAGAATATAAGGGTAAAAGTAAAACAGGTACCGAGCGTTGCAGCATCGGTACCTGTGAATTTTGGTGGAGCTATGCGGGAACATGAATGCAAGGCGTACAGTGGCTTTGCGAACTTCCGACGCAATCACACCACAGACGTTTTCAGCACCGTTCACACGCCATTTCTGACGATCTGACGGATATGTCATCGGGGTAAAAACAAAACAGCCACAGCACGTCACCGTGTCTATGGCTGATTGTATAATGGTGGAGCCTAGCGGGAACATTTCTGGATTGGGCCGGATTAATTCAACGGGGCCAAGAAAAACCAGAAGGCTTTGTTTTGAACGCCTTTCAATCTAACGGAATGAGTTCTGAACCAAATTCGTCCATAAAGAATTCACTACAGTTTTTATGGGAGACAAACACATTGCGGGTACATCCAATTGCCCAATCATCATCCACTGACAAAATGACATACTCATCGTCGCCAAAATCAACGTAGTAGTCACCAAACCCATTCTGCTTGGTCTTCATTAATTCCATCGAGATTGGTGGTTCCAAATCGTAGTAAGTAGACATTTTACTGTCCTTTCATTTTTTTTTGGGGGGAACGAAGCCCTATCAGTTTTAATGTCCATCGACATACAGATCGAGAAGACGGTTTTGGTCATCCAGATAACGGACTGCCACACCAAGATCGCCGTATTCTTCTACGATCTCTTCGGCAACCATTTTAAGGTCAGCTTCTTCATCACTGAACGGACGTAAGAAGATACGTCCCGTGAGATAGGCGATGTCGTCATCACCTTCCTGAACACGGTAATTGGCCTGAATATCGAACTGACTATAACTCTTGCGGATTTGATATGACAGATCACTGAACGTGCGTTCTGTCGGCACAAAAGTAATGCGACGATCTGCACCATTCACATGTAAGTGTGGTGTTGCCGCCAATCGCACAGCATCACCATCAGATTGAACTGCGATCCGACCATATTCTTCTTCGATGCAAAATGGTCCTTTACAGATTTCTTGAAGCGCATCATGCCAATTGCCCAAGTTTTCTGGATCATCTGCAACAAAGAACTGATGCCAGCGATTGGTCGCGAGGGCATGGTTAAAAGGGTAATCTTGTCCCATGTGTTTCATCCTTCTTATTGGGAGGTTTATAACTGAGACAATGGTACGGCCGTGTTTAATCAAAAGTCATAAAAAATCGACCAAGTAAAAAAACATACCCCGGGATTAGACTGCTGCCTTGAGAGCGTTGTAATAAGTTGATTTACTGATGTTCAGATGACGGCATGTATCCATCATTGTTGTTGAGGGATCATCATGAGCGATCTGAATCTGACGAGCCAACGCGGTCGTTAGTTTCTTTGGGCGACCGAAGGTTTTACCATTCTCACGGGCGACTGCCTGTCCGGCTTTGGTGCGCTCAATTAAGAGGTTCTTTTCGAACTCTGCTAACGCACCCAACATCGAGAACAACAACTTTCCAGTTGCAGTGGATGTATCAATATTATCCATGATGGATACAAGTTCAGCACCCTTTGCTTCAATCTGTTCTGAGACTTTTAAAAGCTGCATCTGACTGCGGCACAGACGATCCAACCTCCAAACCACCAATTTGTCACCAGAGCGCAATAACTCCAAAACCTTGTTCAGTTCAATGCGATCAACATTTGTACCGGAAGCTTTCTCACAAAAAATATCGCGCTCATCACACCCGTGTTTCAAGAGTGCTTCTTTTTGCAATGACCAATCTTGATCGCTTGTACTGACCCGTGAATAACCGAATAGTCTGGACATAACACACCCCATTTCCAAAAAACGTTTCCAAAAAGAAAAATCAGCAATGACTTTTCAGACATACTTTTTGTACATGGTACGGCCGATTTTCACTGGGGCCAAGCCGGGTTCCAAGAAGTGTTCATTTTTTGGAATACCTATTTATGGGAACAAGGGGGATGTTCCCATAAAGAAGGGCGTGTTGTTTTAAATGACACGGCAAGAAAGGTTTTGTCCTTTTAAATGACATCATGAATAGAAGCTCACGCAGATGGATGGGGGCATTGGTGTCTGTCAGAACAAAAACGTTACGTTATTCCCTTACTATAGTATTTTCGTAACGCATTAGATAATTCAAATATATAGGCGTGAGTTTCTAACCAGCTACGCCTTTATTTTCAGTGATAACTGACCTAAAGCTTCCATTATCCAGAAATGACTTGGATCTGTGTGATACCTATCCCAAATCGCACCACAAATCAGTGGGAATGATTCCGTAGTGATTTCCACGGGCGATGTCACCACCTCTCGTTCTTCGCCATATCTGATCACAAGAAGCAACGGACAATCATCAATCGGAATTACCGGGATTTCTGCTGTGATGATCAGATCAGGATATTCTTGGTGGAATTTCACTTGCGGAAACATTTTCATTTTACCTGTATTTCACTGACCATTATTTTCTAAGATCACTGTGGCACCAATGGCACGAAATAACCGATTACACGGACCTCACTTCAAGTCATTGCCCTCATAATTTCCCCCGGGTTTCCCCAACTACATTTCAAATGAAGACATCTATATTTCAAAAAGGCATGCAAGTGTTTTTTTGAAGTGTAGTTGTCGTTTTATTTTGATCATAACCAATTGATTTTTCAAATTAAATAGATATTGGCACGGACTGGTTTGCACAGGTAACGTCATAGTCAGAAAACGCCCTCGATGGGTGTTATGATTTATGAGGATAATTGGATTATGAGTGTTCAAATTGATGACGCTTTAAAGGAAGAAATCAAAAGAGCAGTATGGGAATATCTACAAGAACATGATGAAGTTTTACCAGCTAATCTAGTGAAAGAGGTTCCTGAAACTGATGGGATTTTTCCGTTCGAACAACAAGTGGGGTCGAACCGCCTGATTTGGCTCATGTCACTCGAAGGGATTTACGCGATTGAAGAACTTGTCGAGGAAGGCAAGGTTTCGATTGATGCTGACCCCAATCTTATTTTGACTTTTCAGCAGATGATTTCTCGTCCACTCGCAGGCAAACAGAAGAAATATGCCAAGCCACGGTTCGTTAAGGCCATCTTCCGCCGGGTTAAAAGCGATTGTAATGCCCCATCTGGTCAGAAGGGTGCTTGATATGACAGTACGAGAAACTAAACAAACTACAAAATATGACTCGTCTTGGATCGCCTTTACGATCACGGGCCGTGAGTGGAATGATATGAATGTTTGTGATGCCTTGGAAGTTTTTTGCGAAGAAGGATTTTATGTGAACCAAAATCGCGTAATGCTGCAAGAAAATGATGCGGAACGTATGCTGGACCAAAAGAAGATCGCATTTGATAGGAAACAATACATCCTTCATCGTTTCGAAGACCAGAATGTACTTAAAGACCTTGCTGACCAAATGCGCAAAAAGTTCCCTAAAAACAAGGTCAGCTATGAAGAAAGCTTTTACTTTAACCTGCATGACAGCTCTCCTTATGGCAGTGACAAAATCGGTTGGGTGTACATTGAATTAGACCTTCTGGATGGAGACCTTAAACGTTTCAATGCTGAGGCAAAAAACGGAACTCCCTCGGAAGAGTTATTGGAAAAGGTCGATAACTTTTCGCGAATTATGAAAGAAATTCCGAAAGATAGCTCTACCTTTGAATATGGGCTGGATTTAGCTATTCCAGATAGTCCAACTTTTGATACGGAATGCTGCCCACCGAATGCGGTGGTGATCATTGTTTTTGCCAAAACAGATTATGATTAGAAATCATTGTCATAAGTGTTATTCAATTGTGGGATCGTGACCGGAAAATTTATTCAGGATGAGTTTGAAAAATATAGGGTCAGAAAAAGACACGTCTCAAACCCAGCCATGTTCCGCATTTGAAGGTAGTGGAGTAGTTTTCTTGTAAAAAAGCACCTAAACCTGCCATAGTTCCGTTCAGGATATTTAAAGGTTCTATAAGATGCGTTTTGTGCTTTTCATTTTTACGATTTTAATTGCTCCAACCACTTTTGCGCAAACCGCTATAGATGGCTACAAAGCCTATGATGCTGGTGATTATGAAAAAGCTAAAGCCATCATACCTTCACTGGCAGAACAAGGCGATCCAATAGCCATGAACGCGATGGGGAAATGGCACCATGAAGGCATTATTGTTGAAAAAAGTAGGAAAAAAGCATGTGACTGGTTAGAGAAAGCAGCCAAGGCAGGGTATGTTCCTTCTCAATATAACTTTGCCAATTGCTTTCATGAATTAGGTGGCCGTAAGGAGAACATCAAAGAACATCTTAATTGGCTTACAAAAGCAGGTGAACAGTCACACTTACGTGCCCAACTTCGCCTAATGTTTTGGTACATGGATACCAATAAGAAGTTAGCCCAGCTATGGGGGGAAAAGGCTGCTGCACAAAATAATGCAACAGCCAGAGTTTCACTTTGGATGTCAAATTTGGATGATAATATTCCTCCTGTTAAATTCAGCGAAATCGCATGTGTATTTTTTAACAACATGATATTGGATAAAGACTGGCTAACTTGTGATGATTAGTTCTCAAACGTGTCATCTTTTCCAGCAGCACGTATGCTAGCACTTGTCCCAACTTGAAGCCCTTGACCGATCAATTGATCGTTCAATACCTCCACATCTTTAGGTGTGAGACGTTTTGACCAGTTTTTGCCAAACCGTTTAGCGAGATAATCCTTAATCTCACCCGCACCAAGTTTGGCTCCACCAGTACCACCAAGACCAACAAGTCCCATAATGGCACCGCCAATTTGCTGACCATCCTTTGAAATACCCATCTTCTCTAAATCCTTTGCCGCTTTACCAGCAGCACTTAACGCTCCCTGCAATGGATTGAGATTGGCAACATCATCAGCAAAACGACCCGGTGTACGACCTTTATAGATGTCAGGCAGTGGATTTTCTTCCATCTTACGCTGACGTGTCTTCTCAATGGCATCAAGTTGATCCTGACCGCCACCAGAGACAACGACAGCACCATGTGCAGCATCAGCAGCGTTATTCCAGAACTCGCGTTTTGCCTCTGGAACAATATGTGTCCCTGCACCCGCATCCCGTGATGCTTCAATGGCGTTACGCTTCACCTGTTCTTCTTCATGAGGTTTGCGATCTGGTCGCCAATGTTGGCGACGTTTCTTCTGGTAGGCTTGATAAGCCGCACGATCTTCTTGTGAGAAGTTTTTGAAACCATCCGGGTCTTTCATCAGAATATTTTGCATATCGGCAAAGGCTTCTTCTTCATTGCCGCTATATCGTTTCTCACGAATTGCCTTTTCTGTTTGTTCAGAATAGTGAGTTGGATGCCCCGCACTTACCTGTTGCGGCTGAGCGAAGGCACGAACCTCATGGGGACCAATCGCGGATTCTACCTCAACCATTTTACCAGTTTCGTCATATTGTACATTGCCGGGATAAGCGCGTTTGAATTCATCTTGCACATGCTTGACATAAGCCTGATCCTTCTTCTGATAAAGCGGGTTCTTCATCAAACCTTGCAAGGCTTCCTGTGTGGTTTTTGCCTTTTTATTCTCAGCAACCTGCTCCCACATTTTATCCATTTGTGCTTTGGACTTTTTGGGGAATTTAGGCGCATTGGCTAGGTGGAAGCTATATGGGTATTTGTCAGTGATGCTGGAAGCATAGTCTTCATGGTGCATTTTTTTCTCCTCAAAAAATTATCTGATTTTATTTATCAATTTCTGCTCCCGAGGCAGCACAACGGTTCTGAGGTGATAAATATTTAGAAATCAAGGAGATGAAATGATGGACACCCGTGAACTGTATGAAGTTTTACGTAACCTTGGAACTGTCGATAACGCCGATAGTTTCAGTAATTTATTCGGATATGGAGATAGTACAATTCGTTCCCAATTCGCGAAAGGGATTTCACCAGATTTAGGGGCATGGGTTCGCTTCTGGTTTGCTCTGAATGAGATTGCTAATGATACCAAATCGGCTATTAAAACCGCACTTAATGAAGAACGCAGTGAATATTTTGCAGGGTTGGAAGAGCTTCGTAAATTGCAAACCCGGGTGTGGCAGCATGTTGTGGAATTGGCAAGCTAAGGGCGGTTTGGGTTCAATTGCCAAGCGCAATCAGCAGCTTGGAATTCTTTCATACTAATGCCAACAGGCTGAAAACGCGGCAGGATATTCATAATACATGCCATTGTCTTTACTGCATCATCACTCTGTGCATCGCACTCAGATTTGGTTGAACCGTTGTGCATGATTTTATTGATTTGTTTATATGCGTACTCAGAGGCATAGCGCATTTTACGTTCAAACTTCTGAATATCAGTCATTGTCATAAAGCCGTTCGGTTTGAACTGCGAGAAAGACCAGACACGGTTTGCATTTCGCGTAAAGGTATCGCTGATCTGGTTTTTCACTTCATCACAGTAAAATGCCCGATGGCGGATATGTTCACCATCATGATCCCCACCGTTGGCTTGACGCTGTTGCTCAAGCCAATAGTCAGGGTCCAGTAGTTCTTGTTCGCTGGTTGCATGAACGGGGAAGGTCGTCCACGCAATCAGCCATATCAAAAGCCACCGCATCTTTTATTCACCGAAGCATCTTTACCTTCAAGCATGGCGATTAAACCTTCATGCCCTGCAAAGGTTTGTTTTCGATCTGAGGTAAAGTAATCGTAGAGAATATCAGTGATGCTGAGTTCAAAGCCTTCTTCTGCACGGCAGTTACAAATCTGCTCAGTGTTTAAATCGAATTTATCATGCTCAAACATTTGGTCTGCCAAAGAACCGCTGCATACATTGTACATCTTGGTGTGAACAAAACCTCTTTTTGAAGCACAAGAATTCTTAGCCGTCGCTTTGAAGTATTCATTGATTTTCCTGATCAAATGACGCTGATTATCGTCAAATTCTCCAAGGTAAATTTCAAGTTGCTTGTCTGTGTATCCTGCATCAAAGATTTTGTTGATTGCACAGCCACAGAAGGAGCTTGTTGCCCCGGGTTGTTTCATACATTTGTCTTCTAATTCTGCAATGATCCATCCCGCACGTACTTCTTCTGCATTGGCATTATATGTTGCCAGTATGAAGGCAAAGGCTATCAGTAATGTTTTCATTTCAAATTTCCTTTTTTCTTATTCCGTGCGTCCTGCGCGTTGCAGCCAGTCATCCCCATTACGACACGCCAAAGCCGTGAAAATGTAAGGAATTTGCCCCTTTGGAAGCAGGGCATTGCTGTTGTAATCCGCCATCCATTTTTGGATGCCATCTTCGGGGATGTAGGCTTTCATCGCGGATGCCGTGCAGGAACAAACATTTTTCTCGAACCCTTGTACATGGCACAGGTCTGCAAAGTCTTTTCGTGCTTGAGATGACCATTCAAATGCGTTTGCGGTTGATGCCAAGGTCATAAATGCGATAGCAGTCATTATTGATTTCATCATATTTCTATTCCTCCAATTCCGCAGTTGGCTGCCCACGTTCCCTGAACTTACAGGTGCCGTAACTCGTAATCATCTGACCGTAGCGGTTGTGACCTTTGACCCGCACTTTCAAGTTCACCAAGGGCAGGTTTGAAAGGTTTTGAGCAAAAACCAAGCCGCCTCTCTCCATTTCTTTTTTCTGACGTTCATCCTGTTCATCAGAAGGAAGGTTTTCAAAAGCCGTTAATGTGATATCGCCGCGCATACTGGTGCGTCTTGGCTTATCCCAATAGCGGTATTCAGCTTCATAAAACTCAGCCGTTTCTGGGTTAAGCATGAGGTTTGCGATTTTGGTCTGGCAAAGCGGGAGGTAATGATTATCAATGGTATATTGGCTTGGTTCGATTAATCCCGTGCTTGGATCAACTTTCATTGAGGATGAACCCGAGTCATTCATTTGCGAAAAGACCACTACAGCTATCAACACCACACCAGTCAATGCCCCGCCGATCATGACCATTTTGGGTCTTCGTTTTGGCTTTTCAGTCGTTTCCTGCTGAATTTGAGAATGATCTTCTTGATCTTGTTTTACTTGTTTAAAGCCGCGCCCGATAAGTGATTTGATGTAATTTTCATGGGCAAGAAAACCAAATGCCGTTCCCAATCCTACACTGCACAGTAGAGCAATCGTAATAGCCGGGCTTGGTTTGAAACCTGCCATAGCCCCCATGATAAGCGTCACCGGGAAAATCAGCAATGCCAACACCGCAAACATCCACTGACGGCGTATGAACAAAGGAATTCCCAAAAGAAGCGGCGACACAAAAGCCAACCAATTGAAACCGGGTTTCAAGACTTTGACTTCACCGGTGTTTGGATTTTTAAAATGTAGCACATTACTCATTATTGGCCCCGTGATGACCGTGAGGGTCTTTTGAAGTTTCATCTCCTGCCTATCTGAACTTGAATAAATTCAGCAATCAGAAAAGTTGAATATTTGCGACAATAAAAAATAATGACTTATTGCGTCAATAGTTAAAGTTGAATAATTAGAGCAATATCCATCACATGATGGATTCACTAACAAAACAGATTGGTCGCCGCATAAAGGCACTACGAAAGCAAAAAGGCTTCACACAGGCGAAACTCGCCCGTGCTACATTGAAAACAGTCGAGACAATCTCCAAGATAGAAAACGGTCATGTTTCCCCATCTATTGGAACGCTGGAAGAAATTGCAAGGAAGCTCGAATGTCCTATTTCGGCTTTTTTCGATGATTGTGAACTTCCGACTGAGGAAAGAGAACTCACAAAAGCTGCACAAAAAATTCAATATGCCCTCAAAACCTTTCCTGATGGTGACCTTGAAGTTCTTGCTGAGCTGGTTGATGCGTTGGAGAAACGTAGGTAGTCACATAATATCTTTTACACCTATCACAGCGTGTATTATCTGGCCTTACTCTTGCGGGTATGATAATTCTCTTTGGTCAAATTAAACAAAGGTGTTGAATATGAGTGGGGGCAAATTAATGAAAAAAGTAGGAGATTTATTCAAAGCTCAAGCTTCAAGTCCGTTAGAGACCGCTATGTTATATAACGGAAGCGTAGGTTTTGTGATTCCTGAATATCAACGTCAGTATGATTGGTCGGAAGAAAATATTAGACGTTTATATTTTGATTCACTGAATGGTTTCCACAGGCTCTCTGAAAGTGGAGATGCTAATGCTTTTACATTTCTCGGCACCTTGATTTTAGTGGAAGAACAAAACCAAGAAAGCGATTTCTCCGGTGTTTCGGTCGCCGTAATTGATGGTCAACAACGATTGACTACTTTAATGCTCTTTGCATGTGCTTTGATTGCTGAAATAAGACACCAAAAAGCTATAATTGAACCTGCTGAGCTTAACGACTGGCTCAATGAAGAAATCAATACAAGGCTGTACGATTTATATGAATGCTCAATAGGTGCACAGCGAGTAAGCTCAACACAATCGTTTCCTTTCCCCCGAATGGTTCGAAAATGCGATACACGAGGTAAAAGTACAGCGAATTCAGAATATACATCCCCTCTTGGAAAATTTCTCGAAGGTTTTGCAGACTACTTTGATAGTGACAAGACCATCTACACTCCGCCTGCATTAGGGACAGGGACTGATGCGGAAAAACTCGCTGTAAATTATAGTATCATCCAAAATTTAATCAGTCAGTTAAACAATCCCACTTGGTATTCAGACGACAGCGAATGTGAACAGTTCGATATTGATTGGCTCCGTCGCAGTCAATGTCGGACACTTCTGGGACGTTTAACCGATTTTATGAAAGGTGATGCTGAGGCTAGCAGAGCCATTGAAGAACTCATCTCAAATAATAAATTACACCCATTGGTTCGAACATTACTCTACTCGGCGTATTTCTGTAAATGTATTGTATTAACGCGAGTGATAACCGAGGACGAGTCTGCTGCCTTTGATATTTTTGATGCTCTTAATACAACAGGCGAACCGCTGACAGCCTTAGAAACCCTAAAGCCTCGGGTTATTAACTATGAAAATAAAGATGGGGCATATGCGGGGTCTCCATCAGAAGAAGCTTTCAAAATAATTGATAAATATATTGATAAACGCTTTGCTGAAACCTCGAAAAAACAAAATGAAACAAAAGATTTGATTGTAACATTTGCTCTATACCTTGAAGGTAAAAAACTCCCAAAGGACCTTGCAGCACAACGAAATTTTCTAAGAACAAGTTATGACGGAGCTACAAGAAACGGAACTAACTCCGCTCGTAAGTTCGTTCATGCCGTAGCCCAATCAGCATTATTTAGACGATACTATTGGGAACCAAACGGTATCGAAGAACTGAGCCGGTATCATCAGGCTTCTTCCCTTGATGAAGTTCAACTCCTTATGTCTTTAATACGTGATATGAAGACGAGCTTGGCCCTGCCAATTTTGTTCAGGTACTGGAACCCCGATTTAAAAGAAAATGGTGAAAATGATTTTGTACGAGTTCTGAAATCTTTGACTGCTTTTTTAGTATTAAGAAGGGCGGCTACTGGGGGAACCGCAGGCATTGACAGTGATTTTAGAGCCATTATGGCACCTAAAACGGGTAGAGGAGCAACGCGTAAGTACGGTCTCTATGCTGGAGTTGATCATTCAACCCCCCTTCTGTCTCCAAACGACCTAAAAGCAGCGTTTAGAACTTTATTGGAGCATAAGATTAAATCTCTAAGCAAAGAAACATGGGTAAGCCAAGCGATTGCAAATCCATTATATGAACAATCTCGTGAACTTGTAAGATTCATGGTGCTAACGGCGTCACACCAAGCAATCCCCGACCCAATCAACGCGGGTTTATGGAGCAAAGAGGGGGTTAGGCACGATGCAAATGCAAACAACTTTTTGAATTATGAGACTTGGTGTGCAAACACATATGCAACAGTCGAGCATATTGCGCCAGATACTATGCCTGAGAGAGGATGGAATACAGATGAGTTATATTCTGATAATATTCTACGCCACTCCCTTGGAAATTTAGCATTACTACCTGCAAAAGAGAATTCTGCTATTGGTAATGATAGTTGGGAAAAGAAGAAAAAGTTCTATTCAGCTTTTTCAGCAGCAACCCTTGAAGAGCAACGGCAAAGAGTTGAAGAAGCAAAAGCTGCTGGTATCGTGTTTAAAAACTCTACTTTAAAATTGATGCGAGAAGGAACGCGATTAACGCTGTTACAACCTTTGGAAAATGTTGAAGAGTGGAATAAAAGTATTGTTGTAAATCGTGGGCGCAATATAGCAGAATTATGTTGGGATCACGTTTGGCCTTGGCTCAACTAAAAAAACTATTTATGACACACAACGCACGCTCCAGCCCCTTCATCGACACCGTAGAGTTCGTCAATTTCTAACTCAGGGTCCAAGTCTTCCAGAAGAGGGTTGGGGTAGCGTTCGCGCAATTTCTTTTCACGCTCTACACGTTTGGCAAAATCATCTTCGATAGCTTGAATACGTTCGGGTTTTTCAAGGTCTGTCAGGGGCTCACCTTGGGTCCAAGTAAATGGGCACCCGTGATCAGCGGCATTTTTTTCGAGGCTTTTTGCATGTTCAAAAGCTTCTGGGTGTTCACGCATCAAACGAACCCATTCGATTTTCTGCTGGAAGAAGCAGAATGTACAGCCACTTCTTGAACGCCAGCGATAATAATCGGGCAAACCCAAACCGGATGAATCAAGAATATCAATAACACCAGCCTTGTCGATGTCATCATCACGAAACGGTAGAACCACTTTCAAGTTAGGATCGGTCGCAGCGTATCCCTCACGATAATCTTCATCGCCTCGAATGGCGACATACGAATATACCGTATATCCTTTTTCCAGATATTCACTTTTGACCCACTCTTCAAAAGGCTTGAGTTTTAACTGGCGTGTACACCAGCGGGTTTGTGCGGAAGGTAAGAAGTGATTGTAGCGGCGCAACCAATGATCAAAGTCGTGATCCGGGTTTAGTTGTTTGACTTCCTGACCTAAATAACCACTCAGTTTATGAAGATAGGAATGCACTTCCGGGAGTTCACTTCCTGTGTCAGTAAAGAAATACTGTAACAGGATGTCAGGGTAGTTATCGCGCATGTAGATGGCGAGAGCCGCTGAATCACGACCACCAGATAGACCTAATACATGCACTTCTTTTTTTTCTGACATAACTTACTTACTCGAAATAATCTTTAATCCAGCCTCGGCCAACGTGGCAATCTGGATGGTTCTGTTATCAGATAGTTTACCAAGCAAATCATTCAACTGTTCAGCATACATTTGAACGTCTTTGGCTTGCTGCTTAGTAAGGTTTGCTGACTCCATATGGGTTTCTGCTTCTTTACCCGTTCCAACCACTACAGCGATTGCCTGATGACCTTCTGACATGTCTGTTTTGACATGGGCTAAAGCTTCTTCACGGCGGAACTGGGTTGCAATGGCAGTCAGTTCCATCTTCGCTTTCTTTAAATCGCCATCACGCCACTTCTTAGGGATCGCTTCACCAACCAGACCTGCAATGCTTTCAACCTGATTATTGTCACCTGAGAAATTAGACAGACGAGAGGCGAAGCTCTTGAGGCGGAAGTCGCCTGTTTCTTCTTCAACGCCTTTTGCCCGATTTTGTAGGTCTGCAAGGTTCGTTAAACCATCACCTTCGGCACCAACTTCAATGAGTAAATGTTGTTTAAGACCTTGAATCATAGTTGGATAAGCTTGTGACATTTCAGAAAGAGCTTCACCAACCTTTTGCGCAATCAACTGTGCGCCCATGTCTTCGTTATCAGCGGCAACATTTTCAAACGCTGACGCTAAGTCTTCAAACAAGAGTTTGTTCGGGTCTGATGCCAATTTTAATATTGCGCGAATAGTTTTAGCATCTTCAGACAAATCATTTGTTGCATGGACCCATTCAGGTAAACGCATGAAGAAAGTCACCATTGCTTTTGCAACATCAAAAGCTTCTCGCTTGATTTTCTTGTTGAGCAAACGCTCCATTGTTTCGTGGAGGTTTATAAGAACCTTTTCACGGAAACCACTCAGCTTGGTTTTACGGACTGTCAGAAGCTTAGGATCAGCCAGCATGTCATGGACAATGATCGTTTCCCAGCGGGGCCTAAACTTACCGTGCAAGTGAATGGCAAGTTCAGAACGTCTTGAAAGCATGTATGTGAGAGCAAGAACAGGAAGAACGCCATTTGCCAAACCAAAAGGAGGCAATGACCACAAATTATATAGTTCTGTGAGGTCTGTCAGTTGACCGTCATCCAAAAGTTCATCAGTCTTTTTGAATAGCTTTTGAAGGTTCTTGTCAGAACATTTCTTTTCTGTGAATTCCCATTGTTTATCAGATGTTTGGGAATGTAAGCCTGTAGCCTTGAGAACCGTATAATACAAACCAGCATCAGCAGGGAAGCCTTCGTATCCAAGGTTTTCTTCATGCTCTCGTTCCAGCATGACCTCCATAAGAGAACGTCGTGCTGACGCTGCACTTGAAGAAGGTTTTCCTCGGTTTAATAGCTCACTACTGATGATTGGAGTTTGACTATAGTAGCTTTCAGCAATTTCGGAAGCAAACTGACTCAAAGTATCTAAACGTTTGATACCTTGGGATTTACCTCTCCAATACCAGTCAGCCTGCAAAATCGAATTGTTTAACGCTTCTGCAAGGGCTTGTTCAGTTTGACCAATGCGAGTGTCTACTTCGTTTCGTGCAATGCTGTCACCATGTAGTGCGGGGTGGTTCTCCAGAATGCTTTCCAAGGCATTCTTTTCGCGTGATAACGAACGAATTTGATCTGCATTTGGAAGGCCAGCAATCGAAATGGATGAATTAGCTCGTGTTTTGGTGAGTTTGGTTATTTCTGCAAAAACCTTTTCTTGCTCAATATCATCAGTCGTTAGAGCCAATAAGAATAGTCCCATTTCTCCGGCTGATGGTTTGAATTCTGAAACACGTTTTTTCAATTCATAGAATTCACAAAGCTCCACTCGGAACCATCGCAATGAACCCGTGTTGATATAGTGCTTCTTAGCTACGGCAGGACGCAAGTTAGCCCGAGCTTCAAGGTCATCAAATTCAATTGATAAGCCACTTAAAATTTCTTCTTCAATAGCAGCTTCAATATCGAAATCGCTACCTTCGAAAAGAGCGAAAGCTCCTAAGTGTTTTCGATAAACCGCAGCAGACCATTTGCGAAGGTCTTCAAGTGCTTGTTCGACTTCTTTTATAGAAACGTTTGGATGACATGCAGACAAAATCTCAGAAGAGGCGACAAGCCCTGTTTGGCCACGAAACACTTCGATTAGGCCAATTGATTTCGCCAAAGAAATATGGAGGTCACTACCTAAACTATTCACCCGTGAGATCGCATCACTTGCCGTTGCCCATCTGTGTCCATCCGGTGAAGAAATGATCAGTGGTTCAAGGTTAAGTTGGAGGTAGTCCCAGAGCCTTGCAGGATTGAAGGATTGATTATCTTCAAGACTGAATTTACTTAGAAACTCTTGGAACGCACCCGGTTCTCCAGAGGTGAGAAAACCAAATGTGCTACGTTGGTTTTGACCAAAGCGTCTTCGTGAGATTGGACCAAGTAACGCTGTAACCACAGGATGGAGCGGCCATGCCCCACATAATCGGTTTGAAAGATCGGCTGTAGTTCCCGGTCGACGTTTTATGATTTCATTAGCAACATCATCGGTAACATTTTGAAACTTCGTAGGTACTTCATCAGCTTCAATTGCGCGACTAATGAGATCAACCGTTTCATCATGGGTTTGAATGAACGGAATATCGATGAAACGACCTTGGATTTTTGCCCATTCATCCCGTGCAGTTTGACTTAACTTGCTGGCATATTGATCAAATGCTTGGTGCAAGAAACCAACAGTAACTATTTTCTTTTCATGTCGAGCAGAACGTTCTGCAAGTTCTTGAAAGAAGAAAAGATCACCTGAATTCGTTGCCGCATATTCAAGAAACTTACCCATTTCATCGATCAGTAGGATTACACCATTTTGATCTGAGGTTTTATTTGCGATTTCTTCCAATAATGTAAGCGCACCTTTCTTTCTGTCTTTTTCTGAAATCAGTTCAGACTTGATTAGGGCATTTACAATAGCTTCATCAGGTGTTTGTTGGGAGCCTACGATTGGAAGAACGATCCATCCATCTTCTCCTCGGGGTAAGTTATTCAATAGAGGAGTGGTGGTTTGCTCTCCCAAAACGGAACAAGCTTTGTCATGATTTTCTTGTCGTTTGCCTAACAAGCTTCCCAATACGACTGCCAAACTTGATTTACCGCCCCCAAATGGACCCGTGAGTGTAAAGGCTCTTTGTGGGCCGGAAGCGACTTGTTTGGATATAGAGATTAATGCGTTGGAAGCAGATGGAGGACATACATAACCTTCCAAAGCTTCTGTATCATACATATCCGTATCTACACGGATTGATCTCTGGAACCGAGAAACGACTTTAACGCTATGACTTAATTGATCTTTTGGCATTTTAAATCTCAAACGCAGGGCGTAATAATTCGATTGGAGAGGAAGGTTCATTCACCAAAGCAACTTGCCTTAACCCGGCGGTTTCAGACCATTCGAAGACACCGTTTGAACTATCCGCAATATCTACTAAACGTCTTACTGTTGATTGTTCATCAAGCTTAAAGACACGACCGGGAGAACCTTCTCCATAAACAATTTTATCAACCGAAATTGTATTCGATGTACCTGCTGACTTCATATACTCGAACAAACAGAAGTTAAATATTGCAGAGTGGAGTGTCGGTTTATCACCTTTTTGTAGGACGTATCGCGTCCCATGCTTAATAGGCTGAATAATATTCAAATCCCCGAGTGCTGATTCGAGATCATCCCCTGCCGTTTTCCCACGCTTTTTGGCATAACAACCAATAAAGCAATCAACATCATTCTTGATTGTGGATTCAGAAGTCCGGGAAATATTCTTATCAGAACAAAATGTCAGCAATGAAGAAATTAGATCATGTTTTTCAAATTTATCATCTAAAAGTAAATTAAAAACCCAATACCACGTTGTGCTTTTATTTGGTGTGGAACAAAGCTTCCAATGCAACAACCAAAGAGTAGAGTGGGTTTCAGCGTAAACATCGACACCATCTTCACCGAACAGGAAATCACCTAACTCTGTTACTTTCCAAGTATTATTCTGTGTTTCAATGATTTGAGTAGCGGTAGCCCAATGGCGAATTGAACTCACCATATTCTTACCAACGCCAAATCTCACGATTGCGTCGGCATCCGCAAAAATGCCGCGATTGTCGGTTTCTTTCTTATAAATCTCTGTCGTGGCTTTAGTCAGCCAACCGTGTCGCAACGGAAAGGTTTCATGACCTGAAAACTGAACCGAACTTAAATCGTCGATAGACACTACTTCTAAATCTCCAAACTGGACAACTTCTCCAGTTCGCAAATTAGTCTCTAAAGGTTGTAGTTGTCAATGAAATGAACAAGAACAAAACATATTGTTCTGGGATTTATTTCTTATTACACATTTCTATGAATACCGCCGATTTTACAACGTTGATACCAGCGGTTTCATACTTTTCGCATATCTTGCCTTTCTCTTCTTCCCCGTAACCTATGCAATCCTTTAACAGGTAGACCTTTCTTGCCAGCATTGGGTCCGTTGAAAAGATTTCATTTATCAAATCATCGACTGTAGGAATAATCGAATGAAAGGTCGAACCACCTGCAAAAACAAGAAAATCGTTATGCCGTAATTTTTGGAAGAGTGCGGTGTTTCTTTGATCTAAAGCTCCCTTACCATCCCATCGAGTCAAACAATCGGGACCAAATATGGAATAGCATTCGGTCCACGGGTTCGTGTCATACAATTGCAGACCGGGCTGAATGCCTCGCGTTACGGCATGAAACCAACAGGCTTCTTGGATAACACCTGCCAAATTCCAACCATCACTTCCCATTAGACAATGGAAAGGCTTGATATGAAGTTGATGCCCCATACTTTCAATTGATTTGGCGTAATATTCAGATTGTTTACACACCCAATTGTAAGTACCACCCGCGAACTGAGAAACTTCGGGGGAAGGCTTGTATTTTTCAGACCAAACATCTTCGCTGGTAATAACTGTCGCAGCTTCGACATTTCTACCGCACTTATCCATCCACCATAAAGGCAGGAATATTTGATAAGGGAAATGGCTCCGCATCATTGTGGTGATGTAGGAAATGTGCGGCAGGTTTCTGTAGATAAATTCTACAATGCGAACGGTTTTCTCGCTTACTTCACGTTCTTCTGGAATAAATGCCGATGGGAAACAAAAGTCTTTCTGACAATCAATAAGCAATAGTTCAATGCGTATTTTGTCAGCTTGAGCCTTCTGAATGTTGTGTGATGCCACATATTCTTTGGCGTGACCCATAATCTCTGGCAACGCAGGAGAGAAGCTCCTGTTTGCCCCATTAGCAGGATCAAAGAATTCAGGAACTTCAATATCTGTCATTTCTTACAGCCTTCGCTTACAATTTATCCACCAATTCCTCAATTTGGCGACGTAAGTCATGGTAAACAACCTCGGTCGAGTGCCAATCCATACGCTTGACCTCCATCACATCACTTGCCAAGGTTGGATTACAGCGAACACCGTCAAAGTGCTGTTTGCCCCAACGAAGCTCAGATGCGCGAACGTGCTTTTGAATTTCTGAAATATCGCTCCCAAATGTGCAAACCCTCACCATAAAGCCGTGGGGCTGTTTGTGATCAATCCGTTTGCTGATAGTCACACAATCTGAACCGTTAATTTGTGCCACAGGCCACTCTTCATCATCTATGTCCTTTAAATCCACCGGGACTTCCATAAACTCGATAGCATAAATGAACGTTGAAGCGACTTCGGGAAGAAATTCATACATTCGCATACTCGCCTCCATCGATTTCACGCTTGTCGGCACTACGGATCAAAGTCATGGAGCAGCGGTTATCAAAATCGACCATATTGCAGCTACCAAGAATGATTTCCGCTTCCGGGATTTTGTAGCGGTCACGTTCGGTCACCAATTCAGGGGCTAAGGCCCGACAATTTAGTTCCACAGTTTTGAAGTCTCGTGGCGGTTCAATCACCATCGGATAAAGTCCAAAACAGTCGCATATAACTGTGTAACCGTCTTTGCCTCCCAAACAGTTAATTGAGATGCTGCTACCTGTTTCATGGATTGGATATTGATCAATCCATATTTCGGTAAGTTCTGGCTGGTACGATAGATTAATTACGCCCGTGATACGAAGGAACATGCAGTATATCCGTGTCTGCTGTCCGGCCCAGACATCAATTGATTTTGGTCCCTTGGGTTCATCAATCTGATAGTCAAATTCAGTTAATCGCATAGGTGTATCTCCTCTTTAGATACACCTATTTATGCAGACTGGATCGTGTTGTTTTAAATGGCAGCAACGTATCCATATTTGCCAGTTTCAAGGCTTTTGATCACGCTGACAATCTGTCCTTTTGCACGACGGCTGTTATCGTAGTCAGCAGCTTCCAACGCTTCCTCAATAGTAGCGAGGTCACAACCTTTCCTTAAAAGAACAAAACCAAGCTTGAAAAATTCTTCATTACGCTGTCCACTTCCAGCCTGAACATTCCGATAGTGGTCGATAGAAGCTTGGATGGATTGGGGTGACACGGCTTTTCCCACTGACGGTTTTTGCATTGGTTTATCAGAAAATTCCACCACGTTCAGAACTGCAATCGGGTCCAGTAGATCACCATCGCAAACATCAAAGAAACTATCACCGTCTTTTGCCTGACACGGGAGGTAGAAAAGTGATGCCGCATGACGTTTGGATAAATCAAAGCCGTGATGCCTAAACCCATGATCGGTCAATATCTGGAAGATGTGGTCAACGGCGATTTGGTGGACTTCGGCAGTCATAGCCGTTGTCGTTGGCAGAAACACCCGATAGCGACCATTGCCAGAATGGGAATTGCAACCGACCATTTTCAAGTGCGCAAACACCTTCTTGAAGTCTTGCCATGCAATGCCGTTTGGATCGTCGTTATCCAGCCAGACACCCCATGTATTCTCGACGTTTTTTAACCCACGATCTGTCTTTTCAGAAAGGGCTGGATTAAACACCGCTGATGACACCAGATGGTTATCTTTCTTCTTCGCATAAGTTGTCTGCCACGCATCATGAAGTTGCTCAATAAGAGTATCTACGGCAGAAACGTCGAAGATTGCACCTTGTGTATCGTATAGGTCGCAGAGTTCGAAAAGAACCTCTTAATTGAGCGCACCAAAGCCGGACAGGCAGTCGCCCGTGAGAATGGTAAAACCTTCGGTCGCCCAAAGAAACTAACGACCGCGTTGGCTCGTCAGATTCAGATCGCTCATGATGATCCCTCAACAACAATGATGGATACATGCCGTCATCTGAACATCAGTAAATCAACTTATTACAACGCTCTCAAGGCAGCAGTCTAATCCCGGGGTATGTTTTTTTACTTGGTCGATTTTTTATGACTTTTGATTAAACACGGCCGTACCATTGTCTCAGTTATAAACCTCCCAATAAGAAGGATGAAACACATGGGACAAGATTACCCTTTTAACCATGCCCTCGCGACCAATCGCTGGCATCAGTTCTTTGTTGCAGATGATCCAGAAAACTTGGGCAATTGGCATGATGCGCTTCAAGAAATCTGTAAAGGACCATTTTGCATCGAAGAAGAATATGGTCGGATCGCAGTTCAATCTGATGGTGATGCTGTGCGATTGGCGGCAACACCACACTTACATGTGAATGGTGCAGATCGTCGCATTACTTTTGTGCCGACAGAACGCACGTTCAGTGATCTGTCATATCAAATCCGCAAGAGTTATAGTCAGTTCGATATTCAGGCCAATTACCGTGTTCAGGAAGGTGATGACGACATCGCCTATCTCACGGGACGTATCTTCTTACGTCCGTTCAGTGATGAAGAAGCTGACCTTAAAATGGTTGCCGAAGAGATCGTAGAAGAATACGGCGATCTTGGTGTGGCAGTCCGTTATCTGGATGACCAAAACCGTCTTCTCGATCTGTATGTCGATGGACATTAAAACTGATAGGGCTTCGTTCCCCCCCAAAAAAAAATGAAAGGACAGTAAAATGTCTACTTACTACGATTTGGAACCACCAATCTCGATGGAATTAATGAAGACCAAGCAGAATGGGTTTGGTGACTACTACGTTGATTTTGGCGACGATGAGTATGTCATTTTGTCAGTGGATGATGATTGGGCAATTGGATGTACCCGCAATGTGTTTGTCTCCCATAAAAACTGTAGTGAATTCTTTATGGACGAATTTGGTTCAGAACTCATTCCGTTAGATTGAAAGGCGTTCAAAACAAAGCCTTCTGGTTTTTCTTGGCCCCGTTGAATTAATCCGGCCCAATCCAGAAATGTTCCCGCTAGGCTCCACCATTATACAATCAGCCATAGACACGGTGACGTGCTGTGGCTGTTTTGTTTTTACCCCGATGACATATCCGTCAGATCGTCAGAAATGGCGTGTGAACGGTGCTGAAAACGTCTGTGGTGTGATTGCGTCGGAAGTTCGCAAAGCCACTGTACGCCTTGCATTCATGTTCCCGCATAGCTCCACCAATATACAAAACCACGCATGCGGTGACGCAGCGTGGTTTTTTGTTATCACCCGCAGAATGCTGCTGAATATGACGGTCGGCGACGGTGGTTGTGACGGTATTTCACAGCGTAATTTGACGACAAATTCAGGTCAGAATCGTGAATTTGCTACAGGCGACTGCTACAGTGGAGGTCGCCATGCGTAGGTTCTCTGGTCTACATCGTCGTGGTGACATCTGGCATTATCGTCGTTGGGTGCCGCTGCATCTGCGTGAACGTGTCGGTCGTACCGAAATCACCAAGTCCTTACACACTGCCGATTACAGCACCGCCAAACAACGTTATCGAACCGTCATTGACCATGTTGACCAGTTACTTCAACAAGCATCAGAACAACGTCTGAACGACGATTACGACTGCTCCGGTTTGCTACAGGAATTTGCTACAGTCAAAGCTCCACCAACATCCGACCAAGACGGTCTCAGAACGCTAATCAAAACGGTCGTAGAAGAGGTTCTGGAAAAGCATTCACCGAAGAAACCATCCATTACGCTGGACGACCTGTACCATCGTTATATGGATGATCCGGCACGACAGCGATCACGCAAAACGGTTATGACATACCAATCTGTTTATAACGTGCTGATGGATATATTCGGTAAAGATCGATTGATTGAGGAGATTAAACGGGATGATTGTCGCCAATTCATGGATGTTGTGCGTCACCTTCCGGCTTAAGTCTTTCCGCTAAACTTAAATAAGCGGCAGCTATGCCGGGTTCTGCCCAAAAGTTAAATTCGTTGGCCAAAATATCTAAATCATTTTCACTATTAATTATCACTGGGTTTGCCTCAAGCTCTTGATATTCCCAATTAGTATTAACGTCGAATCCCCCCATAAGGTCTATTGGTATAATAAATTCAGGTCTTAGACGAAACGCATCAACGATGAAGTAGACCTCGTCCAACTGTTTAAGGTCTACAACTTTTTCAATTATTTCAACCGGGTTAATTTGCTCACTATTATTATATACGATCTGATCGATTCGCCTTTTTAAAGCCAAAAGTGAGCGTGTCTCCTTTTCTAGTTCGTTGTGACCTTGAGTTTCTTCCAAAACTTCTTTTAAGATATATTGTTTAAAATTATTAAAGTTAATTTCTTTAAAATGATCCATTGAACTGAATTCCAGCATTCCTGCTGGACAACAGTGGAATTTCTTAGCTCCTGCGGATTTGGCATCAGAACTTTTTGCCCGTAAAAGCTTAAGTTTACCTGTGTTTTCGTGACTTATGATTGGGATTGTGAAGGCGATTCCGGCTTCATAAATTGAAAAATCACCTTTCTTTATGTTTTTAATTTTTTCTAACCACTCTTGAATTATAGGTGCATTTTTTAAAAAAGATTTCTGAGCAGTCTCATCTTTACAAACACCCCATCCCTTAAAAATATTCTCTCGTAAATAATCACAATCATCAAGGATGTGATCGTATCTTGACGGTGCTATGATGGTTTTTTCATTGTTAATACTTACTAATCGAAAGATATTTCCCGGATAAAACACCCGTTTCTTTGCTAGAGCTTCTTGCCTCCTCTGTTCTGCTAAGGATGTCTCTCCTCTATCAGGCGAAGAACACTTTTGCTGATGATCTACATTAAATGGAAAAGACGGTTTAAATTCAGATAAGTAAAACGGTAAACGCCTCTTGTTACTTGTTTTGTAAAAAAAATCTTTCAAATCATTAGGGTATAATTCGATAAGTTGATTAATTAAAAGGGAATAGTTCGCTTCTGTGACATTGATGCCATCAACATCCTCTTGTTTTGTTGCCTTAATCTTTGGCAACTGAACCATTACAGGTCGAGATTTCTCATCGTTCTTTAACCATTGACCACTTTCTGTCGAATATTTAAAAACTGTGGGATGAGTTTGGTTTGCTGTAAAATCGACCTTTAAATGCGTGAAAAACTGAGGCCACTTACTTCCTTGATAAGCAGCACCTGCTCCTGAGACAAACAGTGATTGCCCTTGCGAATTCGAAGATGAAATCACATCAATTTCATGGACATGGCCATGACAAAAAATATGTGGGCCTGTTTCTTGCCCCAGCAAAGTGTTAAATTTCGTTTTGTTCCATTCCACTAACCAATCAGACGGATGGTGGCTTAAGACAACCACAAGTTCTTCTTTAGTATTCGTTTTATTTAATGCTTCATTTAAACTTTTAATATCAACGCATAATTTCTGATGATCCTCATTATCACAGGATAACACTGCTGAATTTAAGCAAATGAAATGTACAGTTCCACATTCAGTGCTATGGGTTACGTGATCAATGAATGGGTTATCATTCCATGTGTTTAGGAAGAAACTTCTTTCATCGTGAGTATCTTTACACCAGTTTAAGAAATCTTCCATATGAGCATGGCTGTTCTCAATCGTATTTTTACTTAAATTGAAATTTTCAGCTTGTCCGTATGCCAATCGTAAACATTTTGAATCTACTTTTGTCCGATTGGTGTCATGATGTCCCGGACACAGAACTATACCCTTTTTCGCAAATTCCGATAATTGTTCTAGCCAGTGAAGTCCTTGTTGGAATTCTGTAGCAGTCGCTTTTTGTGCAAGGTCACCTGTGAACAATATGTAGTCATAAGAAAGTGAATTGTTTTTTACTGCGGTAACAATGGCCTTTGTGATTCTCTCGTGTTCACCGTCGTTGTCAGTGACACCAAAATGAACGTCTGAGACGTGCAAAAAAGATAGTTCCATATAGCCTCTCTCAATGCCTCCCACACACTGAATCCATTGTACTAAGGAATCAGAAATTACTATAGCCAATATTGGAGGGGCGGCATTTGCCACTCGCTATTATTGACAATCGATAGTTCTTCAAAAAATAAAACCAATTGAAAATCGGCAGCTTATCGAACTGACACTCCTCAACATCTCTTAGATTGTATTAGCATGTTTTTTCCATAATTAAAAGCGAGTGCCTTACCTGCATTAATCGTCACTGGGTATTTTTAAAAATCAAGCAGGTTCACTCAATTTTCTTGAGCAAATACGCCTAGCCTCGTTGAAATAGTGGAAAATTTCATGGCACTTTAAGTGTTTTGTTTCATAGATTGGAAGAACATCATAGAAATCAGTTTTGACACCTGCAAAATGGTGATCAAGAGTATTAATCATTCTGATGCCATATTGTTCTGGTTGGTCACCATAGCTCGTTCCGGGATATGGCATCAGATATGAAAGATGCATCGAACTGACCAAGCCACTTGATACAAAGTATGAAATATCTTCAATTTTTTTCATACAAGACGCATGAGTGTCGTCAGGTAAACCAAATATCCAATACATTTGGCTATCAATTTGAGCACTTCTCAAATCTGTAAGTATTCTCTCTGTTTCTCGAAAGCTTTTATTTTTTAAACGGATAGAGGAATTTGATGTTTCCAAATCCTCCACAGCAAAAGCTATTTGACGACAATTTGCCGATTTCAACCTCTTTATCGAAGTTTCATTCAACATCTTTGCTTGTGTTTGACACCACCAAGGCTTGAAGTTATTCGCTGCAATATATTCATTTAATAATTTTGAAGGCTTTGAATTTATAAAATAAGTTAAATCACCAATTAGAAAATAGCTAAAGTCATATTCTTTATGCAATTTGTTTATGTTAGTTTCTATAGTCTCATTTTTATGCATAAATACCTTGAAATTTTTGGATGCCGCAGGAAAACAAAAGTCACAACCAGTAGGACACCCTGTAGCTTGAAATAATCTTGGGATTAAATCTATTTCTTTAGGTATATTTATATACGTTGGAAATGTGTCCTTGGTTAACTCACTCAGAATATTATTCTTTCCATTAGACGAGTTAACGATGGAAAATATTTTAGCTACAACAGTCATATGTAGCTGATCGCGAATGATGTAATCAAACTTTTCCGAAAAAGGAAGCGTGGTATCAACTGCTGCACTTCCTCCAAATATGACTGGAATTTCGTGATTCAACTCCTTAATAAGCGAGAATATTTTGACTGCCTCTTGATAATTTGACCGCATCGAAGTTAAAGCGATAAAATCGGGCTGACCTGCTTTTATGCAATTTTCTAGAAATTGATTCGGCGAAAAATCTTCGTTTATCGTTTTCAAGAAGTATAACAAATTCATATCTATTGCGAAAGTTGATAGACCTGCCTGATCGCAACTAGATTTCAAACAAAAAATACCATGACTTGGTTCATGGTCTTGATCTCCCATTAATAAAGCACCGCTTCTGGATGTTATATTGCTTTCTTTTTCTTTGATGTAGTGCTGGATTGATGCGTCTCTATAGAAAGATGGTGCTGCGATAAAAAGCACATCTAATTTGCGATCAGGTAATATATTTTCATCTTTATAAGAGTGTCTTAAATCCATTCTCGCTCTCTCTCCATATACAGCTTATAGTTTATTTGCTTCTCAGTTTCTATTATAGAATAGATTATGTAAGTTTGATTCTATTGGCAATTTAAAATTGTTATTTTTGATAGCTTATTCTCTATAGGGAAAACTTTATAAATGTTAATTCCTTTAGAATGATGTCCAATGAATAGCCTCTGCCGTAATATAACTGGGCCGACTTTCCCCGTGAACCATCTGCCCACCCCCCAAGCAACATAGCAATTTCATGACGAACATCCGCTTCACGCAATGCATCACGGAAGTTATGTCGGAAACTATGGTACGACGTACGGTCAGAATCGGCATCAATGGATTTGAGGAACCTACTGAACCACTTTGAGAATTGGTCAGATCGGTAGCCCGTGGTACCAGCACGAATGTCAGGAAATAATTTCCCTCTTGGCTTACGTTGAAACTGTTTCAGATACCGCATGAAGCCGAGTTCCAATAATTGCGGATGAATGGGAACCACACGTTCCGATGATTTCGTTTTGAGAACTTTATCGTCAATTCCACGGTCCGATTCACGGGTGATGTTGAAGCACCAGACCTCATCTCGAACGATTACATCTTCGACATTCAGTTGGCAGATTTCATTGAGCCGAAGACCGTTATATAGACCGATATGCGGCACCCAATATTCAGCACCTGATTTATCGGATAATGCCGAAAATATCTTCTGTAATTGATGGTCCGAGAACGGCAATCGTTTATCCTGAGCATGCACGGGATCGGCGACGGATAAATTCTTTGCAGGGTTATGGTCCAACAATTCTTCTTCGACCGCCCAATTTAACATCGCCGACAATTTGTTTACGTATTTGTTGATGGTCAGCGGAGCCATCGGTTTTATTCCACGTTCCCGTGCCAACGTAGATATTTCCAACAATGATTTCCGTGGAAACCTTTTCTTAGCATTCGCAGGGAGGTGACGCACAACATCCATGAATTGGCGACAATCATCCCGTTTAATCTCCTCAATCAATCGATCTTTACCGAATATATCCATCAGCACGTTATAAACAGATTGGTATGTCATAACCGTTTTGCGTGATCGCTGTCGTGCCGGATCATCCATATAACGATGGTAGAGGTCGTCCAGCGTAATGGATGCCTTCTTGGGTGCATGACGTTCTAAAACCTCTTCAACGATCGTTTTGATTAACGTTTTTAGACCGTCGTGGTCATACTGTGGTGCTGGTCATGGCGTTAATGGTGTCACTGTGTTTGATAACATTCGTGAAATGAGCCGGGTACAACGTGATGTTATTGAGCGTGGTATTCAAGCAGGGCTGGATGATGTTGCCGCCGGGCGTTATGAAGAAGTAACCCCGGACAGCCTCAATGACTTCATATCGAGCTTGGATGAAAAAGGTTAGGCCAGAACTTCCAACCCTTTACGGTCAATCAGATCAAGTAGACGGGCGGCAGCCCCCTTGGGCGGGGTGCCGTCTTTGGCCTCCCACTTTACAACTGTTTTCGTAGAAACACCGATGAGTTTTGCCAGTACAGCTTGGCTGATATGCTCACGTTCTCGCAGTTCCTTGATTTTTTTTCGATCAAAGTCAGCTTGGTGCAAGCAGCGTTCATCAAACTCCCGCATGGTTGTTTTTGGAATGGCACCGGCAGCATGAAGATCAGACATCATGCCGTGCAATGATTTTGATAGATCAGATTTATAAACACTCATTGTATAACCTCCAATTCCCGAAACACTTTCAAACCGCTTTCATCCAATTGCATGATGACCTTGGCGGCAGCTTTCAGGTCTTGCTTTTCACCACTCGAAATATTTGCCTTTTGGTTCTTCTTGAAGCCGTGGATAAAGAAAGCCTTATCATCAATCTTCAATGCGATAATGGTTCTGTACGAGCCGCTTTTACCCTGACCGACAGCAGCGATCCGCTTCTTGAAGACCATACCGCCCAAACTTGCCTCATATTGTCCTTCATTGACCTCTAAAGCAGCTTTAACCAGCTTTGCATCAGTGATATCGGTTTGCTTGCACCATTTATCGAACTGCCGTGATGTAAAGACCCGCATCAAAACCTTCTGTGCTAAAAATTACTATACTATAATATAATATATTTTTGAAGATGCAATCGTTATGGAGATAATCGCACCCGGTAGCGACTGTTCGCGTAAATTTCGAGTGCTATTTCCTTCCACAAACGCTTGGACATGACAGCTTGAGTTTTGATATTCGATTTATAGCGGTACCCAAGTGTGCGACCACACGACTGATTGAACTGATCCAAGTAGAAAAGTTGAACCATGTTCTCGGTTCCAAATAGTGCATTCTCGACCAGTAACTGTTCATACTGCTGTGGAGCCAGCATGGTAAAAACGGATGTGACACAATCAACATTGCCCTGATTGAAATTATTTGAGCCTTTCGCTTTATCGTGTGTGCTCGCCAAACCATTTGTCATATTTGAGATGACTAACCCATTCGGGTGCTGCTGTTGAATTTCCTTCACTAGCTTCTTCACATCAGCTTTCCGGGCGTTTTTATCAAGAATGAGATTAACAGTGGTTTCTTCTTCACCGAACAATTCAGGTCGATCAAAATTAAACACGACGGGTCCGTTATCCATATGGTCCATGGCATTCGCAATACGATGCTCTGTCGTTAGAAACGTGATGCGAGCCGGGTTCTCATTCCACCAATTCTTGAGCTTTGCGTAATGTGTATTGCCCTTAACCGTTTCATATGGCGAGATTGCTGTTTTGACACCGATGGTTTCACAATCAGGTTCAATGGTGATGATGTCATCGTCAGTAAACTGATATTCGGCAACCTTCCTTACATCATCAAATTCTTCGTCTTTGAAACCGAATTGACGGCAAAGAGCAAGTCGTTCTCTATTCCTCATTTTTAGGTAATCATCACCAAGTTCACGGACACGATCCACTTCCGGTGCCGGATACTGAACCATAAGATCAGACATACGGACTTCATCATGGATGACCCATTGTGCCGCCATGGCATTATATAAACGGGCCGTATCCCGATCTTTCTTTCCCTTGGCATATTCATTTGCAAATTCATGATGTAGCCACAGGCGTGTACCACCGTGAAGGTGCCATCTCTGAACAACACTATGTACGGTGAACCAGACAGGTCGCTTCTTTCTGGTTTCGTCGATACGTAAAGAGTCCCACAATTCCTTCTTACGATCCTCAAGGTAATCAACCAATGCACCGCCTTGGCAGTAGATGTAGTCCAGCATATTGCTAAAACCGGCTTCGGCAATAATGGCGGAAGTTGGCTTCTTAATATCCAAAACCTGACATCCGTCTGTGATATACTGGCTCAAGGAAAGCAGAAAAATGCCTTGATAATCATCGCCGTCGTTCAGTTCATTATACTCACGACACTTCTGTTCAGCTTGATCGTAGCTTTGGCATGCGATGATAATGTGCCCCTCGTGAGGTTCGTCAAATTGGGGAATGGCCTTCATTATCGAAGTCGTTTTGCCTGCACCTTCTCCGCCAAAGATACAACTGGTCTGAGAACGAGCCGCAAATAAAGCATATTCCCCCAAATGGTCACGCACGTCTTGTGGGCTACTAACGACCTTATCAAACAGGCGTTCTGCCCATCGTGGTATTTCCTGATCTTCGTCGTCTAATACAAGACGGTCATTAATCAGGAAATTCTCCACCAACTCATTCACGGATATGGGCAAGAAATAATCCTGCATATTGCTCCGAATAGTACCTTGCAATACCAAACGATCATGATCTCCGGCCATGTAGCTGGCAGGATTTTGATCCTGTTCATCATTGTAAAAATGAATGATGTAACCTTCTGGTCTCAAACCAATACCGGAAGGCCGTGGATGATTAGAATACAGAGGTCCCATTCGATAGGAGCTTTACACACACATTCAAAATCAATCCAATTGCCTTTATTCTTTGAAATTAGGAGATTCCCTAAATTGGTGTCTCCATGGCAAATAATGTGTCTTTCTGTTTCACAAATTATGCGTTCACATAATTGTTTCAACTGCTCACGAAGAGACGGTAATTTTTCTGGGTGAAATTGTTTGATCAACTGTATGAGTTGCTCAACCTCAAAATAGAAATAATTGAGTTTTTCAAATTTTATTTCATTTAATGATCTGTGCATGCATTTTAAGGATGCTGAAATAATGTAATGATCATCTTCTGTAGCTGTTCGACCATGTATAAATTTTGAAAACGTTACTAGACATTCGTCTATTTGAATAGGTTTAAGCTGAGGGAAGGAAGAGACTGTTTTATATAATTTGTTGAAAATCGCATTTTCGTTATATATGGCCCCTAAGTCACAAAACTCATCAAGAAAGCTTATTTTGGCTACAAGATCAAAAGGGTATAAATGAACCACCCCTCTTCCTCTTGTTGAAATAATCTTAGGCATTACCGAGGTTTCTGTGTGTCTTCGAATTTCCATAATAATAACGGAAATTACATATTCAATTTTTTGCTTCCTACTAACTTTTGGATCAACTCGCATACGGTTTCAATTCATTGCTACCAAAACGCTGAGTGTATTTTTTCCATGCCCATACACACTTCTGGCTCACTAAACAATCTGTGCATTTAGGGTGTTTCTCTTCATAATTCAGTTCACTACTTAGATTGATATTTTCCGCATCTGGAGCAACAACCTCCTCATGCCAGACACCAACTCCATAAAATTTCCAAAAAGAAGGGTCAATGTGGCACATAGGGAACATGAAAACAGGTACGACTTCTCCATTATTTTCAGCTTGTTCCAAAACTTTCTCAATCTCTGGGCCAGCCTGAGAATGCATAATTGAAACTTCATTATCATTGGTGATGGCTTCTCCCATTAACTGATACCCAGAAATGATAAATCGAGCATTTGGAAAGTTTTGGTTTTTAAACTCGTAAGTTTTTAACGCATGTTGGAAATTAGGTTTCATCGTGATGAATTTTAGAGAAAAAGGTATATTAAATTCTTCTAACGCACGAAAACCCGAAACCGTTTCTTCAAAACTTCCCTTAACTTGTGTGATTTGATCATGTACATCGCTTAAATGACTAAATAATGGAATAACAAAACGGTCAATCCCACAATTTGCAATGCTTTCAACGAATTTCTTATTTTTTAAACTTCTGCCATGTGAGAGCACAACAACACGTGATCCATAATTGTGCTTTATATATTCAACCAGTTCCTTGAAGCCTTTGTAAACAGTAGGTTCTCCACCAGAAAGTTCTACAGCATCCTCTTCGCAAAGCTTCATGTTATCAATTAGTAATTTTGCTTTTTCAATAGGGAACCCTTGTTTTTGCTCTCTCTTCCATTTAGCTACACCACACATAATGCAATCGCTGTTACAGTAATAACTGGGGGTGAAATATACTTGACGAGGCCCATTATCAGGCAAGAAGTTTAAGCTTTTTATATTCATTTCACACCCAGTTAATAGCGAGAGGTACGAGTTCACCTGTTAACTTTAGTCTTTTACTGTATTAGGAGTATCCCAATCTGGAACGAGCATCCGAGTGCCAACACCAGTTAACAGTAATTCATCGACTGCTTCTTTAGCCTGAATATTGGAAATTTCGATCCAGTCGTTTAAACGTTCAGACCATACACGAGCGGATTGTTTATTTGTGCTTTGATCAAGGGGCATATTACTTCTCCTAATATCATTGTTCGCCGCCATGCTGCCATAAGATTTATTGCATAGCAATGAGCCAACCTCCTTTAATTGCATAATTGAAAATATTAACAATAATTAGAGACTCAGATTGAATAATGACCTTGATTGAACGCAAGAAGTCTTAATCTTCCCAAATTCTTACTACTGGAGAAATTACAACATCTTGTAACTCATAAAAAATGTTGCTTAGTTATTAGTTATCTAGTTCTGTATAAACTACTTTCGCCAATTCTTCGTAAATTGTTTCTATTGAAAACCCTCGCCCATAAAACATCTGTGTGGCCTGTGATCTTGATCGGTCTGACCAGCCACCAAGCAGCATTGCGATTTCATGCCTAACATTACCCTCGCGAAGTGCATCACGAAAATTGTGGCGAAATGAATGAAAAGAAGTCCGGTCTGCATCTGCTTCAATAGATCGTAAGAAGCGACGGAAGTTTTTTGAGAATGTATCTGAACGATAACCCGTGGTACCCGCAGGAATATCAGGAAATAACTTTGAACGTGGTTTTCGCTCAAATCGTTTCAGATATTTCATAAAGCCCATTTCAATAAGCCGTGGGTGGATTGGAATTGTTCGCTCTGATGCTTTCGTTTTAAGAATTTTATCATCGACACCAATTGTGCGATCACGAGTAATAGCAAAGCACCAAATACCGTCATGCTGCTGCACATCTTCAACATTCAACTGGCAGATTTCATTTAGCCGCATACCATTGTAAAACCCGATGTAAGGCACCCAATATTCAGCCCCTGACTTGCCTTCCAATGCAGTGAATATCTTCTTCAATTGCCAATCCGAAAATGGTAATCGCTTGCCCTGCTGATGAATTGGATCAGCCACCGACAAATTCTTCGCAGGATTATGATCCAGCAATTCTTCTTCTACAGCCCAACTCAACATGGCTGCTAACTTCGATATGTATTTGTTAATGGTCAGTGGTGCCATCGGTGACATCTTCCGCTTCCGTGCGATCTCAGAAATTTGCACCAGCGTTTTCTTTGGAAACTTCTTTTTCGCATTTGCTGGCAGATACCGGATCACATCCAGCACGTACCGACAATCATCACGATTAATCTCACCAATATCCTTGTCTTCGCCCAACACCTCGACGAGAACCTTAAAGACGCTTTCATAAGTCATCACTGTTTTGCGAGACCGTTGCCTTGCAGGATCATCCATATATCGACGGTACAATTCCGACACCCGCCCATTTTTGATCCGGTGCTGTCGCGGCAAAGTCACCATCCAACAGATTAGGCGAAATATTATGTTTGTGATCGCTGTCAGTGGTGCGTTTGAATTTCTGACTTCGCACGATCCGCAAATTGTTTTGCTTCATAATACGGGCAACGCGGTGTTCACCGACACAAATTCCCTCTTCCTGCAATTCATCTTTCATACGGCCTCGCCCATAGGATTGGTAATTGGCATAATGGATGGACTTGATATGGGCCAGCAGTACCATATCTTCTCGTTGGCGTTTGCTGGTAGGACGATTACGCCAAGCAAAATAGCCACTCTCAGAAACGCTCATCGCACGACACAGACCAGCAATGCTATGGTTCTCACGTTGCAGGTGGACAAACTGGAACTTCACGGCTTTTGGCTCGCAAAGTAACGAGCCGCCTTTTTTAGAATGTGCCGTTCCGTCCGCTTCGCGAGCCCTCTCCTCCCGCAGTTCTCGTACTTCACGGCGAAGACGGGCTAACTCCTTTTGAGCATCATCGTTAGGGGATGAACCTTCTCGTTCACGATATTGGGAAACCCAACGGTTCAAACTGCCGACACTGACACCAAAATCGGCGGCGACCACTTTACGCGGCTGATTACTGCTTAAAGCAACACGGGCGGCTTCTTCTCTAAATTCTGGGGTACGTTTGCAACTCATCATATTCTCCTGTAGTCAGCATAGTTAACTCAGGAGACACACTCCACTTTTTCCGTACAGGTCCAACCTGTGACAGCCATTTTTGTTTTATACGTTTGTTGAAGGCGTTTAAATGGTCAAAATCAACCACCAGACTTTGCAAATTCAACAACCAACCGTCCTCGTTGCTTTGGTGTTCGTAGCGTATTGAAGCCTGTTCCAACTGTTCCAGTACCGATTGTCGTTCAGTGTTTAGATTGTCAGAAACACGGTCGTAGATGCGTTTTGCATCCAGTTGATGAAAGCATGAACCTTTTCATTTGAAGTGGGATTCTTTAATGACAAAGCGACGTAATTGACAGATGTTTCTTTGAAGCCAAACGGTGCTATCAAGAGGTCGTTTTTCAAATCATCTTCAACAAGTATCTTTGGACCAATCGCTACCCCCATTCCTGCGACGGCTGCTTGTAAACTGAAATAAAAATGGTCAAAGAACTTTTCATTATCACATTGAATGTCTTGATTAGATAACTGTTTCCAGTCATGCCATGCTTCTGTGCGGGTTCTTGTATGTAGTAGGGTCCAGTTTAAATCTGGATGTTTTTCGATATATGAAGGGCTACATACGGGACCAATCGCTTCATTACCTAAATCAGTAACCCAATAATCTTCTGCCCATTTGAAATCTGATCGACGGATCGCAATGTCTATACCGTTTTCAGCGAGGTCAATAGGTCCGCCAGCAGTTGAAAGGTGAATATCCAATCCAGCGTGTATTGTTCGAAATTCTTCAAGGCGGGGCATTAACCACCGCATGGCAAGCGAAGGTTCACAGGATATGGCTAACTTGTGGTCCGATGGTGAAGACGTGAGTTCTTCGCAAGCATCTTCGATTTGTTCCAGAAGTATTGTGATCTGTTCAGCAAACTTTTTGCCTTTGCTTGTAATATACAAACGACGATTTCGACGTTCGAAAAGCAAAACGCCAAAATAGTCTTCCAGTTGCTTTACAGCACGGCTAACGGCTCCATGTGTTTGGTTCAGTTCATTGGCTGCTTTTGTAAAACTTTGGTGTTTTGCGGCAACGCTGAAACTTTGAAGTGAAGATAATGAAGGTAGCGGTTTCATACCTGTGAATAAAACTCACAATAAATCGTACAAATAATGAATTTTATCCCACATAAATCAGTGTTTCAATAGAGATGAAGAAACCGAATTATGAGTAATGGGAACATAAAAGATGGATGCTCAAGTCATATCTATTCTTGCAATCACATGCCTTGCAGTCATTAGCCCCGGTCCTGACTTTGCGATGACGCTTAGAAATAGCATTCGTTATGGGCGCACATCTGGTTTGCTTACTGCACTTGGTATCGCATGTGGCATTTCAGTTCATGTCACGTATACAGTGTTCGGGTTGGCATACATTCTCTTGGAAAATTCATGGCTTTTAGAAACGATGAAAGTTATGGGAGCATGTTATCTTGCATGGATTGGTATTTCGTCTTTCCTTCCGAATAAACAAGAAGAAAAGAGTGCTGCCGAAGTCGGTCAAAGTGAGTATTTCAGTAAAATGGCAGCATTTAGAAATGGCTTCTTGAGTAACGCATTAAATCCCAAAACAGCCTTATTTTTCATTGCGCTTTTCACACAAGTCGTCTCACCAACGACAACATTATCCTACCAACTGTTTTTGGGACTTTTTATAGCATTGGTACATTTAATGTGGTTCGCGGTCGTAGCCTTACTTTTGACCCACAATCGTCTTGAAACGGTTATTCTTAAAAGCAAACGAGTGATAGAAAAAGTCACAGGAGCCTGCCTTTTAGGGCTTGGTTTGAAACTACTTTTTCATTCGAATTAATTAATAGGAGCAAGCACTATGGACGGCAACGTTATTAATCTGAAAGACAAACTGACCAAATTCTCAGAACACTGGTCGCCGCGTGTAATTGCTGAGATGAATGATTATCAATTCAAGTTGGCAAAGTTCAAAGATGAGTTTGTATGGCACGATCATCAAGATACTGATGAAGTTTTTTTGGTTATTCACGGTTCGATGTCTATTGAGTTTACAGATAAAACCGTTGAATTGAACGAAGGCGAAATGTTCGTCGTTCCTAAAGGGGTTAAACATAAGCCTGTTGCAGAGCAGGAATGCCACGTCCTTCTTGTTGAACCACGGGGTGTTGTAAATACAGGAGAGAGTGGAGGCGATTTAACTGCACAAAATGATGTATGGGTATAGCCTGCGACACGTAAAATTCTCTCCGGAAAATCTGAAAAGCCCGGTATTCTGGGCTTTATGACAGATATACTTCACATATACACCCGCGTTTCATCGGCAGTTCAGGAAGCGCAGGGAACATCATTACAGTCACAAGAAGAACTGGGTATCGCCAAGGCGAATGAACTTGGTTTCGAATACAAACTTTGGAACGAAGGGGGAAGGTCGTCACGCTTTGAAGACCTCCACAATCGTCCAGTGCTTCGCAAACTGATGCTTGAAATTGAAGAAGGGAAGGTCGCGCACTTATTCGTCTTCAATACTGATCGTTTAAGTAGGAACCAAAAGACATGGGGTGGTATTAGGTGGAAGTTAAAACAGAACGATGTTCGATTATATACGCCATCGGGAGTGATTTCACTCAGTAGTCCAATGGATGACTTAGTGCTTGGCATACTCAGTGAGATCAGCCAGTACGACAATGCTTTACGTCGTGAAAGAAGTCAGATCGGTAAGTTGAAGAAGGTTCAAAGTGGCTATTGCACGGAGGACCGCCACCCTTTGGGTACCGTATCCAAGATGGAATGCTGGTTGAAAACCAAGACGAAAGTAAATGGATCAAGCGTATCTATGATCGTTACCGATTATTGAGCAAAAAGTTGTGCCTGACAGCATCGTTTATTCTGACAGTTGGCACGGTTACAACATGCTGTATGTGTCCGAATTCAGACACTACCGTATCAACCATTCAGAACGCTTTGCAGACAACAAAATCACATCAATGGCATTGAGAACTTTTGGAATCAGGCGAAGCGACATATGCGGAAATTCAATGGTGTCCCAAAGGAGCATTTTCCGCTATTTTTAGAGGAATGTGAGTGGCGTTTTAACAATCCGAACCCTAAATGCCAATTACATATTTTGAAACAATGGGTTAAACAGGAGCTAGCGTAGTTATCTGGGGCAGCCCCTAAAGTTTTTTGTGAAACTTGGTGAACACCATGTTGATTTCCTTTGGACAATGTTCTAAAGGTAGAACGATTTTAAAAAAGAACTTTAAGGTAAGATTATGAAAGCTGATGATCACAGAAAAGTAGCTAAGTGGCACCTGAAACAAGCTGATTTGCACGAAGCAAGTGGTGACTACTCTTGTGGCTGTCCTGCCGATGCACAAAGCCGCCGTATCATCGAAATCGTTGATTCCGGTGTGATCGAAGAAGAGCAGGAATGTTCTTTGAACTAAGAGCCCCAGAGGTTTCTTGGACATAAAAAAAAACCGATCCTAAGTGGGTCGGTTTTTTTTATGTGTAGTAGTCCCGATGTGATCTGACACTTACCCGCTTTGATGCGGTGACTGTCAGGTCGAGTTTAGCCTATAAACTTGTCCTGCCAGATTTGCTTTCCATCCAACAAGGTCTCCATGGGTGTACGTCCACAGCAAATTTTTCCTTGGTGGGTGCGTTCATTGTTATAATAATCCAGCCATTCGTCCAGATCATTTTGTAATTGCTCGATGGTTTCATAAATTTTCTTGCGGAATGTGACCTGATAAAACTCCTGTAAAATGGTCTTATGGAAGCGTTCACAAATGCCGTTTGTCTGCGGGTGTTTGACTTTGGTTTTAGTGTGCTCAATATCGTTGATTGCCAAGAAGAGTTGGTAATCATGCTGATCCGCTTTTCCGCAAAACTCAGTGCCGCGATCTGTTAAGATACGCAAGACAGGCAAATCATTTTCCTCATAGAACGGCAGGACTTTGTCATTCAGGGTGTCAGCCGCCGTAATCGGTGTTTTGGTGCTGTAAAGCTTGGCAAAGGCAATCTTGGAATAGGTGTCCACATAAGTCTGCTGATAAACCCGTCCCACACCTTTTAACGTGCCGACATAGAAGGTGTCTTGCGACCCCAGATAAAGGTCGATAACAACCGCCAAATAGAGCCAACCTTCACCCGTTCACAGGTAGGTGATATCTCCCGCCCATTTTTGATCCGGTGCTGTCGCAGCAAAATTACCATCCAACAGATTAGGCGAGATATTATGTTTGTGATCGCTATCGGTTGTGCGTTTGAATTTCTGGCTTTGCACGATCCGCAGATTGTTCTGCTTCATGATCCGGGCAACGCGGTGTTCACCGACGCAAATTCCTTCTTCCTGCAATTCATCTGTCATGCGGCCTCGTCCATAGGATTGATAATTAGCGTAGTGAATGGATTTGATGCGGGCAAGCAGAACCATACCTTTACGTTAGCGTTTACTGGCAGGATGCTTTCGCCAAGCAAAATAGCCGCTCTGAGAAATATTCATGGCACGACACAGACCTGCAATACTGTAGATATCACGGTGCTGGTGAACAAACTGAAACTTCACGGCTTTTGGCTCGCAAAGTAACGAGCCGCCTTTTTTAGAATGTGCCGTTCCGTCCGCTTCGCGAGCCCTCTCCTCCCGCAGTTCTCGTACTTCACGGCGAAGAGCCGACACTAATGCCGAAATCGGCGGCGACCACTTTGCGGGATTGGTTACTGTTTAAAGCAACACAGGCGGCTTCTTCTCTAAATTCTGGGGTGCGTTTGCGACTCATCATATTCTCCTGTAGTCAGCAGGAGACGCACTCCACTTGTTCCGTACAGGTCCAGTCCGAGCAAGTTTGTCTAAGTGGTCTTGTTTATCAGACACGGCAGGATCAGTTGATTGCCTTCCTGTTCCATAAGTTTTTAACCGGCATCCAACTTTTTTAACAGACCAAGCAAGCGCTGAATCCTTTTAAGAGCAGGGAAATGTACATATTGCAATCTACAGTTTAGGGTGTTATCCGTTTTCAGGTTAACGTCAGTCCTTTCAATTAGAATAGTACTCATTGCAATGAAGTTGATATTTAATTTCCGTAAAGTTCTTTTCGCAGGTGTTTCTGCGGCGGCTCTGGCTACTCTCGTTTCGACCGACACGGTAGCCGCTGATGTGAGCACGTCAATTGAGTCTGGGGCTGCGGTTAACGTTGATGGCGCTGATACCATTACCATTGACGCGACCAATGATGGTGAAGGGCAAGCAACCTCTATCACAATCAGCAACGATGCCACCACAGGTGCGGATTCTATTTTTATTGATGCTGATGGGACTGATGCCAACAATGTCGGTGAAATTGGATCTGTCACTGTTTTGGATAATAATGGCACCAACCGATTAATCTTTGGGGATGCGACTGATGGTGGGGCCGATGGAGGCACGACTTTTCGTTTCAATGTAACAGGTGACATCAGTGGTGATGTGGGGACCGACGCAAACGATCTCGATATCTATATCGACTCAGGTAATGGCACATACGGAACAAACAACGGTGGCTCGACAATTGATGGCGATGGCGATGTAGTCGTTGGGATTCAAGGGGATATTGATATTGGGGCAGGTTCTATCTGGATTGAGTCTGACTTTGATGAAACAGATACCGTGACGTTGCTATTTTACGGAACATCAGCCCAAACGGTTACCGGTACCATTGATGCCATGGACATTAGTGCTGGCACGGCTCGAAACGGTACAGGTATTTTGACCATTGGTGAGGGTGGGGCAACCAATGTGACGTTTAACAGTGTAATTGGTGGTACGGGCCGTTTAGATCAGATCAACATTACAAGTGGAGCGACAGCAACATTTAAATCCAATGTTACCACGCATAGTGATAATAATGCCAGCCGAGGTTATTACGGTTATGACATTGATGGCACCATGGTTATTGATACGACCAACGGTGCTGTAACAGTTCAAGACACCAATGGCGGCATGGATATTGACGGGACTGTCACTTTCACGGGTGGAAACGATCCAACCTTAAGTGCGGCCCAAGATGTTTTACTCAACGGCACCATCAACTCCAATGCAACGGATAATGCCTCTATTACCGCTGGTGATGATATTATCATTGCCGGGACAAGCAGCATTGCTGGGTCTAATAGCCTGACCATGACGGCAACAGGTGATTTGACGATTAATGGGACGTTCACCACAGAATTAACCGCTGCTTCGAAAACATTAACTCTTGCAGGGACGAATGCCATTACCCTTGGCGCTACATCAGATAGTTCTTTCACTCTTGGTAACCAAATTGTCACCAACAATAACATTACTATTGGGGCAGCAAGCCGTTCCAATACTTTGACGATCAAAAAAACGTCTACATTTGACCCCAATACGACAACAGTCATTAATGCTGCTGGTGATACTGTTACCCTCACAGGAACCCTAACTATCGGGCTTGATACAGCGGCAGGTCAATCATGGAGTGATGGGGATACGATTACGGTTATCAATTCAGACCAGAATGCGACAACCAGCTATGCAACCCTGATGAGCAACGGGTCTATCATCTTACAGGATTATGCGCTTTACGATGTACAAGATGATAGTTCCGATGCCCAAGATTTGAAAATCAAGATCGTCAGCCTGTCTTCTCCACAAGGAACGACAGGCAATGCAACAAACTCCTTGTCCCAAGCCTTGGGGGCAACGGGGAGTGACCCAACAGCCCAATCGGCGATCCAAGGGGTAACGGTGGCACAAGCCAACACGGTTGGTGAAATGCTACTTAATGATCCAACAGGTGGGGCATCAGGCAACCAAACAGCAGCAGCTAATACAGTGACAGGCTTTAACCTGGTTAGTGAACGTTTGGCTTCTTTACGTGATGGTTCTCTTCGTTCCCATACCGGGATTGCCACAGGTGATGAAACATTGGGCTGGGGTGATCGCGGGGCATGGGGGCGTATCTTCGGCACCACAGTTGATCAGGGCTATCGCGGTGGCATTGCCGGTTTTGATGCCAATACCATTGGTTTCATGATTGGGATGGATCGCCTGACCCATGATGACTGGCGTTATGGAGTAAGCTTTGCCTATTCCAGAACGAATGTCGATGGCAAAGGTAGTGGGAATAACCAAACAGATTTTGATAGCTATCGTGTCGGACTTTATAGCGATGTGGATATGGGGGCTTATTACCTCGAAGGGCAAGCCAATTTTGCGTATAACGATATTTCGTCTTCACGGCGAATGAACTTTAACGGTCTGGACCGTATTGCCACAGGTAAGACATACGGTTATGAAGCCGGCATTCGCTTAGGTGGCGGTTCGCGTTTGCTGTTGGAAAACGGCCATCAACTGACGCCCAACGGCTATTTCCATTTTGTTCATGCACTACACTGAGACTGGGGCAGAGTCTCTTAATCTTAACGTTGATGATGAAGACACGACCATTGCGGAACTGGTCTTGGGGGCCAAATACGCTTTCCAGGCACAAATTGACAATGGCACCCTGACACCTGAATTTAAACTGATGGCAGCCTATGATTTCGCTGGAGATCGGGCGGTGTCAAATCAGCAGTTTGTTGGTGGGGGCGATGCGTTTCAGGTCAAAGGGGCAGACGTCGCTCAATTCAGCATCCTTTACGGGGCGGGTGTAACATGGCATTCTGCGGACGGTTTGTGGGAATTGACAGCAGACTATGATGGCCGCAAAAAGTCTGATTACATCAGCCATGGTGCCCGTTTGGAACTCCGCTATAATTTCTAAGATGAAAATAAAACTTATCCTGATCTCTTTTTGTTTGCTGCTTCCTCTGTCGGTTTTCGCAGAAGAAACCAAGAGCAATTGGGCCATGAATTGTAGTGACCCTGACCCAAAGAAATGTCAATTGGTCCAAAACATCTTTGTCAAAGACGGCAAAGAAAAGGTTTCCAAATTACTTGGCCTTGTCGTGCAATATGCGGAAGATCAAAAGACGAAAAGGCGTAAACCCTTTATCAGTATTCGTTTTCCTTTAGGTATTGATCTTCGTTCCGGTGCTGTCTTGAAAATTGACAACCGCAAAGAACACAAACTCACCTTTTTGCGATGCCTTCAACAAGGCTGTGATGCAGGGCTCAAAATCACGGGTAATGCTCTGCATGATTTTCTCAAGGATGGAGAGGTTATGAAAATTGGCTTCCGTCCTTGGAACAGTGCAAAAACAGCCGTGGTTAAAGTTTCCCTCAAGGGGTTTACCAAACAATTTAAAAAGCTGAAATGAGAAGGGTAAAACCATTCACGCTACTGTGTCTGCTTGTGATTTTATCAGCCTGTCAAACGGTCTCTCTTGAACATCGTGTTCATATTGCAGATAAAATTGCTCAGCAGACAAACTTGGTTTCGCAAACTTTCAAAACGACCTCTTTTGATATTTTCAGCTTAAAACGTCATCATTCTGTTTTACCTGTATGGACCGTCTATATTGAAGGCGATGGTTTCGCCTGGGTCAATCGCCGCACAATCTCTTCCAATCCTACCCCCTTAAACCCTATAGGGATGAAGCTTAGCGCCCTAGATGCTGTTCCTAACCTCCTATACCTGGCAAGACCGTGCCAATATGTGGACCTTACTCAACAAAAAAACTGCACCCGTAAGATTTGGACCTCACACCGTTTTTCAAAAGAAGTCCTAAGCAGCTATCAGGAAATTTTGGATCACCTTAAGGGGCAGTATCACCTTGTTGGTTTTTCTGGTGGTGGGGCCATTGCAAGCTTGCTTGCTGCAACGCGAAGCGATGTTCTCTCCCTTAGAACCATTGCGGGAAATTTGGATCATGAGGCTATAAATACCCACCATAACGTATCACCAATCTCGCATTCGCTGAACCCGGTTGATTATATTGTAGCTTTAGAAAATATACCCCAAATTCATTATGCAGGAAAAGCTGACAGAACCATTCCCCCATGGGTGGCTGATGGGTTTGCAAAACGTTTCTCCGATATCTCTTGCATCGAAGTGATCCATACTGCAAACACAAGCCATACAAAAGGGTGGGAAACATTCTGGGTGACGCAAGTAACGCAAATACCATCATGCCAAGTGAATTAATACCCTAGGGCCAAAACCTATTTCTTCGGTAAAACATACCAGATATAACTACCCACCTGTAGCAACAAAAACATCACAAAGGCACCCTGATAGGCTTCACTTACATAAGTTCCCTCAGCGGTTGGTTCCCACAGGTTGATCACCCAGCCGCTTACGGATTGCAAGATGAAGATGGCGATGAAAACCAGCAAGTTAATTGCCGTATTGACCCGCCCGGCCAGATGAGCTGAAAAATGTTGGGAAAGGATGGCATATTGCAAAATACCGGCTGTTCCAAAGAAGCCGAAGCCCAGCCAGAACAGGGAGTAATCCACGGCCCATTCCAGAATAACGGCCAGCTGACAGACCATAAAAATCAACATGCACAAGCCCGAAATAAAAGATGTGCTGATCCCGCGTCGGGCCAAACGTTCACTTAAAACCCCAAGGCCCAGAAAACCTGCGACCATACAAAGGGCCAGCCAGAATAACATATTGGCGACATCACCGCGTTCCAACCCGGCAATATCACGATGCCAGGGGCCAACCCACAAGCTTTGGATGGAAATAAAACTCGCCTGAGACATCATGGTAATGGGAGCCACACGCCAGAAAAAACGGCTGGTAAAAATTTCTTTGACCCCGACCATCTGATCTCGAAGGCTTGTGTTCTGAGCCACCCGTCCACTGGGGGGAACCAAAAGATAGACACATAATGCACAAAGAAGCGTCAACCCAGCCAAGCCCCAAAAGCCACCACGCCAGCCAAATTCCTGTACGACCAGCTCCGTCGGTGCTGTTCCAGCCACCGCGCCGAGCCCACCAGCTGCCATAATAAACCCATTGACCAGAGGTAACTTCGAGCTTTCATAAAACAATGTAAAAGCCTTGAAAGAAGCCATCAGACAAGCCGAGACCCCAAAACCGATCAAGGCACGACCGCCAATAAGAGACAAACTATCTTCCGCCATGGCAAACAGGGCTGCACCCGCTGCGGCAAAAAGCAACAACACGGCCTCAA
Organism: Terasakiella sp. SH-1; assembly: GCF_004564135.1. NCBI lineage: Bacteria > Pseudomonadati > Pseudomonadota > Alphaproteobacteria > Rhodospirillales > Terasakiellaceae > Terasakiella > Terasakiella sp. SH-1. The sequence goes on along the minus strand of NZ_CP038255.1, from coordinate 38,331 downwards.
CAGTGCGTGGACCGTGTTTATCCAGTAACACCCCCAAGGGAATTTGAAAGGCCGCAAAGGTCAGGAAGTAAGAGGCTGTTAGAAACCCCAACACATCAGCCCCCAGTCCCAAATCAGAAACCAGATCAGGTGCAATCACCGCATTTACAACACGGTAGAGGTAAGACAAAAAGTAACCAAAGGCAAAGGGTAGAAACACCCGAAACACCATGGTCAAAGGGCTATGTGTCACATCAAACTCCCATCATTCAAGCTTTGGAACTATGACGTGCTTATCCATCTGTTTCAATCGCAACAAATACGTAGGGTTAGACTCAATACTCTGCCTTGGGTCCCTGTGGCAGGATAATCCGGAAGATACTCCCCTTGCCAGCCTCACTTTCCACAACCATTTTAGCCCCGCTTTTTTCCAGCAGCTCACAGCTTAACGGCAAGCCAAGCCCTGTGCCCTTTTCCCCACTTGTCCCTGCTGTTGATGTTTTCTCATCCAGGGCAAAAATATTTTTCATCTGATCAGGCGTCATCCCCACACCATTATCACCCACGATAATCGCAACCCCACCATCGTAAGGCCGGGTTTTTACCTCGATCTGTCCTTTTTCTGGGGTAAACTTGATGGCATTATTCATCAGATTGCGCAGGGCCGTTTGGACGGCATGGGGATTGCCATAAGCCACTGAGGTTTGCTGGTCTGTTTTCAACATCACGCCTTTTCTTTCCACTAAGGGGCGGACAAGTTCGACATTTCCCTGAATCATTTCATTCAAGTCCAGTTGTTCTATCTGTAAATCCTGCGTTCCCAACTGTCCCCCAGCCCATTCCAGCAGGTTTTCCAACAGCTCGACCATACGCTCCCCGATCAAATGGATGCGTCCGACCTTGGTGATGATTTCTTCTTTGCTCATTTTATCCGCATGCTGATTAATCAATTCCGTCACCAACATCATGGACTGGAACGGATTTCTCATGTCATGAGCCAGAATGGAGAAAAACTTATCCTTTAAAATATTATCACGGGATAATTCATCTCTTGCCTCTTGAAGCTCAGCATTTAATTGGCGTAAGGCCAGTGATTGACGATAGGATTTCTTTTCCAGATAAAAAACAAAAGCTGTGGCAAAACAGGCTACAATAAAAACCATGAGATACAGCAGATACTGGTTCATAAACACGACAGTATCATCCACCATATCAACGGTTAGTTTCCAAACACCGTTGGGAACATGAACGGGAAATTCCTTGGCATTGGGGCCCACATTCGTTTCTGATTTTGCGATCAGCTTAAGTTCCGGTGTATCCGGGTTATCCCCTTCTAGCCGATAGCTCCATTTTACTGGATCAAGGCGATGCATCGCCTTGCCCACCAAATCCTCAATATAGATCAACGCAATGGAAAAGCCCCAAAAGACCTCTTGTCCCCCGACTTTTTGCATAACGGGCTTACGCGCAATAATGGCCATGCGATTGTTTTGGATCAATCGTAGCGGCCCCACCATTGTCAAACGCTGTTCCTGAATGGCATCCATTGCCGCACGCAAACGCCGGGGATCAGCCAGCAGATCATGACCAACCGCTTTTTCATGCCCTGACATCGGGTAAATTTGCCTCACCACCCCTTTTGGGGCTAATTGCACCGTACTGACAGAGGGGTTCGTCGATAAAATTTCAGCCCCCCAGCTCTCAAAATCAGATGTATCAAAATCTGCCAGCCGTAATGTTGCCTCAAGCATACTGGTTGAGGCAATTCCGACAACGATTTGCTGTTGCAGAGCCTGTGCAATGGCAGAACTGGCAAATGACAAAGCTTGTTCACGAGACTGTTTATTTATCTCATTAAAAAGTTGTACGATAGAACTGCATAGTATCAAAATGCCGACAAACGTAATGATCGGGTAGATAAACAGGCGTTTGGGCATCCAAAACCTCGAATAATGGCAGAACACATACAGTTTGCATGGCTCTCCGAGAAACAGATGCCTTACTTTTTACAACAATAACATTTACAAACAAGCGAATTAATCAACTTGTAAGAATTTAACCCGGTAAACCGTCAATCCGGGGCTTAACCAAGATTGGGGTATAGACAATGGTAAATAACAAAAAGCCAATAACCCAAAGCGTACCTGAGAGCATGACCCAGTTTTCATCCAACGCAAAGGTTCGGGTAATCGCAGCAAGAATAACCAGAATATAGGCACACACCGTTGTCTTGGATGCTTCCAGCTTACGCCCTGAATGCCCCAAGGCCGCACGAGACGCAACGGCCAGGATCAACACGCCAATTCCCCCTGTTGTCAAGGCGTGCAAGGCAGCATTGGCATCCTGCCACAGGCCAAAATCTGCCAGTGCTTTCAAGCCAAACCCAATTGGTAGCCAGACATAAGCTGCGTGTAAAACCCACACAATCGGGTTATCCCATGTCCGAAAACTATGCCAACCCAACATGCGATAAAACAAGAGGAGACACGTTAGTGCAGCAATGGCGCCCGCAATGTCTTCTGGAACAGACACAAGGGTACATAAAGCCGTTAACAAGACCAAAATCACAGCGGCCATATGTGTCCATTGCGGGGTAGAGCAGGTGATTTCTGTTTGCAGTTTCATACGCAAGGCATTTTGGGTAAACGCCGGAATGACACGCGCACTGATCAAGGCAGCAATGGCAATAATCACATAGACACCACCACGCACCGCAGCGCCTTGGTCTCCGAAATGCCACATCACATTACAGATACACAGGGAAACCAGAATCACCCCAACAATATAGTTGCGCTTATTGCCAGCCCCAACAAGACGTTTAATAATTTCAAACGCGAGAAGAGGGAGATAGAGCAAATCAAGCCAGGAGACCATTTCATAAGCTTCATCCAGTTCCCCCAGGCCAATTGCGATACGCCCCAAAAGCCAGATTGCGGCCATAAAAATGACCTTTGTCCCCAAAAACTTTGCACTATTGGTCCATGTTGGTACCGCTGCCATCAAAAAACCTGTAATCGCAGCAGAAGCAAACCCAAAAACCATCTCGTGACCATGCCAGGCCGAAGAAAGGTCAATATAATCAATGTAAGCCAGAAGCCATAAATCCAAAAAGACAACAGCGCTCAGTGCGGCAAAAAGAAAAAACACCCGATGACCGGATGCAAAAAGGGCCGGACCTTGATAGTCCTGCGTGGGTTCATCAACATCCAGAAAAATACGTGTCATAATCGTTGCTCATCCAATTAATATGATTTTGGGCCATAATCCAAATTACGGCCTTAGGGTCAGGACCTATTTATTTTTAACCCGTCCCTTCAGGATTTGTAGAAAATGACGCAAAAGCCACATCAATGACTTTTGAAAGAGAAATACTCTTCCTGCAAGCCCTTTCCTTGCCTTGCGACATTTTTTACAAACCAAATTCAATAAATGAACAGGTCCTGCCCCTAGTTTCGTTGACTTTCATCAACCCTCTTTTCATACTGCAGCGCAACGATATTATTTGGAAATGATTTTAATCCCATGAAAGCAACATTAATCCCGGTTACACCTTTTGCCCAAAACTGTTCTCTCATCTGGTGTGAAGACACCATGAAAGGTTGTCTGGTTGATCCAGGCGGCGATGTAGAAACGATTCTGGAAGCCGTGAAAAAGGAAGGCATCACACTGGAAAAGATTCTTTGTACCCATGGTCATCTTGATCATGTGGGTGGTGTTGCAGAACTGGCTGTCTATCAAGATTTACCCATTGAAGGCCCTCATAAAGGGGACAGTTTTTGGTTAAACCAACTCAAAGACCAATGTGTTCAATTTGGTTTTCCTGAAACTGAAACCTTTACCCCAACCCGTTGGCTGGAAGATGGGGACAGCATCACATTTGGCAATGTCAGCCTTGATGTCTTGCACTGCCCCGGCCATACCCCCGGTCACGTGGTCTTTTTTGACCAAGAAACACGCGTTGCCATTGTGGGCGATGTTTTGTTTCAGGGCTCAATCGGGCGCACCGATTTCCCCCAAGGCAATCATGACGACCTGATCAATGCCATTAAAAGCAAACTTTTCCCGCTCGGTGACGATGTGGTCTTTATCCCTGGTCATGGCCCTCTTTCCACCATCGGTGATGAAAAACGCAGCAATCCCTTCTTACGCTAAAACCGGATTAAGCATCTCAGGTGCAGCGCTATGAACAGCGCACAGGCGCTGCACCACTTTTTCACCGTCAATACCATGTTCATAGGCCACAACCTGCAAACGGCCTTGAACCAGTTCCAAAAGCTCGCCTGCCTGTAATAAAAAGTCAGGACTGCGAGGGCGACCAAACTGTTCATTGCCGACAGCGAAGGTCTCATAAAGCAGTATGCCACCTTCTTTCAAGCTCCCTACCATTGCGTTTAAATGGGGGCGATACAGGTAATTTGTGACAATAATCGCATCATATGCCCGACTCTCAAACGGCCATATTTTGCCATCTTCAAGGTCCATTTCCCTGATGTCTGCACGTTCATGCTGCGCGAGGTCATGAAGCTTTTCAATATTCTTATCAATGAATACCACTGAATGGCCCTGTTGCAAAAACAAACGACCATGGCGTCCCCCACCGCAAGCGACATCCAGAACTTTCCCTCCAGATTCGACAAGAGAAGAAAAACGTTTAATCCATAGCGATGGTTCCATACTCAACCTCTTTCAACAGAAAACCCCGCGCCAGACCAAACAGCACGGGGTTTTCATCAATTCAATCAATAAATGCCTAGCGGTTCAACCCATACATAGGGAACCCCATCCAGCCCGCACTTACCTTTCTTGCCGACTTTTCTTCAAAACTCTCTCGCTCAACTTCAGGCTCAATAGACTGACACAGCGTTGTGTGGGTATCCACCTCTGCTTCGCTTTCGTCCATCATGTCCCATACCATTTGCGGGTCCATTTTGATCTCCTAGACGCTTCATTTCTTATAGCATTCGTTTTAGTTGCTATTTTTGTAACCAAATACACATCATTTAGCAACATAAATGTAAAATTTTTCGCCAAAAAATGTAATATTATTTCAATATTTAATTATAACAACAGTTTAGCATATATCCTGCCAACTTTCGACTAGACGAAAGAAGTAAAAGCCCCCTTTTGACCTATACTTTATGATAAACAGAAACTGACCTGTTTCGAGAATCCCGGACCAGTATGGTCTTTTGTTAGGCTGCTTTCATGGTCATTTCCATGCAAGCTTGTAGAGGCGTTTTATATCCGATGGCTGAATGTAGCCTCTGTCGATTGTAGAAGATTTCAATATATTCAAACAAGGCCGCTTTTGCCTGCTTTCGCGTTTTGAAGTGATTTCGGTGGACACATTCTGTCTTCAGGGAGTTGAAGAAGCTCTCCATGGGAGCATTATCCCAGCAATTTCCTTTGCGGCTCATAGAGGCTTTCATGCGGTGCCGCTTAAGGGTTTTGCGGTAATCCTTACAAGCATATTGCACGCCACGATCAGAATGATGAATTAAACGCCGGGAAACTTCTGCCACTGAATAGCCCCGTTCCGTAATCTGCTGTACAGCATCAATTTTAAATTCATCGGTGAAATAGGATTTGGACATTGAATAACTCCTTGCCTCATTTTGTATCAGGGTAGATTCACGCTGTCAAACTTAGCGCCGTAGGCATTAAAAAACCCTGCTACTTCAATGAAGTAACAGGGTCTTGTTGGTTGCGGGGGCCAGATTTGAACTGACGACCTTCAGGTTATGAGCCTGACGAGCTACCGGGCTGCTCCACCCCGCGTTGGTATATAAACGCAAAAGCCGTCCATCTGGGCGGCTTTTTTGTAACGATTGTGTTTAGGTTATTATCTGTTC